>JASGTU010000341.1 GCA_030058085.1 Chloroflexota bacterium
GGGTAGCGCGGTCCCAGCCGCCCGTCTTCCATGCGGCACAGGTAATCCACCGTGCGATCCAGGAAATAGCGGTCATGGCTCACCACGATCAGGCAGCCGGTGAAGTGGTCCAGAAACTCCTCGAGCACACTCAGCGTCTGGATGTCGAGATCGTTGGTCGGCTCGTCCAGCAACAGCACGTTGGGCTGGTGGATGAGCGTGCGCAGGAGGTAGAGTCGCCGCCGCTCGCCGCCGCTCAGGCTGCCGATGCGGCCCCACTGCATGGCGCGGGGAAAGAGAAACCACTCCAAAATCTTGGCCGCCTCCACCCGGTCGCCGTCTTTGGTGCGGATCAGCGGCGCTTCCTCCTCCACGAACTCGAGGATGCGCATATGGTCGTCCAGGTCTTCGCTCGCCTGGTCGTAATAGCCGATGCGCACCGTCTCGCCCCAGCGCACTACGCCCGCGTCCGGCTCCGTCTTGCCTGCCAGGATGTCGAGCAGCGTGCTCTTGCCGGCGCCGTTCGGCCCGGTGATGCCGATGCGGTCGCCGGGCTCGAGGTGCAGCGTCACGCCGTCCACCACGGCTTGCGCGCCATAGCGCTTGGTCAGCCCGGTGGCGGTAAGCGCCTGTTTGCCCAGCCGCCGTGATGCCAGCGCGATTGAGACGGTCTCTTCGCCGGAGTCGTAGCGCAGTTGCAGCAGCTCCTCGGCGCGCTGCTTGCGCGCCTTCTGCTTCGTGCCGCGCGCCATCGGCGCGCGACGCAGCCATTCTAGCTCGCGGCGCAGCAGGTTTTGGCGTTTCTGCTCCGCCTCTGCCAACTGGGTCTGGCGTTCGGCATGCAGGCGCAGATATTGGCTGTAGTTGCCGGGATAGCTGACCAGGCGTCGCCTGTCCAATTCGACGATGCGCGTCACTACGCGGTCGAGGAAGTAGCGGTCGTGGGTCACCATCACCAGCGCGCCGGGCGTGCCGGCTAGGTAGGTCTCCAGCCAGGCCACCGTCTCGGCGTCGATGTGGTTGGTCGGCTCGTCGAGGATGAGCACGTCGGCGCGGTCGATGAGCGCACGCGCCAGCGCCACGCGTTTGCGCTGCCCGCCGCTCAGGTGGCCGATGCGCGCTTCAAAGTCGCGGATGCCCAGGCGGGTGAGGATGGCCTTGGCGTCCGCTTCGACGGCCCAGGCGTCCGTGCGGTCCATCTCGGCGCCGGCCTGGGCGAGCGCGGTTTGCCGCGCCGGGTCATGCGGGTTGCGCTCCAGCGCGGTAACGGCCTCTTCGTAACGGCGCACAAGCTGCATCTGCGGTAGTTCGCTGGCGAAGACGGTTGCCAGCACCGTCTGGCCCTCGTCCAGGGCCGGTTCTTGGGCCAAGTACTCCACACGCACCCCGCCCCACACGGTAACGTTGCCCTCGTCCGGCGCCTCCAGCCCGGCGAGGATGCGCAAGAGCGTGCTTTTGCCGCTGCCGTTGACGCCGATCAGGCCGATGCGGTCGCCCTCGTTGACCAATAGATTCGCGCCCTCGAACAACTGGCGTTCGCCAAGTTGCTTCGAGAGGTTCTCAACCGTAATTAGGTTCATAAGCTCAAGTTATGTTTTCCGGCGCCTGGTCCGCCAACGGAAACGCGCAAATGACAGGCGTATAGCTGTCATTTGCGCGCCGGTGCGGCGATCCCGCCAATGACCGTATGGGCGCGACGTCAGCGCGTTTTCGGCTGCCCGCCGCGCCGCTCGGCATAGCCCAGCAGTTGCGGCTCGGCCCATACCGCCCAGTTCCAGCGGTTATCCCCCAACGCATCCGTCACGAACTGCACTACCAAATCCTGCCCCGGCAGGCTGGGCAGGTCGATGACGTACCGCTCCCATACATTGGTCTGTTTGGTCGTGCTCCACAGGCGCAAGCCGTTGACGTAGATGCGGAAGGCGCACCAGTTCTGGCCTTCCATCAGCGCGCCGTCGCGGATGCCCGCGGCGAAGCGCAGGCGCAGGCTTTCCACTTCCGCCGGCACGCGCAACTGGTACTCGCAGACCGCGCTGCCCGTCACGGGCGGGTGCTCCCACAGCGCCAACTGCTGCACCATGCCGCAGGTCGCCGCGCCGACCTTCACCTCCATCAGGTCCGGCGCGCGTGTCGATACTTGCCGCGCGGCGGGAAAGCCTTCGAGGAAGTCATACTGCCAGATCAAGGTCTGATCAGGGCGTTCATCGTCATCGTCGTCGAGCAGGCTGTGCCACAGCTCCTCCTGCCACTTCAGGTAGCTGATGTACTGGGCAAGCTGGGTCAACGATTGTTCGCTCAGATCGGAGATGCGGCGCGTGATTGCGTCCAACGTCTCGCGACGGGCATCATAGGCGGGCATGGTCATCCCTCATCTGCTATACGAGAACGGGCATTGCGCTGCCGGCTGTTTGGTCATGGGTCGCTTCGACCAGTCTCTCCCAGCGTTTGGCTGCCACCGGGTTGCTGAGCAGCACCAGCGCCACATAGCTTGGCTCAAACGGCTTGCGGCGCAGCGGCATTTCCGCTTCTTCCGGCGTGGATGAGCCCTTCTTTTGGTTACAGCGCGTGCAGGCCGTAACCAGGTTGTCCCAGTCATGGGCGCCGCCGCGGCTGCGCGGCACTACGTGGTCAACCGTCAGCCAACTGCGTCCCGGCGCGCCGCCGCAGTACTGGCACGTATACGCATCGCGCAGCATGACCGAAGCACGCGTTGCCGGCACTTTGCGATGCGGCAGGCGCACGTAATGCACCAGGCGGATGACCAGCGGGACGGGGACGGCCTGGTTGCTGCTGCGCAATAGACTTTCCGTCGCCTCCAACATCTCGGCTTTCTCACGCAGCAAGAGCACGATGGCGCGTCTCACCGATACCAAACTGAGCGGTTCATAGCTTGCGTTGAGGACCAGAACTTGTTTGGACATATTCCAGACTCATCTGGTACGACTGCCGGTTTACCTGTTCAATTCTATCAAGAAAAACGGGCGGCTATCAAATAATGCCGCCTTGTCGGGTTATTCTTCGGTTCGGCGGCATCTCTGCCATCGCTGCGATGCGCCTCGGCAGCAGATCAGGGCAGAGGCATCTAGCTGGATGCGTCCTTTCCCTTTATCGCACGTTGCGCTCACGCCGGCAGGAATTGCGCAACCGACGTGGCGCGCAGCAGGATGCCCCACAGGAAGAAGCAAGTCAGCGCCATGGCGATTGCCTTCGCTCCTTCATCCTTAATGTTGCCGAAATAGCCGTGCGCGGCGGGCAGTGTCACCACGGCTACTACCCCGTAGAGAATGTGCATGAAGGGGCGCGGCAGCGCCGCATCCAGCCCTTGCAAATAGAGGACCAGGCCGATCACTGCCTGCAACACGATCACGACCTCGCCCACCACGGCAGCGCCGTACCAAGCGGGCGTGAGCCGCCGCGTGGTGAAGCGCAAGACCAGCGCCCAGAGGCCGATGGCGGCGATAAAGAGAAGGGCTGTGTTCGCCAGCCCGGCATGCAGTTGGTGGAATGCCATTAGAACATCCCCTACGCGTCTGCTAAGGCGTTCACACCGGCGCGTGGACGCTGAGATATTGTTGCAGCACGGCCGCGGCCGGTCCCAAGATGTCGTACGATTCCCAGCCGCTGCTGGCGGCTAGCGCATAGATGCAGCCGCCTACGACGTAGTCATTCTGGCGCATCGCCTCGTCGTACCAGACCAACTGCTCGACGTATGCCCCCGGCCCCCATATGCCGTAGCCGTTTTCGCCCCAGTACTGCTGGAAATGCTGCCAGCCGCGCGCATCGGGCGGGCCGGGGCGTTCGGTCACTAGACCGTCTACGCCCAGTTCGGTGAAGATCAAGGGGATGCCCAGCCCGCGTGGCAGGAGGATCTGGTCATAGACCTGGCGATAGCGCAGCGTCAGCCAACCTGTGTCGCCCGGCCCCACGCCGGGATAGCGGCCCTGATTTTCGCGCGTCGTCAGGTAGTAAATGGTCGGCGCGGAATACTCATGCAGGCCCAGCCAGCCGTTATACTCCTTTGCGGCCTGCACTGCGGGCAAGAATGGCTCCCACAGATCTAGCGGAGGCTGGCCTGTGCCGAAGTTGCCGACGACGCTGCGCAGCCCGCGGTCGCCGAGCAGGCGTGTCCGCTCGGCTTCGAAATCCGCCAGGCGCTTCATCTCATCGGCGTTGCTCGCCACCGGCTCGTTATACGCTTCCCAGCCGTCGAAATGCTGCCGCCGCGCCGGGTCATCGGCATAGGGCAGCACCTGCTCGACGAACGACCGCGCCGCGCCTACCGGGTCGAGGTCGCCCAGGCTGATCTGCGGCAGGTCGATGCGCCCGATGAGCAGGGTGCGCGGCGACGTCTGCTTGATCTGCGCAGCGAAGTTGGCGTCCAGTTCGAGCGTCTTCACCACCGTAACGGCCCGGGTCTCCAGCAACTCGAAGATCTGCGGGTGGTTGCGCCCCACGAACAGGCCGAGCTTGCTGGGCGGGCCGGGCGGGAAGGGCGTCGCCACAGGCGTGGGCGTGGGCGGCGGAGGCGGCGTCGGCGTGGGCTTGGCCGGCGTAGGCGTCAGCGTAGGCTCCGGAACCAGCGCCGAACCGATGCCCCCCGCATTGTTCACTTGGGGGAGGAACAGTTGATACTCGCCCGGCGTGGCTAGGCCCGGCAGGCTGGAACCGGCGACCGGCGTAGACGTGGGCGTCGGCAGGAGGGGCGATGCTGTCGGCGTCGGGCGAGAGCGACCGCACGCAGCGAGTGCTGCCGCCGCCGCGCCGCTCGCCGCAGCCGACAGGAATCGCCGCCGCGACAGAACCCTGTCGGATTGCGGCGCACGGGCTTCGGTCTGCTCAACCGCTTCGGGCGGTTGGCCGGTTGGCTGCGGGTGGCCCTCATCACGGCCGGAATTCGACGGGGTTTGATCTTGCATGTCGATACTATAGCACCTGTCTGAAACTTGTCGCTAATTGCTTAATCGCCCCCAATAGACGCACGCCCCTTCGTCTGAGTTCCGGGCCGGCGTCAGGACACCGGAGGGCGACGTAATCCGGCGCAGCTCAGCAGCTTGCCGGAGCCGCGCCGGGTTGGCAGCGATAGAGGTGGCGCAATGGACGGACTTATAGCCCTGTGGGCAGATCGACAAACGCAAATTCGACGCCGAATCGCTCGTGCAGATGCCGGCCCAATGCCTGGACGCCGGCGGTCTCGGTCGTGTAGTGTCCGCCATAGATCACGTTGAGCGAGGCGTTGAGCGCGTCGTAGTAGTGGGCGTGCTCCGGCTCGCCCGTGAGGAACGTGTCGCAGCCGAGGTCCGCGGCTTCTGCGATCTGACCGGCGCCGCCGCCGCTCATGACGCCCATGCGTTTGACTTGCCGCGGGCCATGCGCCTGCACCAGATTGATCGGCCCGACGTGCTGCTCGAAGCGCGCCGTCAGGTCATCCAGGTCCATGCCGTCCGGCGCCGCCGCCAGCGCAGCCAGCGGCGTACCGTGAACCTCTCCCCACCAGCCGATTACCTCCAGTCCGAGTCGCCGCGCCAGTTCGGCGTTGTTGCCGACCTCCTGGTGCGCGTCCAGGGCCAGATGCGCGGCGTAGAGGTTGAGGTCCGCGGCCATCAGCCTGCGCACCAGCCGGCCATGCGAGCCGCTCAACAGCTTGGTCGGACCCCAGAAAATGCCGTGATGCACCAGCATCAGGTCGGCGCCCTGCTCCAGCGCCGCCTCGACGCAGGGCAGGTGCGCGTCGACCAGGCCGACGATCTTGTGCACCTCGTCGCGGCCCTCGACCTGGAGGCCCTGCGGCCCGTAGTCGCGGATCTCGGCGATGCGCAGATAGTCATCCAAATACTGCACCAACTCGGCTCTCTTCATGCGCTCCCTTGTCCCTCTGTATCTTGGCCGTCATGTGCGTGGCTGCCGCCGGCGCTTGCCAGCGGGCTGCGCATGACAAAGCGCTTGGCCTGGCGCGCGAACTGGCGGCGCGGCAGAAGGATGCGGCGGCTGCATGTGCGGCAGACGAGGCCGATGTCTGCGCCCACGCGCACGATCTCCCACTGCTTCCCGCCGCACGGATGCGGCTTGCGCATCTCGACGATGTCGCCCACGTACAGTTTTTCGGCAATCTCCATAGGCATTCCGCGCCTTCTACGACGTCCCGGCCTGGTGCGGCGCTAGGCAGCCGCCGCTTCTTGCGCCGGCGCGCGCCGCGCCAGCAGGATCCCGCCTGCAGCCAGCGCAAAGCTCAACAGGAAGAGGAGCCAGTGCATCAGCCCGCCCACGCAGGGAACCGCACTCAGCATCCGCCCTGCCAGCACGATCAGCCCGCTGCCGGTCAGCAGGGCGTAAAGGTCGCCGCTCAGCGTGGGCGTCAGGGCGAAGATGCGCCGTCCCAGCCACAGCCCGGTCAGGATCGGGCTGAATAGCCACGCCAGCGACAGCAGCCCGAAGGAGAAAGCAAATACGGCAGCGCCTCCGGGGAACCATCCCCAGAAGAGGACGACCATGAAGACCAGCGCGGCGGCGACGGGGACGGCCATCACCACGACCGCCGCGCCGTATAGGCCGGCTTCTACCGGCTTGCGGTCGATGGCGGCGGCAGGCCGGCCTAGCAGTTGCGGTGCAAAACGCCACACCAGCGCCGCCAGCAGGAGCGTGCCCGCCAGCAGCATGACAGTGCGCAGCAGCCACCAGGTGAAGCCGAGCAGCGGATTGGGTTGCACCTTTTCTTCCGGCTTTTCTTCCGGGACGATGTGCGTGACGGTTCCGTCCGTTTCAGGCAGGTCAGCCTCCTCACGCGTGCTCGTGTATTTGAGGTTGCCGCCCACTCTTGCGCCTTCGCTCGTCGTCAGTGTGTTGGCGTACAGGGAAGCGTCGCCGTCGACCTGCGCGATAAAGGTCAGCGATTCGGCGCCGGCGACGAGGTTGCCGCGCAGCGCGCCGGCTATCGTCGCCTGACCGGCGCCCAGGTAGGCGTCGCCGCCGATGGTTGATTTGGGACCGATCGTCAGCCCTGGCGTGAGTGTGCGACCCGGCGCCGCCTCCTGGGTGAACATCGCGAAGCCGGGCCAAGAGCCGCCTGCGGCTGCAAACAGGTCATCGCCCACGTTGCCGGTCAGGTGTACGCCGGCGCCCGCCACGCGCGCGTCGTCTTGCACCACGCCGTTGATGCGCACCTCGGCGGCAGCCGCCATTAGGTCGCCGGTCACGACGCCGTTCATCTCCACATAGGCGCCGAAGGCGACCAGATCGCCCTCCACCGTGCCGTCGACGATCACCTCCTGCGCCGTCACGATCAGGTCGTCTTGTACGGTCTGTCCTTGCGGCAGATGATAGGTTTCGGTGTCCACATACTCAGCCGCTGCGGCAGTTCCCGGCAGCAATAAAAGGACCAACGTTATCAAGCTGAACAGAAACCGCCTGCGACTCGCTTTTGGCGAGACACGCCATCGGATGGGCCGTCTCATCTTCGCTTCTCCTTGTTCACGGATCGGGCGCCCTAAAGGGTTGCGGGTTTGTCGGTACCGGTCACAGCAGGACCGGCGGCGGTGAATATCGCTCCTTAGTGTACTCCTGCCGGTTGGCGAGGGCAAACCGTTTTGCGCTGCGTTGGGTTTGGCCCGAATTCTTGACGGGAAAATCGCAGAGGCGGCGCCCCTGGGATCGCCGGCAAAGATGCCGGCATTGTCGCCTGTGCTTTTGCCGCCAGGGATGGCGGCATTCCCGGCGCAGCAGCATGGGTCATCTGTCACACCCTTTGTTTCGTGAAATCCGTGAAATTCGTGGCAAAGGACCGTCGTCGTCTATAGCCCCAGGCCCTCGAACAGATCGCGCTCCACGCGGCCGTCCGGCGCAGGATAGGCGCGCGTAAAGGTGTCGAACCCATCCATGCGCCGGCGCAGGAAACCCGGCAGGATGCGCAGGAAGCCGGGCCCGCCGCCGTACTGGCTGGCGTGCGCCATGCTGGCAGCAGTCTTCGCGGCCAACTGCCCGCTGACGTCGATGCGGGCGTGCACCGGCATCTCCCACTGGGCAATCTCCACGAAGTTGATGTCCTTGTTGCGCCCGAATGCGGTAGGGTCCTGGCCGAATAAGGGCATGATGCGCACCATCGCCTTCAGCAGGCGCGTGTCGAACGCGGTGTAATAGAGCTTCATGGGGA
>JASGTU010000342.1 GCA_030058085.1 Chloroflexota bacterium
TGACGTTGGTTTCTTCGTATAGCTCGCGCTGGGCCGCGGCGTCCAGGTCCTCGTCGATCTCGACAAAGCCGCCGGGCAGCGCCCATTTTCCGCCGAAAGGATCGTGCTTGCGGCGGATTAGCAAGACTTGGAGCGCGTCGCGTCGAAAGGTGAAGAGGACGATGTCGACTGTGACTGCGGGGCGCGGGTATTCGTATAAAAACTTGCTGGCTTGGCCGGCGGCTTGCTGCATCGATGCGGCCCTCTAGGCATGGCGCTTAACGTCATCTAGACACTATGCGCATCGTATTCTTTGGCGAGTGTTTTGTCAAAACACAGACGCGTACGTTTTTGTCGCATGTGGGGCTTGACAAGGCGACAAAAGTAGGTCATACTACATTTGAATATTTCCGATAGTATTGAATAAGTATTCAAGGGCGTTCCGGCAATTCGGATGGATGCGCCTTTATCTAGTCAACTTCCCCAAGCGAATAGGCAATGAATACTCCTTCCATACGTACACTGCAGCAAAAATCGGTTCAGTACCGCCGGACGCTGTTGTCAATGATTAAGCGGGCAAACACAGGCCATACTGCCGGCAGTCTCTCGTCGGTGGATATCCTCAACGTGCTGTATAACCGCATCATGGGTGTGACGCCCGCGAATTTCGACGCCGTGGCGCGCGATCACTACATCCAGAGCAAGGGTCATTCGGTCGAAGCGCTCTACACGGTGCTAGCCGATGCCGGCTTCTATTCCGCCGCCGAACTCGATACCTTCAGCAGCGGCGGTTCGCACTGGGTCGGTCATCCGACGCGCAAGGTGCCTGGCGTTGAGCACAATACCGGGGCTTTGGGCCACGGCCTGAGTGTGGCGGTGGGGTTGGCGCTGGGCATGAAGAAGGACGGGCTGCCGCACCGAGTGTTTACGCTGTTGGGCGATGGCGAGTTGGCCGAAGGCTCCAACTGGGAGGCGTCGATGACGGCTGCCCACTACAAACTGGACAACTTGACGGTGATCGTCGATCGCAACGACCTGCAGATCACGGGGCTCACGGAGGAGGTCATGGCGCTGGAGCCATTGGTCGACAAGTTTCGCGCCTTCGGCTATGCGGTCAGAGAAGTGAACGGCAACGACATTCCCGAGTTGGTGGAGGCGCTGGAGGGCGTGCCTTTTGTGCCGGGTAAGCCCAGCCTACTGCTGGCCCACACGGTCAAGGGGCGCGGCGTTAGCTTCATCGAAAACGTGGCCTCCTGGCATCACCATGTACCCTCTGACGAGGAATTCCGTCTCGCCCTTTCCGAGCTTGACCAAGCAGAAGCCGCACTCAACGGAGCACATCGATGAACTTGGGCAGAGCGAATCTGGATGAGTTTGGCGCCACTGTATTGGCTTTGGCGGAGAAAGACCGCGATGTCCTCGTCGTCACCAGCGACTCACGCGGTTCGGGCAAGTTGACGCCGTTCGGCAAGGCGCTGCCCGACCAGATCGTCGAGGTGGGGATAGCCGAGCAGAACCTGGTCGGCATTGCCGCTGGGCTGACCGCGGCGGGCAAGAAGGTGTTTGCCGTTTCGCCCGCCTGTTTTCTGACGGCGCGTTCTTTGGAGCAGATTAAGAACGACGTCTGTTATTCGAACTGGCCGGTCAAGCTGATCGGCATCAGCGCCGGGGTGAGCTACGGCGCGCTCGGCTCGACGCACCATTCTCTGCACGACTTCGCGGTCTTGCGCGCCATCCACAACATTACTGTCGTGGCGCCGGCGGACAACTTTGAGACGCGGGCGGCGCTGACGGCCGCGCTCGACTATCCCGCGCCGGTTTATATCCGCCTGGGCAAGCGCCCGATGTACAACCTGCACGAGCCGGATGCGCACTTCGAGTTCGGCAAGGCCATCGTCTTGAGAGATGGGCCCGATGTGACCTTCGTCGCCACAGGCGAGACAGTCATTATTGCGCTGCAGGCCGCCGATAGGCTGGCAGAGGAAGGTATTCGCTGCCGGGTGATCAGTATGCACACGGTCAAGCCGCTGGACGAGGCGGCGCTGCTCGCCGCGGCGCGTGACAGCAAGGCGCTGGTGACGGTGGAGGAGCACAGCGTTAGGGGCGGGCTGGGCGGCGCCTGCGCCGAGGTTCTGCTGCAAGCCGGCGTACATGTCCCGTTCAAAATCATCGGCATCCCGGATGAGTACACGATGACCGGCAGCCAGGAGGAGATCTTCCGGCATTACGACATTACGCCGGAGGGGCTGGCGCAGACAGCGGTCGAGTTATTGGCCGTCGCCGCCGCCGATTAGCGGTGCCAGGAGCCTAATATTCGCGCCGCAGCCCCTGCACCACAGGCAATTGGAGGAACCAGAGATGTCATCGACCGGCCGTGAGTTTCTCGGCATTGACCAGGGTACAACCAACACCAAGGTGCTGCGCGTCAACGCGGCCGGCGAGGTTGTGGGGCGCAGTTCGCAACCGCTTACCGTCTCCTATCCGCAGGCCGCCTGGGTCGAGCAGGACCCGATGGCGCTGTGGCAGAGTGTCCGTACCGCCATCGATGAATGCCTGGCGGGTGCGGACGCAGCCAAGCTGGCGGCTATCGCCATATCGAACCAGCGCGAGTCGGTCGTGCTGTGGGAGCGGAGCAGCGGGCGACCGCTCGGCCCCTGCGTCGTGTGGCAGTGCCGGCGCTCGGCATCTTTTTGCGCCGGCCTTGCGGCGCGTAACGTCGAGTATCTGCTGCGTGAGCGTACCGGCCTGACGATAGACCCGCTCTTTTCGGCCAGCAAGATGCGTTGGTTGCTGGACCACACGCCCGAAGGCCACAACCGGGCTGCCAACGGTGAATTGTGTCTCGGCACGGTGGATAGCTGGGTGTTGTGGAATCTGACCGGCGGCAAGGTCCACGCCTGCGACATGACCAACGCCTCGCGCACGCAGCTCTTCAACCTGCACACCCTCAGTTGGGACGCTGAACTGTTGGCGTTGTTCGGCATTCCCGCCGCGGCACTGCCCACGGTGATGGCGTCGAGCACGGTCTTTGGCGAGACTGCGCCCCTCGGCAGCCTGCCGGGCGGCATCCCCATCGCCGCCTTGATTGGGGACTCCCACGCCGCGCTCTTCGGTCACGCCGGCTTCCAGCGCGGCGCCATCAAGGCAACGTATGGCACGGGCTCCTCGCTGATGACGCCAATTGAGCAGCCGATCTTGTCGGAACGAGGCCTATCCACCACCGTTGCCTGGGCTGTTGACAAGACCACCTATGCACTCGAAGGCAATATCTCGGTGACCGGCGCTGCTGTAGAGTGGCTAGGGCAGTTGCTGGGCCTGGAGCGACCGGCTGAAGAGGTGGCCAAACTGGCCGAGCAGGTTGCCGATTCGGATGGGGTCTACTTGGTGCCGGCCTTTGTTGGGCTGGGCGCGCCGCACTGGAGACCGGAAGCGCGCGGCCTTTTGACCGGGCTGACACGCGGCAGCGGTCCGGCGCAGGTGGCGCGCGCCACGCTGGAGTCCATCGCCTACCAGGTGCGCGATGTCTTTGTCGCCATGCAGGGCGACGCCGGCATCGAGTTGGAATTCCTCCTAGCCGACGGCGGCGCAAGCCGCAATAACCAACTGATGCAGTTCCAGGCGGACATTATCGGGCGACCGGTGCTGCGCAGCACGTCGACCGATGTATCAGCGCTGGGCGCGGTCTACTTGGCCGGCTTAGCGGTGGGTGTATGGCCTTCACTGGACGAAATCGCCGCGCTGCCGCGAGCGCGCGACCGTTTTGAGCCGCAGTTGACGCCAAGCGAGCGCGCCGAGTTGATCGGCGGGTGGCAGCAGGCTGTGGCGCGCGCCACCTTGGGTTGTTAACCGGCTTTCCAGCCGTCCCTATAATTCTTCGGAATACCCGTCCAGCAGAACCGGGGCTTATGGCACGAATCGACGAACTGCGTCTGATGACGAAGATCGCGCGGCTATATTACGAGGAAAACCGCCGTCAGTCCGAGATCGCGGCGCGCCTCGATCTGTCCCAAGCCACGATCTCGCGCATGTTGAAGCGTGCTCAGGAAGAGCAGATTGTACGCATCCGCATCAGCCCGCCGCCAGAGATCTATTCGGACCTGGAGATGGCCTTGCAGGCGCGCTACAACCTGAAGAACGTGGTGGTCGTAGACTGCGAGAGCGGCGACGACGAGCAGGAAATTGCCCGCGCATTAGGATTGGCAGCCGCCTTTTACGTGGAGACGACGCTCAAACGCGGCGAGGTGATCGGCATCTCCTCTTGGAGCGAAACCCTGCTGGCGATGGTCAATGCCATGCACCCCATCTCGCAGCAAGTCGATTCGAAGGTGGTGCAGATCCTGGGCGGCATCGGCAACCCGAGCGCGGAGGTGCACGCCAACCATCTCACCACGCGCTTGGCCAACCTGATCGGCTCCGAAGCGAAGTTTCTGCCGGCGCCCGGCGTCGTCGGTTCAGCCGAAGCGCGACGAGTGTTGCTGAGCGATTCCTTTGTGCGGCAGACGGTGGATTGCTTCGAGCGCATCGACGTCGCCCTGGTTGGCATCGGCTCGGTGACGCCTTCCAAGCTGCTCGCCAGCAGCGGCAACATCTTCTCGCCCCAGGAAATCGACCTGCTGGCGCAGCAGGGAGCGGTGGGCGACATTTGCCTGCGCTTCTTCGACAGCCACGGCGCGCCGGTGGTCACGTCGCTGGATGAGCGGGTGATCAGTATGACGCTGGAACAACTGCGCAAGGTCGACCGCTGCGTGGGCATTGCCGGCGGGCAGCGCAAGCATGCCGCGATACGCGGCGCGCTGGAAGGCGCCTGGATCAATGTGCTATTCACCGACCATGTTACAGCCAGATATCTGCTTGACGGATAGCTGCATCGTGTGTGGCAGCTCTCCCATCCGTCGCACATTGTCACCGTGTATGTGTAAAGTCGAGACGCACCAGTACGCGCACATCGGCTCCGGTTCCATCTGACAGAAAGGGTAGACTGTGTCCAATTCAGTTGAACGTTGGGATATCTTTGAGGTTAAGCTGAACGGTCCGAGCGAGGGCAACCCGTTCGTCGACGTCCAGGTGGCTGCGCGCTTCAGCTATAAGCACCGGGAAGTCGTTGTAGACGGCTTCTACGACGGGGACGGTGTGTACAAGGTGCGCTTCATGCCCGACACGGTCGGCGAGTGGCGGTACGAGACGGTCAGTAACGTGCCTGCACTCAACGGCAAGACGGGGTCCTTCACCTGCACCGAGCCGTCAGCGGGCAATCATGGCCCTGTGCATGTGCACAACACCTATCACTTCGCCTACGCCGACGGCGCGCCCCATATCTCCGTGGGGACGACCTGCTACGTGTGGAATCACCAGGGCGACGAACTGGAGGAATTGACGCTGGAGACGCTGCGCAGCGCGCCGTTCAACAAGATGCGCATGTGCATCTTCCCCAAGCACTACCGCTTCAACGCCAATGAGCCGCCGCATTTCGCCTATGAGCGCAAGGCCGACGGCAGTTGGGATTTCAAGCGCTTCAACCCGGAGTTCTGGCGGCATCTGGAAAAGCGTGTCGGCCAACTGCGCGACCTGGGCATCGAAGCGGATCTGATCCTCTTCCATCCCTATGACCGCTGGGGCTTCGCCGACATGGGCGCAGAGAACGACGATTTCTACCTGCGCTATGCGGTTGCGCGGCTGGCGTCTTATCGCAACGTGTGGTGGTCGATGGCGAACGAGTATGACTTGATGGAGAGCAAGACCATGGCGGACTGGGACCGCTTCTTCCGCGTGGTGCAGGAGAGCGACCCCTATCAGCATCTGCGCTCGATCCACAACTGCCGCGGCTTCTATGATCACAACAAGCCGTGGGTGACCCATCAGAGCGTCCAGCATTCGGACCTGGAAGCGGTGCGCGACTGGCGCGAGACCTATCGTAAGCCGGTGGTGGTGGACGAGTGTAAGTACGAGGGCAACATCGACATGGGGTGGGGCAACATCAGCGCGCAGGAGATGGTGCATCGCTTCTGGCAGGGGACAGTCGGCGGCGGCTACGTGGGCCACGGCGAAACCTATCTGCACCCGGAGGACATCCTCTGGTGGGCCAAGGGCGGCAAGCTGCACGGCGAAAGCCCGGAGCGCATCGCCTTCTTGCGCAAGCTGCTGGAGGAAAATGCGCCGCATGGGCTGGACCCGCTGCCTCCTGTCGGCAAGTGGGGCTGGGTCCGGCGTGATCGCGCCCGCTCTGGCGACTCCTACTATCTCTTCTACTTCGGCATCGCCCAGCCAGGCCGCTTCGAGTTTGAGCTGCCGGAGGACAAGAAGTACAAGCTCGACATCATCGATCCATGGGGCATGACGATCACGCCCGTGGAAGGGACGTATAGCGGTCAGTTCATGTTGGATAACCTGCCCAGCAAGCCGTACCACGCTGTGCAGGCGCGAATGGTGGAGTAGGCTGGACGGGCGCTAGCGCGGCTCCCCGGCCCCGGAGAAGGAGGTTCAATCTGCATCAGAACTGCGCTGGAGATCGACAACTGTGAAAAATGACACAAGAAGCAGGATCATTTACAGTACCCCAACAAGGAGATTCAAGATGAAACGTTCTGTATGGATAGTAGCGCTGTTGGCGTTTGTAGCGCTGGCGCTTGTTGCCTGCGGCGCGCCCGCAGCCCCGGCAGGCGAAGCCGGCGAAGCTGCCGCAGGAGAAGCTGCGCCCGGGGAAGGCCTGATGACCGATGTCGGCACCCCGCGCAGTGAGACACTGATCTTCCAGACCTTCGACCGCAAGGCCGCCAACCCGGACCAGATGAACCCGCTGATGGATTATGCCGTCTGGCGCGGCTTCCGCGAACTGGGCTGGGGCTATTTGTGGGAGATGGACACCGGAACTGGCGAGTCTTACCCGGAACTGACGGAGAGCATGCCGGAGGTGCTGAACGACGAGTATACCAAGTTCCGCATCAAGCTGAAGGAAGGCATCTACTGGAGCGACGGCGTCGAGTTCACCACCGACGACATCATCTTCACGTTCGATGCCTACTTCGACGGCATCGGCAAGCTGACCAATGGCAACATCACCCGTATCACCAACTACATCAAGAGTTACGAGGCGATCGACAAGTACACCTTCGAGGTGGAGACCGTCAAGCCCGCTTATGACTTCACGACGGTGATGGGTGTGGACACCTGGGCGTCGGCTTTCATCCCCGTGCCCAAGCACATCTTCGAGCAGCAAGAAGACCTTGCCGCCTTCCGCAACACCTACCCCGTCACGCTTGGGCCGTACTTCGTCAAGGAATTTGACCCCAACGGCTTCTGGCAGTTGTGGGAGCGCCGTGAGGACTGGGAGCGCTCGGCCTATGGTTGGATGGGCGAGCCGAAACCCAAGTGGGTGCTGTACAAAGACTTCGGCCCAGAGGAAAGCCGCGTGCTGGCCTTTGTCCAGAACCAGTACGACGTCGACACCTTTATGAGCCCGGACAGCATTAAGGGCGCGCAGCAGCGCAACGACAAGATCACGACCTTCGCGCCCAAGATGCCCTATCACAACATGGACGACGCCTGCAGCTACGGCGTGATGATGAATCAGCACAAGGCGCCCCTGGACAAACCCGAGGTGCGCTGGGCGCTGGCCCTGTCGTTGGACCTGAAGGACGTGGGCATCAACTCGGTGAGCGGCGAGTTCAAGGCTTCTCCGTTGCCGATGGTCGACACGCAGATTCTGCGGCCCGTCTACTTCGATCCCCTGATCCCGTGGTTGAACGAGCTCGCCCTGCCTGACGGCTACAAGCCCTTCGACCCCAACTTTGGCTCCGACCTCGTGGACCGGCTCAAGGAAATGGGCGTGGCGGAGTCCGAGCTGCCCTCGACCCCCGAGGAGATCTCCACGGGCTTCGGCATCGGCTACTGGAAGTACGACCCGGCTGAGGCCGAGAAGCTGATGGCGTCGGTGGGTATGAACAAGAACGCCGACGGCTTCTACACCCTGCCCGACGGCACCGTGTGGGAACTGGAGTTGGTCATTCCGGGCGACTGGAACAAGGTCATGCAGCGCGTGGGCTTCTCGCTCGCCGATAGCTGGCGCAAGGCCGGCTTCCAGGTGAATGCACGTCAGGTTGACAACGCCGAGTTTGGCAACGTGCAGAACACCAACGCTCTGCTCACTTCCATGCTAACTTGGTACAACTGCACCTTTACGCCCAACTACCTGAACCAGTGGTACGGCATCAGCCCCGACTACATCTTGCCCGCTGATTCGACGGAATTAATCACGGGCAACGCGTGGCGGTGGGAGAATGAGCGGGCGTTCGAACTGATTGCCGAGAGCAAGACCATGCCCACGACGGACCAGAGATTCCGCGACATCGGCGTGGAGGTGCTCAAGGAATTTGTCACGGACATGGCCTTCATCAACATGATGAACATCCCGACCACCATCCCCACCAACGAGTACTACTGGACCGGCTACCCCAAACAGGATAACTACTACGCAGAGCCGTATTCCTGGTGGAGTTCAGCCAAGGAGATGGTTGTCAACGTCGAACCGACCGGAATGAAGTAAGCATGTAAGCATGTATATGCGGCGGCGGGGCAGCCTACGGAGCGCCC
>JASGTU010000343.1 GCA_030058085.1 Chloroflexota bacterium
CCATCCCCTCGCGCGAGGTCGAGGTGGCCGAATACACCGACACGCCGGTCGAAGCGCAGCCCATCGTGACGGGCGAAGCGGCCATGGCCTACTACTGGAGCAACCAGCTCGTAGCCGTCCAGTCGGCAGCCGGCGAGGATCGCAACTTCATGATGGTCCCGCTGCCGCGCGTCACCGGCGGGCAGTCGGCCAACTATATGAAGCCCAGCCAGTTCTTCTCGATCACATCGCAGGCCAAGCACCCCAAAGAAGCCGCGATGTTCATCGACTACTTCACCAACGACATCGAGGCGAACAAAGTCCTCTTGGCCGAGCGCGGCGTGCCGATCTCGTCTGAGGTGCGCCAAGCGCTCCAGCCTCTGCTCGGCAAGGCGCAGCTCGCCGTCTTCGACTACCTGGAACGCGTCGGGCAGGATATCAGCCCGGTTCCGCCGCCCGATCCGGTGGGCCACGCCGACATCCGCAACAACGTCCTAAGGGCGTTGGTGGTCGACCCGGTGCTCTACGGCCAGATCACGCCGGAAGAGGGCGTGCAGATCCTGCGCGAGGAAGCGTCGGCCATTCTGGAAAAGAACCAGTAAAGCCGGCCGATTGGCGTTGCAGTTAGGATAAGCCGCATGGCGGGGACGTTGGTCGTCGCGGTCGCTCACATCCAGAGAGACGGCAACGACCGGCGTCCCTTCGCCCTGGCAGCCGCATACACCAGAGAGAACAGAGGCGTATGACCCAGATGACACCCACCCCTGCCATGCCGGCGGCGGCGCCCGTCGCACGGCAGTCGCCTCCCAAAAAGCGGCGAAAGAACTCGCGCGAGCACAACTTGGCGGGCTACCTCTTCATCTCGCCCTGGCTGTTCGCCTTTTTCGCCTTCACGCTGATCCCGATCATCGCCTCGCTCTATCTGGCCTTCACCGACTACGACATACTGAGTTCGCCTACGTGGGTTGGCCTCGACAATTTCGAGCGCATGTTCTTGCGCGACTCGCGCTACATGAAATCGCTCAAGGCCACCTTCTACTACGTGTTCACGGCTGTGCCGCTGCGACTCGCCTTTGCCCTGTTCGTCGCCATGCTCCTGAACACGAAACGGCGCATGGTGGGCGTCTATCGAGCCGCCTACTACGCGCCCTCGATCGTCGGCGGCAGCGTGGCCGTCGCCGTCATGTGGCGCGAGATCTTCGGACGCAACGGTCTCATCAACGCCATCTTCGACACGAACACGATCTGGCTCGGCAACCCAAGCACGGCTATCTGGACGCTCGTTCTGCTGGCCGTGTGGCAATTCGGCTCGCCCATGCTGATCTTCCTCGCCGGCCTCAAGCAGATCCCCTCCGAGCTGTACGAGGCTTCGGCCATCGACGGGGCCAACGGCTGGCATCGCTTCTGGAAAGTCACCATCCCCCTGCTGACGCCCATCATCTTCTTCAACCTGATCATGCAAACCATCAGCGGCTTCATGGTCTTTACGCAAGCCTTCATCATCACCGGCGGCGCGCCGCTGGATACGACCCTGTTCTATGCGCTCTATGTCTACCAGCAAGGGTTCGTCACCTACTCGATGGGCTATGCGTCGGCCATGGCTTGGGTGCTGCTCGTGATCGTCGCCTTCTTCACGGCGATTGTCTTCAAGTCGTCGTCCTACTGGGTGTTCTACGAGACAAAGGAGGGATAGACGCATGAGCGCCATAGCTCCCGACGCCTCAACCCAAGCCGCAACCGCTCCTGCTGTGCCCCGCTCGCAGCAACAGCGCAAGGCGCTGCGCACCGTCTTCTATCACGTCAGCGTGGCTGCGGTCGGCTTCGTCATGCTCTATCCGCTGCTGTGGCTGGCGGCTAGTTCGTTCAAAGGGCCAAGCGAAATCTGGACCAACATCTCCTCGCTGATCCCGCAGGAGTTCACCTTTCGCAACTACGCCAACGGTTGGGCGGGTTTTGGCGGCATCACCTTCACCACCTTCTACAAGAACTCCTTCATCTACGCCGGCTTCGGCACGCTGATCACCGTGTTCGCCTCGGCCGTCGTCGCCTACGGCTTCGCCCGCATCCAGTTCAAGGGCAGAGACATCTGGTTTGCGGCCATGCTCGCCACCCTGATGTTGCCGGTGCAGGTGCAGATCATCCCGCAGTACATTGTCTTCAGCCAACTGGGGTGGATCAACACATTCTGGCCGTTGCTTTTGCCGCGCATCGGCGGCACCGCCTTCTTCATCTTCATGATCATGCAGTTCATCCGCGGCATCCCGCGCGAAATGGACGAAGCCGCCGAGATCGACGGCTGCGGCAAAGGGCTGATCTTCCTGCGCATTATCCTGCCGCAGATCA
The DNA here is from genome assembly GCA_030058085.1 of Chloroflexota bacterium. Classification (GTDB taxonomy): domain Bacteria; phylum Chloroflexota; class Anaerolineae; order Caldilineales; family Caldilineaceae; genus JASGTU01. Next base: position 2,323 of record JASGTU010000343.1, read on the forward strand.
CGCCCGCCCTCATCACCGCCGCCATCTTCTCCTTCTACTGGGCCTGGGAAGACTTTCTGACGCCGCTGATCTACCTGAACGACCCGAAGCTCTACACCATCTCGATCGCGCTGCGTTCCTTCGCCGACCCGTCGGCCGCCACGGATTGGGGCGCGATCTTCGCCATGTCGGCCCTCTCACTAGTGCCCGTCTTCGTTCTCTTCGTCCTCTTCCAGCGCTATCTGGTCGAGGGCATCAGCACGACCGGACTCAAAGGCTAACGGATAAGCGCGTTTCCCGCATACAAAAGAACGCCTGCCAGGAGCTTGCGATCTTCCTGGCAGGCATTTCTATTCTATCGGCTGTGTCGCAGATGCGCCGCCCCGCTACTTCTTCTTGTCCCCGTAGGCGTGCCCGCCAAAGATGGCGCGGATCTCATCCGCCGATTTGGCGTTCTGCAAAGCGCTCTGCCGCTCCGCCTCGACCTGCTGCAGCTTGCGCACGTTGGCCAGCACCGCTTCCAGCTTGCCGGCGGGAAACTTGACCGCGCCGTTCTCGTCCATGTGGATGATCTCCCCCGGCGCTACGTCCATGCCGCCCACCGATACCGGCACATTGACGGCGCGCACGGCCATCGCCCCATGCCCGGCGGTGACGCCGCTCAGCATGTACTGGAAGCCCATTGGCCGCACCTCGTCCAGGTCGCGCGACGGCCCATTAGAGATCAAGCCCAGGCAGCCGATGGACTTCA
>JASGTU010000344.1 GCA_030058085.1 Chloroflexota bacterium
GTCGCGGTTCAGCATCTTCGAGTATAACAGCGACGGCAAGACGTTGGAAGAGGAAGACGGTATCGACTATACCGGCAAGAACATCCTCGACGTCGTCGCAGTGACGGCCGGGCGTTTCCTCGTTAACACGCACGACTCCGTTCTCTACGCCTACCGAGACGACGAAACCACGGCAGGGTTCCTAAACTTCTATAGGCCCCCCACCTTGAATACCTATAAGAAGGTGGCTTCACTCATCGACCTGGCCCCGCGCGTGGCGGGCGGCACGGATTTCATCGACCTCGCCGCCGGAGATTTGGACGGCGAGCTCGACGCCAACGGCGAGTATCGCGATGAGGCCGTAGTCGCCTGGGCCCAGAAAAGCGCAGACAACAAACTGCCGGTCTCGATCTCCGTACTGGCCTTTGGCGGGGCGACCGAGGCGTCACCCCTCCCAACCACTCCAACCACCGCGGTCGCGCCGGGCGAGCTGGATGCCGCCGCCATCATCGCCGGCGACATCAAACCCGTCGACAACGCCCTGGCGCTCGCCGTCGGCGACTTCAACGGCGACGGCGTCAAGGAAATTGCCGTCGCCTACCTCACCAGTCCCACCACGCTGAACATCGATATCTACCAATATTCCGTTGCCCTCGTCAACCACGTGCTGCAGCGTTCGCTGACCCGCGTCGGCGGAACCACAGTGACACTTGCCAACAACTACAAGTGGAACGAGAGCCTTACGCTGGCGGCGGGCGACTTCGACGGCGCTGTCGACCCCAGCACAGGCGTCCGACGTGACGAGCTGGCACTCGGCACCTCCGAACGCGTGATCCTCAGCCCAACCTCGCACCAGCAAGATGTGCGTATGCGCCTCTTCCGCTTTACCTGCACCGATGGGGTTGGCTGCACCACGAGTCCCAACCTGACTGTCACCCCAGCCGGCCCCTACGACCTCCCCGACGCCCTCACAGACAACGGCACAGGCCCAGCCCGCAAGGTGCAGCTCGCCGCCGGTCTTTTCAAGGTTGACCCCGTCAATGGCTGGGACTTCAACCGCCGCCAGCTTGTCGCTGCCTACAGCATCGGATCACCCGGCGATCTCGGCCCACGGGTCCGCACCATCGAAGTTCAGAGCAACTTCAGCCTCGCGCTCAGCAATCCGACGGACTACTACGGCTTTCAGCGCTTCTGGCTAGCCGCCGGCGGGTTCGAGGACAGTCGCTCCAGCAGCAATCCGCTGTGGTCTATTGCGTTGACCATGTGGGGCGGAACCACCTATAGGCTTGAGATGCTGCAGCCTGCGCCAGCGCTCAATAGGCCAGTGTTCTGGGCTCGCACGACCTCGACCACCGCGATCGTAGCCCCCAACGGCGCACGGATGCCGGTGGTGGCTGTAGACACGGACGGCGACAGCATGGCTCTAGGCGCGCCCGTCCACATGGTCATCTACGACGTCGTCAACCTCGACTTCATGCTCCAGGAGCCGCCCAAACACGCCTACTGGGATCCGGACCTTGCCCAGGTCTTCAGCGTGAGCCGCACGGATGACTTCAACATCACGTTGGTCAGCTCGGAGGGAACCTCGTTCACCAGCAAGAGCACCGACTCCAGCGACTGGTCCATCGGTGGCTCAGTCTCCGCTAGCGCCAAAGGCACCGTCGGAGCGAGCACCAGCGTCATCATCGCTAAAGCCTCGACGGAGGCGTCGGTCGAAGTATCCGGCAAGGTGGCCTATGACTATCAGCAACACGAGAGCGACTACAACGAGGGCAAGCAGGAGCGCACCGTCACCTTCTCCGGCGCTACCAACAAGGACGACTACCTGGTCGGCCGGCTGCAGACCCTGCACATCTGGCGCTACCGCATCTTCGGCATGGACCTGGATGGCCCAGCCCAAAGCCCCTTCTTCGAGATCGTGATCCCCGGCAGCGCCAGAGATCTCGAAACTGACGCCGGGGGACTGAATTTCGACTGGTACCAGCCCACTCACGAGAACGGCAACATCCTCTCGTACCCTGCATTTGTCGAAGGCCAGACGTTCAACCCGCCCGACCTGGGCAGCTACACCATTCCCTGTGAGCCGGGGACGCCGGGCTGCGTGGAAGGCAAGAAGACCGTCACCGAGTTGCTGCTCAAGCCCGCCATCCAATACTGCGACGGCAACACCGGCGCACGTGCGCTCACGTTCTCGAGCGAGAGCGGCGGCGGCGCCGAGCGAAGTTCGTCGCACAAACTCGCCGAGAACGCCGCCATCAAGGGCACGTACAAGACGTCGGCCTCCGTTGGCGGCAAACGAAACAACGTTTCGACCTCACTCGAGCTCTCGGCAGAAGCCGAGTTCCACAACTCCAACAGTTGGGGCTCCTCCTCCTCCTCCAACTTCAAAACCACCTCCGGCACGGGCATCACGCTTAACCGCAAGGGTTGCAGTTCCATCACCGCCTACGCCTACTTCCCGGTGCTCTACCAGACCACCGACGGCACGATCAAAGCCACCTTCGCCGTCGATCCGCTGCAGGGAGAGTGGTGGCGCGACCACTACGGCCAGCAGCCCGACCTTGCGCTTAATCTGCCGTGGCGCTTCTACTTCTCCACTGTTTCGCAGTGGAACACCGGCAACTGGATGCCGACCTCCAGCGCAGGACGCAAGCACATGCGCGGCTTCTTCGTGCGCCGCAACACGCCTAATCCCGCGACCGGCATCTACGACCAATACCCGGGCGCAGTGCTCGACGGCGAGACGGCGCGGCTGGAGGCGAGAATCTACAACTACAGCGTCACGCAGAGCGTGCCCGCCGACGCCAAAGCCCGCTTCGACGTCGTGCCCTACGACTGGTCCACCAATCAGGAGACAGGCGATCGCGTGACGATCGGCACAGCCACGCTGCCTGCCCTCGCACCGCGCCAGATGGTCACGACCACGATCGCGTGGGATACGACCGGCATGAGCGGCGCCAATTCGCAGATGTACCGCGTCTACGTCGTGCTCGACCCCGAAAACAAGGTGACGGAGAAGTACGAAACCGAGAGCAAAGCCACCCAGTTCTACTTCACGGTCGACCTGACCCACCCTGCCGGCGGCTTCTGGACAACGTGTGCCGACCTCTCGGACACGGAGTACCAGACCAGGAACTGCATCGACCCAGCCCAGAACAACGAGGGTTATGGCTACGTGACTGTGGCCAAACAACCTCTCGCTGCTGTCCCGGGGCAACGGCTGGAGGCCGACGTCAGCATGGACGAAGGCGGGCTAGCCGCGCTCGACGCCGACGGCAACGTAATGACAGATACGGTGCAAGCAATGGCCGGACAGCCGCTGCAGATCCGCGTCACCGTCCATACAGACACGCCCGGCACAGAGTTCAGCAATGTGCTGGTCTTCGATGGCGACCCCGAGCAGGGCGGCGTGCTCATCGCCGGCAAGAAGATCTTTGTCGGCAGCATAGCGCCGGAGGGCAACTCGGTTTGGTTCGAGTGGGCGCCCTCCACACCAGGCCAACATACGCTCTACGCCGTCGTGACGGAGACGAACGGCGACTCACAGCCCGGCAACAACACCGACACGTTGGACGTGCTCGTCGCTTCGCCCGGCTGGCGAAGCCTCTTCCCCATAATCTTCAAGTAGTAACGCATCGGGCGGCGCGGGTAATTCGCGCCGCCCGGTTAGTTTCGGCCAAGGAGATCGACCGCCATGAAAGGCTTCATCTGCTGTTTGCTCGTATCGGTCGCGCTGTTGAGCGCCTGTGCGCCCATCTCCGCCCCTCTGCCGGAAGCGGACGCAAGCCCGGCAGGGGCAGTGCCGCTGGCTGACGCGCTCACCAGCCTCGAACCGCAGGACGTGTGGCGCAACTTCTACGCATTGACGCAGGTCCCGCGTCCCTCCGGCCATCTTGAGCAGGTGCGCGCCTATCTGGTGCAGTTCGGCCAAGACCTCGGCCTGGAGACGAGCGTGGACGATGCGGGCAATGTGCTGATCCGCAAGCCCGCCGCCCCAGGCATGGAAGACCGCAAAGGCGTCATCCTCCAGGCCCACATGGACATGGTGCCGCAGAAGACGCCAGAGAAGATTCACGACTTCACGACCGACCCGATCCAGGCCTATGTAGACGGCGAATGGGTGAGGGCCGCCGGCACGACGCTGGGCGCCGACGACGGGATTGGCGTCGCCATCGCCATGGCCGTGCTGCAGTCGCAGACGTTGGCCGCCGGTCCGATTGAGGCGTTGTTCACCGTCGACGAAGAAACCACCATGTCAGGCGCGGAGGGCCTGAAACCCGGCGTGCTCCAGGGCGAGTTGTACATCAACCTGGATGCAGAGGAGGAGGGCGCGTTTATCATCGGCAGCGCCGGCGGCGCGCTAGCCGGCGTCACAGCCGCATACGCCGAAGTCGCCGCGCCGCCCGGCATGGCCGCGTACGCGGTTAGCGTCCAGGGGCTGAAAGGCGGCCATTCCGGCGTCGACATCCATCGCGGGCGAGGCAACGCAGTCAAACTGCTGGTGCGGTTCCTCAGCGCGGCGGGCCCGGCCTATGGCATGCGCATTGCCGTCATCGAGGGAGGGAACGCCGCCAATGCCATCCCGCGCGAGGCGACGGCGCTCGTCTGTCTGCCCACAAGCCAAGCAAACGCATTCCTCGAGGCTGTGGAGCAGTATCAGGCGACGATTCAATCGGAGTTAGCCGCGGTCGAGCCGGAGTTGAGCGTTCAAGCCGCGCCCGCCGATCCGCCCGCCAATGTGATGGACGAAAAGGCGCAGCGCGTCCTCATTGCCGCGCTCTACGCCACACCGCACGGCGTCATGCGCATGAGCGACGCCGTGCCCGGCCTGGTGGAGACCTCGACGAACCTCGGGATCGTCGACGGCCGCGACGGGCGGCTGTCGCTCACCTGCAACATGCGCAGTTCTGTCGATTCCGCCCTGGACGACCTGGCGGCGATGGTCTCCAGCGTATGGGAATTGGCCGGAGCCGAGACAACCATCAGCGGACGCTATCCCGGCTGGGCGCCAAATGCCGGCTCGCCGCTCCTGGCGCTCATGCAGCAAGTCTACGCGGAGATGTACGGCCAGCCGCCCCAGGTCTCTGCGGTACACGCCGGCCTGGAGTGCGGAACGATCGTGGCCAAATATCCGGGCATGGACGCGATCTCGATTGGGCCGACCCTGCACGATGTCCACACGCCCGACGAAGCGCTCCATATCGCCAGCGTGCAGAAGCTGGTGGATTTCTTGTTCACGACGCTGTCACGCGTGCCCGCGAAGTAGCCGCATAAGGGGGGATGAGCGCCATGATGAACAATCCTATCTGGTATCTGTTGCTGGCGACTCTGTTCGCGGCCGCGTGTGCACCCATTTCCGACCCCGTCTTTGTAGGAGACGCCATGCTAGAGCCCACGATGCCGGACACGGGGTCGGACATAGAGGCAATCACCGCGCGCATGCTCACCGCCCCGGGCGCCCTGATGGGACCCGGCCCATCCGCCTTCAACTGGAGTCCGGTGGGATCCACGCTGGCGTATGTGGAGCCGCAGGGTGGCCACGAGCTGCTGTGGCTCTATGATGCAGCCACGGATGAGAAGAAGGCGCTGCTAGGAAGCACTCTGGGCGCAGCCGGCGAACCGGACGCCATCGATGTCGCCTCCGCCCAGTGGTCTCCGCAGGCAGACAAGCTGCTCCTGACCGGCGATGAGGCCCTGTGGCTGCTGGATGTGGCGACCGGTGAGGCGGCAGCGATTGCCGCGCCCAAAGGGCTCCCAGACGGCCCCAAGACCGGCGTGATGTTCACACCCGACGGCGGGCACATCTCCTATGTGCAGGAGAATGACCTGTACGTAGTCAACATCCACAGCGGCCAGGTCGAACGGCTGACGAGCGATGGCGGCGAAACGGTCTTCAACGGCAGCCTCGACTGGGTTTACAACGAGGAGTTGGCAACGCGCGCGGCGCAGCCCGCCTACGCCTGGTCGCCCGACGGCGTCTGGCTGATCTACCTGCGCCTGGATGAGAGCGCAGTCCGCCAAGACCCGGTGACCGACTATCGGCCGGTCCCCGCGACCGTCAGCTATACCCGCTACCCGACGGCCGGTACGGCTAACCCGGTCGCTTCGCTCCAAGCGCTCACCCCGAGCGCGCTCGCTCCGCCACTGCAAATACCACTGCCGGCGAGCGCCGAGTATGTGCTCCCCTTCTTTACCTGGACGCCGGACTCCAACCATGCGCTCTTCACCACAGTGAACCGTGAGCACACGGAGTTGGTCTTGAACGTGTGGACCCCGCAAAGCGGCGAGACGCACGCCCTGATCACCGAGGCGGACCCCTACTGGATCAACGAGGAGCGCTACACGGCCCCGATCTTCCTGGGCAACGGAGAGCAGTTCCTTTGGCTATCCGAGCGTGACGGCTTCATGCACCTATATCTCTACACCCTGGAGGGCGAACTCATCCGGCAGCTCACCCAGGGCGAGTGGATGATCGACAGCTCGGCATGGAGCCTGCTAACGCCCGGAAGGCCGGTCCATGTGGACCCTGCGGGCAAATGGGCTTACTTCATCACCACGCGCACCAGTCCGCTCGAGCGGCAGATCGATCGCGTGAACATCGCCACGGGCCAACTGCAGCAAGTGTCGCAGCAGCCGGGCTTTCATCTGTCGGCGTTGTCTGCCGACGGCCTCTACTTACTGGACCAGTTCTCTGACGCGGAGACGCCCCCGATCACGGCTGTGTTGCAGACGGACGGCAAGGGCCAGACCGTATTGGCGCAATGTGCAGGGCCTGCTGTCCCACTGCCGGCTCTGCAGCGCGAGTTTGTCACGCTCAAAGCACGTGACGGCGTCGACCTGTACGCACAGCTTGTCAAGCCGGTCGACTTCGATCCCGTGCGCCGCTATCCCGTAGTCGTCCACTGGTACGGCGGCCCCGGCCTGCAGATGGTCTCCAACCGTTACGGCGCGACCAATATCTTCAACAGCATCGAGCGTGACGTGCTCTACACGAAGGCGGGCTTTCTGGTGTGGCGGCTCGACAACCGGGGAAGTTTCGGCCGCGGGCATGCCTTCGAGACGCCCATCTTCGGGGAGCTTGGACGGGCCGCGCTCGACGACCAACTGGCCGGCATCGAGCATCTGAAGACACTGCCCTACGTAGACGCCAGGCGCATCGGAACCGACGGCAAGTCGTTCGGCGGGTACATGACTCTCTACGCGCTGCTGCACGCCCCGGACATCTTCCGCTGCGGCGTAGCCGGCGCCGCGCCTACGGACTGGAGCTACTACGACACGATCTACACCGAGCGCTACATGCGCACACCGGATGCCAACCCGGATGGCTACGCCGCCACGAACCTGATTGCCAAGGCCGGCCAGATTCGGGCCAAGCCTCTCCTAATCCACGGTCTCGCCGACACCAATGTCCACCTCCAGAACACGGTGAACTTCATCCAGGCGTTGGAGGCGGCTGACAAACCGTTCGATTTCGTGCCCTTGCCCAACCTGAGCCACAGCTTCCGCGGGGATGGCCTGGTGGCGGCTCTGTCCGCCAGCGAGAAGTACCTGGCTGGCTGCCTGGCGAATCGGTAACTTGGCACAGCGTGTTTCCATATCCAACAAGTTTCTCAAGGAGGTTTACGTGAAATCTTTTCGGCGCATTGGGTTTACCTTACTGTTTGTGTTGGCATTGCTGCCGGTGTGGATAGCTTCGTCGGCGTTTGCCGGCAGCGCCGCGCCGGAGAACATCACACCTGCAGCCGTCCAAGACATAGCGCAGCATCTCACGCTTGACTTGGAGCAGCAAGGTTTCGAGGTCAAGAGCGGCTATTTGAGGGTGTACACCAAACAAGACTGCGAGCAATATTCGTACCCAATCATGAGAAGCTGCTACGGCAACAATCCGGCTGCACCCTATGTGCTGCCGGTCGTGCCTCTGTGGCACGATGAATATGTAGACGCCCTAACGCTGAACACATTCGGCGAGCCTAAAGAGGGTCACGCCATTTCCCATCGCTTCGACCCGCGCGAGGCAATCGTCATCTTTGGCCTGCTTCCTCCCCAAGCCGACTATTTCGGGCTGCAGACCTACCTCAACACCCGTGTGGGCGTTTGGGATGAGAACAGCGCCGCCTACAGGGCGGTCAAGAGCAGCCCCTTCCTCCTTAAGCTGTTCTTTGCCAAGGTTCCCGGCAACGAAAAACGCATTCAACTCGTAGCCAGCCTCAGCAACGCCATCAACAACGTGGTCATCGAACGGCAGTCGGCGTCACATCAAGCCTTCGAGCAGCTTCGCGTGTTCATCATTACCCCCGACCGCTATATGGACGGCGCCATCCGCGACGCGCTCGGCAAGAGTTCGCTGGCACAGGGCGACGTGTTTACCGAGCCTATCCCCCAGGACATGCGGATCGGGCTTCAAGAATCAGCCGACGATTTCTTTACGGTGATTCGTTACGCCATGCCTGCCGATGAGGCAGCCGCGAATGCCTGGCGCGCGAACCTGCCTCTCGTCGTCCTGCGCATCCGGGATACCAACCTGGAACGCCAGCCAGAGCGATATCCGCTCGTCGAGCTCGAAGAGAGGACGGCCGTGGAGAATCCGGCCGAAAGCGAATTGGCCCCCGACCTCAAGGACCTGGTGTTCGCCGTCAGCCAGAGATGGGGCCAGCCCTGTGACCAGAACGACTGTGTGGCGGCTGAGCGCGCCGTAAGCTTCCAGAATTGGCAACTCCCGCCCATCAGTCTGGTCGGGCCGCAATGCACCGAAATCGGCATGAACTGCCTCGGCGACACGCAGGACACGGTCTATCAGCTCTCTCCGCGCCTCTGGCTCGACGGCGGACAGGTCTACGCCGCCGCCGGCCCTCTAGCTACAGAGACGGGCAATGCCACCTACGTCGGTTTGGGCCTCAACTCGACTCTGAAGAAGAAAGGCTTCGACAACCTCTCCAACCACGACCTGATTGACACCGCGCTGGGGTATTCATCCGCCGTCAGCAACACCGAGCAGATCTATCTCTACTATTTCACCCGCGACTGCTCCGGGCTGGAAGAGTTGACGGACGGAAAGTGCATTTCCATCGCTTCAACGGAAGAAGACGGGCTTCCATTCTGTGCTAACCCCAACGACCCAACGTGCACGTTCCTGCAACTCTCTGTACGCGATTATATTCGCCCGGGTACGCAGCGAGGGCCGGATGCAGCAGGCACGCTGCCGCCTTTGCTGCTTACGTTGCAGCGGCCGGACTTCGCCGCCAACGTCATTAGACTGCCCGTCGTCTTCGGCGGCGATTAGCGCTTCACCCCGGCGCATCGCCAGGACAGGACGAGCGAGGTCGGTTTGGCCATCCCCTTCAGGTCCGTATGGGCGATCGCCAAACCGACCTCGCATCTGTTTTCGCCATAGCTGCGGTTTTGGCTGGAGAAACCGTTGTGTAGAGCGCGCAGGAGAAAACGGCTTCAGGCGCAGATTAGCGGTTTCGGATGTAAAGAACACTCCGGCCGCGCTTACCGGCAGCGGATAATACACCTACAGCGCGCAGGCAATAGGCCATGCGTTGGGCCAGACGCCGGGGAGCGCCTAACGCCGCGGCCAGTTCCAACGTGGTGAACGGCTCATCCAGATCCGCCGGCAGCATAGCCGCGAGTTCGCCGGGCGTGGCGAAGACCTGCCGCCCGATCACGTCCAGAAGGCGTCGCTCCTGGGTGACCCATCCCCTGCGCCGCCATGCACGCGCCTCATCGTAGCGTCGCATCTCCTCCTCCCGGATCAGGAGCAACTCCAGCGAGAAGCGGGGGGACGCAAGCAGGTGCGGGATGCTGACAAGCTCGGAGAAAACCTCGACCGGCGCCCCCTTCTTAGGAGATTTGCGACGCGACGGGGGTTGCAGCCCATCCGGCGAAAGTTTTACGATCCATTTCTCGACAGCCAATGGATAGACCAAACGCAAGGGATGGCGGGTGGAAAGCGCAGCCAGTTTAGCGCGAATGGCTGCGAAGTTGCGCGTCTGAATCTCGACAAGCAGGTCGCCGCGCACAATGTCGACGACATAACCGTCGATCGGCGCCTCTAGGATGTCGTCCGGCTCGGCATACCAGACCTTGAGCGCGGCGTGAAGCGGTTTCTCGTTGAGAAGACCGATCGAAGGGGACAAGATGGGGTTTCGCTTATTCGCCCTTGACTGCGCCGCCGGTGAGGCCCTCGACCAGGCGAGCCTGCACGAAGGCGAAGAGCAGGATAGTCGGCACGATGGTCAACACCACAGCGGCCGCGACCTGCCCCCACCGCACCAGGAGCGCGGCGGAAAGCCGCTGCAGGACAAGCGTCACCGTGGCGGTGCGTTGGCTCTGGCTGATGATGGAGACGATCAGGTAGTCGCCCCAAGAGACGACAAACGAGAAAAAGGCGGCGACGGCGATACCCGGCGCGGCAATGGGCAGCACAATGTAGAGCAACCGTTCGCCGATGTTGCAGCCGTCGATGCTGGCCGAGTCGTCGATCTCGCGCGGGATGTTGTTGAAATAACCCGTCAACATCCAGATCTGGAAGGGCAGCACGAGGATAATCTGGCCCAGCACGACGCCGAGCACCGTGTCCAACAGGCGGAGGGTGGTGATGACCAGATACATGGGGATGATGAGCAGCACCTGTGGGAACATCTGCGTGGAGAAGATGCTCATGATCAGGGCATTTTTACCCCGTATCTCGAACCGGCTCAACCCGTAAGCCGCCATAATCGAGCAGAGCAGAGAGAGCAGCGTCACCACAGAGGCGATGGCCACCGTGTTGAGGAAATAGCGCGGGAAGTCGGTGACCGACAGAACGGTATTGTAGTTCTCTAGGGTTAGGTTAGCCGCCTCAGTCAAAATCTGGCCGGAAAAGACCGCGTCCGTGTTGCGAAACGAGGTATAGACGATCCACAACATCGGCAGAATAAAGAAAAGCAGCGAAATGAAGACGACGAGATACGACAGGACGGCGGATAACAGTTTTTGTCTGGAAGTAGCGCTCACCGGTTCGTCTCCTGCCGTTCGAAGAGGCGGGTATAGACCACAAAGTAGATCATAAGCAGGATCAGCATGATCACACCCATGCTCGCCGCATAGCCGACGGTGTAGCTGGTCCAGCTTTTGCGGTAGACATAGACCGGCAGCACATCGGTGCGGTTGACCGGCCCGCCGCCGGTGGAGAGATACACAAAGTCGAAGTTGTTGAACGTCCACAGCACGTGGATGGTGACCATGACCACGATCATGCTGCGGATGCCGGGCAGCGTAATGGCGAAAAAGCGCTGCATGGCGTTTGCCCCGTCGAGCTGGGCCGCCTCGTAATAGTCCTTAGGAATGGCCTGCATTGCGGCGAGGAAGGCCACGCCATAGAAGGGCACGTTGCGCCACAGATGCAGAAGGATGATGAAGGTAAAGGCGACCTGCGGTTCGCCGAACCAATATTTGTTCATGCCCTCGACGCCGAGGTCGCGCAGCAGAATGTTGATCAGGCCGATGTCGGGCTGCGCCATGAACTTGAACATGGTCACCGTAGCAGCCACCGGGATCACCCAGCTTGCCATGATGATGCTCTTGTAGACGCCCATGCCGGGCAGCTTTTGCGTCATCGCCGAGGCCAAGATCAGGCCGAAGACCAGTTGCAGCAGCACGACGATCACGGTCAGAGAAACGGACTGGCGCAACGAGATCCAGAATACCTCGTCCGTCAACATGCGCGCATAGTTTTCCAGCCCGACGAAGTCATTCGTCTTGCGCATGATGTTGGCGTTGGTGAAGGACATAGTGACGCCGCGCACCATCGGGTAGACGGTGAACAGCGCCATCACCAGCAAGGCGGGAAGGAGGAGGATAATCCCCTTATGTCGCTCTTTCATGGGGCGGCCCGTTTGTATTGAGACCTGCGCCGCAGCGCGCCGCGCAGGGGGTGCGGGAAGACGGCGCCGGGGCATGCGTGTGACCCATGCCCCGGTCGCCTTCAGCCGGTGAATCCTACACGGCGGCTGTTACAGCTCGCCGTTGGCGTGCAACTGCATGATCTGGTCGTAGAGCCACTGGGCCGCTTCGGCCGGCGTCCGTTCGTCATAGATGACGAAGTTGACAGCGCGCATGTTGGCCTCGCTTACAGGCCCCCAGTTGATCGGCGCCATGGCGACGGACGTGCCGAGCTGATCGGCGAAGCCTTGCAGCCACCAGCCGATCTCGGCCTCGATAAACTCTTGCGATTCCAACGAGTCGGTGCGTGCGGGGATGCCGCCCGAGTCGATCAGCCACTGGGCCATCTTATCCTTGGAAGTGATAAACTTGACCAACTCCCAGGCCGCGTCCTTGTCCGCGGCGAAGGCACTGAGCATGATCGGCTTAACCTCGAGATAGGTCGCCTGCACGCCGCCCTCCGGGATGGGCAGTGCGGTGATGCCGGTCTTGTTATCGAGGATGTCCTTCGCCAGGTCGCTCTCGACGCGGCGGCCCCACAGCCACGGCCCCATGGGAACCATCGCCCACTTGCCGGCCACGTAGCCCGGGTCCTCGACCGGCCAGCCCGCGCCGCGTACATTCGGATCTACGGCCGGGAAGGGCACGGAGGTGTCGAACAACTCATCGTAGAGCGTCAGCACCTGCTCCAGTTGTTCGACGGTCACATTGACTTCGATGCCCTCCTCGGTCACGGTGAACATATTCTGCCCGCCGCTGACCTGGAAGTACCAAGAGATGAATTCCTGCGGAGCGCGCGGGTCGGCGATCTCGGTGCAGACAAATGCGCCGGACACCTCGCCGTTGGTCAACTCCGAGATCTGGCGCGCGGTCTCGACGAAGGCGTCCCACGTCGTGGGCACCTCTAGGCCGTATTCCTCGAAGATGTCCTTGCGATAGACCATGGCGCGGGCGTTGGTGTTGTAGGGGATGCCATAGAGCTGGCCGTCGATGCGCAGCGGCTCCAGGGTGCTTTCCACAAACATGCCGCTGTCTTCCCACGCCGCAAAGCGTTCGTCCAGCGGCTCGATCAGGCCTGCTTGGACGTAGGCCGCCATGTCCTCGAGCAGCCCTTCGATCACATCGGGCTTGCCGCTCTCGGCCTGGAGCAGGAACCGGTCGCGCTGATCCTGGTATTTGCCGGGACCGTAATAGTTATCGACCGTCGCGTTGGGCAGGGCCGCCTTGACGTCCTCTTCCCACTTCAGCACGTATTCGGGCGAAACTTCCTGGGTAACGAAAGGCATGTTCCAAAACGCCAGTTCAACCTGCTCCGCCGGCGCCGCGCCTGGCTGCGGAGCAACCGGCGCACACGCCGCCAGAACCATGACGGTCAGCGCCAATATGCCTAGCACAAACCACCGTGATCTACTGTGATACATCGCTGTCCCCTTTCACTGAAATGATTGGATGGCAAGAGCCGGCAGCTCCGAAGCCGGGCTGCACATCGAATTGACGAGACGATGCGGCCTGCGCGTCCACACCCGCGGCGTACGTCTGGCGGCGAATGCCGGCGAGCGTCTATTGGGGACAGTGTAAACGCAGAGGATGACGCCCGAGGCGACGTTATGATTCAAATGCAACGCGGTAACTTCGCCGTTGCCCACGCGCTAGTTTCTGCGCAGGTGCAAAGGCGAGAGATCGCGTCGCGACGGGTGTGGGGCACAGTACAACAACGCCTGCGATCAGGCTGCGCCTCCCTTATTGAGCTTCGGATAAGGAGGCCACGACAAACATATCCAGTTTCATTGCCGTCTAAAAATAGTTTAGCATGGCGGGCAAGGCGCGTCAACCAACTTAAAAGCAGTCGGGCGCACCCTAAGTTGGCGGCCAGCATCCTTGCCGAGCGCCGCTCAAGATTTAGGGGCGAAGCGCGAAGCAAAGCATGCTATAGCACGGCGCGAACGCCTCGCCAGCGGCTTGTACTGCTCCTCCTATCAGGCCGGGGAAACCAGCGTTAGGGCTGTGTATGCCAACTGAAAGCCCGCCCGCAGCACATTGTTCTGCGAAGCCGAACCCGGCGCCGTGTGGACCAACGCCAGATCGCAGCCGGCTGCAGTCGCCGCCGCCAAGCGAGCGTGCAGCAGGAGCGTATGCAGACCTCGTTTTCGATACGCCGGCAGCGTATCGGCGGCCATCAGCGCGGCGACGCCGTCGTGTATCTCCAGTGCGCCGCCTCCTGCCGGCTGCCCGTCGATCCAGGCTAGGAACAACTGCGTATCGGCCTTTTGCGCGGTGCGGATGGTCATAAACGCTACGCCGTCCGGTTCGGCCCAATCGCCGTCCGCACCGTAACGCTCGAACCAGCCTCTGGCTTCCTCCGCCGGCGCAATGCCGACGCGCACGCCGGAAAGCGCCGGCTGATCGCCGTCCAACCCGTCGAGTGAACGGGCAAAGACGTTCATGAAGCCCTCCACGCCATAACCGCGCTCGCCAAGCAGATGGAACAAAGACGGGTCCGAAAACGGGCACGCCCGGATTCGCGTGCGGAGGCCTCGGCCCCTGAAGAACGCTTGGATCCCATCCAGATCGGCGGACCTCACCGGTTCAGACGCCCCCCATCCGTAGACTTGGCTGAGCGGGGAATTCCGTCCGCAGAAGACTGCATAGCCTTCGGCAGCCGGCTGCGCACTTGCGCCGGTCTCCGGGTAAAGTCCGGCCTGGGTGCGCGCGTGTTCGCGTGCGCTCCACGCTTCGTGCATCTCTAAACGTCGTGCGAGGGCGCGATCGGGAAACAGCATGTTCCCCCTCCTGGGCTCAACCTGGCTAAGGATTGCGCTCGGGCCTCTTTTTGAAGACGCCGTTGCGCAAACAACAACGCTCAGCCGGGACGCTGAGCGATTAGGAATGGGGTCTCGCGCACGAGCTAGGCGCGCGAGACCCCATTCCGCAATATGGCAATGCGCTTCATGTACCGCCCCTTAGCAGGCGGCCAAGCTCACTTCTGCATCTGTTGCTTGATCAGTCCCACGATAACCATCAGAGCGCCGCCGCCCACGCCGCCGCCGAGGATGTCGGTCACAATCGTGCCGACGTCCATCCCGCCGGCTGCCGCTACGTCGGCAGGGGAGGCGCCGAGCGCCGTTAGTATCTGGCCCAAGAGGACGCCGCCGACAATGCCGGCAATGGAGTTGCCGACCGGACCCAGATCAAACTGCTTGAGAATTTTCGCAACGATAT
>JASGTU010000345.1 GCA_030058085.1 Chloroflexota bacterium
ACATCCCTCTGTATCAATAAAAACTCTTCCGCAAGCCCCCGTTTATCTTTATCGCATTGATTCAGGTGATATGTTCGCCCGCAAATGCGATACATCGGCGTAATCCCCAAGGATCTGGCAACCGGCCTTCTGTGGCCGCAGATTGAAAGCCTGATAGGTCAGGCAATGCCTTACGGCAGGGGTGAATTCACGCTTGAAGACATCAAGGGCGGCATTGCGAACGGCGGCATGTTTGCGCTTGGCGTGGTTGTGGATTCAACTGTGCAATTCGTCGTTACTGCATCCCTTGTCGAATACCCCCGTAAGCGCGTGCTCTATGTGCAATACGGGGCAGGGCGAGGCGGCGCGGAAGCTTTCGATGCGCTCAAGCACGCAGCGCAAACCCTCAAGGCCGACTGGATCGAAACCCGGTGCCGCGCTTCCGTTGCGAGGCTGTACCGGCGCATTGGATTTGATACCGCGTATCAGGTCGCCATTCTGGAGACACCTACATGATGATTCACAAATACGACGGCTACGGTCCCGATGGTTTGCGCCGGCTCTACAAGGGCGGCGGTGGGGAGTCGGCCAAGTACGACAGCCTGGAAGAGCTTTACAAAGAACAGACCGAATCGGCCCGCCTCCTGCGCGAGCAGGCCGAGGCGAATCTGCCGGGTGCAGTCAAGTCCTATGTCGATGAAACCAAGCAAGTCCTCGACCCGGGCTATGCCGAGACTCAGGCCGCCCGCGCTGCCACCGACATGGGTACGGCCAATGCACAAGAGCGTGCGGCGACGACCCGTAACCTCATGTCGATGGGCGTCAATCCGAACGATTCGCGCTTTGCTGGTTCGCTGCGCACTACCGAGCTGAATAACGCCGCACGGCTCGCCGCTGGCAAGAACGCAGCCCGGCAGCAGGCCGACAACTATCAGCTCAACGTCGCGAAAGATGCGGTGGGCACCTTCACGGGGCAGTCTAACCAAGCCGCCACGCAGATGGGTAACGCCGCGTCTGGCTTGGGTAGCGTGTATAACGCGCAGGCGAACCAGCAAGCCAATTCCGCAGCGATGACGCAGAACGCCATCGGGTCGGCCGTGGGCGCGGGCATTGCCGGGTATGGGCTCTACAACCAACCCACAACGAAGAAAGACGGCGGCCGTATCTGCTTGCCGCGCGGGCTTCGCGTTGAGCGTCACATGATGGGCGGCGGCGCTGGATCGCAGAATCAAGGCTTCTTCCAGATGCAGGCCATTGCGCCCCCTCCGCCGACTGCGCAGGCACCAAAGGGCGACCCGGTGGGTGCAGCTATCGGCACGGCAAACCAAATCAACGGGCTTTACAAGGCTGGCGCCAAGCTGGCCGGCAAGTCGGCTACCGATGCTGGCGCGCAGAAAGCAGGCGAGGTCGCAGCGCAGAAGGCCGGCGAAGCGGTTGCAGAAAAGGCGGTTGAAGCGGGTGCGCAAAAAGCGGTTGAGACTGCCGCAACCGATGCCGCAACGACTGCTGTAACGGATGCCGCTACTACCGCCGCGACCGACGCAGCCGTTTCCGGCGGTGCTTCTGCACTGGCTGGTGGTGCGGGTGCTGCACTTGGCGCGGCAAGCGCGGCCCTTCCGTGGGTCGGCGCTGCCTACGGTGTCGGCAAACTGCTTGAGCTCTGGAACTCGGGCGGGCAGGTCGGAACGCAAATGTCCGACGAAGAGGCTGCCGCGAAATACTCCGAAGCATGGAACTCGGGCGATGTGCAGGACATCCGGCAGGGCGGCAAGGTGCCCGGCGAGTGGCAGGGCAACACCGACAACGTGCCGGCGCTGCTGACCGAGGATGAGCACGTCGTCAATGCCGAGGCTGCGGCGATGATCGGTCACGACAAGCTGGAAGCACTCAACAAGAAAGGGCTTGCGATGCGGGCCAAGGGTTACACGCCGGGGCGTATCCGTGCGGCTGGCATCAAGGGGGCAAAATGAACAAGCTGGGTATTATCGGTGGCGTCGGCCAAGGCGTGATGCAAGGCTTGCAGTTCATGCGGCAACTGGACGCGGACAAGCGGGCAGATCAGGCGTTGCAGAACCAAAGCGAATTTCTCGGGATGCAGAAGGACGTTCACCGGGAAAAGATGGGCGAGTTCAACCGCGCGAACGAAGAGCGCCAGCGCACCGACCTGTTGAACACCCTTAGCACTCGGATTGACGACGTTTACAAGGATCTTCCTGCCCACGAGCGCAAGCAGATGTTGCTTGATATGGGGTCTGGGATGGGCCAAATGAAGCCCGCCGACATTGAAATGGTGACGAAGGCCCGTGATGCGCTGGTCGATAAGTTTGGCGAGACTGCGGTAACGGCGCTCGCCGCCGGGAATATCGGCCCGATGCAGAGCGTGCTTAAGACGCAGAACATCGTCCTCCAGGCCGACCCAAAGACGGGCAAGTACCTTGTCAAACTTCCAGGCGCTACGGAACCTGTTGCGCTCGACCAAAAGGGCATCTTTGGCATGGATTTTCTGTCCGGTTATCGCAGCCGGAAAGCCGCGCTAGAGAAAGCTGCGCTTGAGGCTCGCAAGACTGAGGCCGAGATTGAAAACATCAAATCCAAGACGGATCTGAATGGACGACTCCCGCAAGACCGCTTTAGCCTGAGTGCAAAGGGAGCGGGAGCAGCCGGGGCCGGCAATGAGCCAAAGCCATACGATCCCATCGGAACGCTTGAAGACTTCAACAAGGCAATCGGTAACGACCCGACCACCAACCAGCCCTATAATTGGGCTCCGACTGCGCTCCAGCATTACCAGCAGATCCTTGATGCCAACCCCGAGATTGCTGCGTCCAAACAGGGCGGGCAGTACGCGCTCAACATGGCGCAAGCTCTTGGCAAGGGTGACGCAAAGGCCGTTCCCGAGATCGACAAGAACGGCAATATCAACCTTGTCGCAAGCTGGGGGGGGTCGCGCAAGGTCAATCTCCAAAAGAACATTGACCCGTCCGACTTGTCGCTTGTGCAGGGCGTTGGTGGAAGCCAGATCGTCAAGCCGGAAGAGTGGGTGCAGGCGCAAGGTAATGCCATTCAGACCTACGCCAAGTCTCGCCCGGATGAGTACCGACTTGCTGCCGCCGCTTCTTCTGACGATGCCGCACTCGCACAGCTTGCAGAGAGCGCCAAGAAGAACCCGGATGCTGCCCGTGCATACAACTTCGCCAAGATGGTTCGCGAGCTTAGTGCGTCCCAAAAGGCAGCGCCGGCTCAAGCCAAGGACGCCAAGCAGCCCTTGACCGACGATGAAAAGCGGGTCGCGGCCGCGCTCGGTGTTGATCCTGACGAGCCGGGCCTGCTTGAGCGAGCCAAGGAGGGGGGCAATCGCTTCCTGACATCGGCAAAGGGGCTTCTGAGCGGGCTTAACGGCGATCAGTTCGAGAGCGGCATCAAGATGGCCCAGCGTATGCCCGGCCTCACCAATCTGCGTTTGAACCTTCTGGAGATGGCGCGCGGCAACCCTGAGCGGATGGCGCGTCTTGAGCAAGCTTTCGGCAAACAAACCCCGGCGAAATAACACATGGCAAACGAAAACAACCTCGCAAGTCAGATCAAGAACGCCTTTCCGCCGGTTAGCGAGAAGCCTGCCGCTTCGTCTGGCGCTAACGACCGTGTTGCGTCCTTCGCCCGCAATA
>JASGTU010000346.1 GCA_030058085.1 Chloroflexota bacterium
TAGCCGCGCGCTTCGCCCAGTTTGACCTCATCACGCAGAACATCGACGACCTCCACGAGCGCGGCGGCAGCCCCACGGTCTATCACCTGCACGGCTCCATCACCCGCTATCGCTGCAACCGCTGCGCTGCGCCTTACACCCTCCAGCCGCAGGACATCACGGCGCAGACGCCGCCCGTCTGCCCGCGCTGCCGCGGCCTCATCCGCCCGGACATCGTTTGGTTTGGGGAGATGCTGCCGCGCCGCGAGATGGAGGAGACCTGGCGCGCGGCGCGTGAATGCGAGGTGATGTTGGTCGTGGGGACCAGCGGCATCGTCTACCCGGCGGCGCAACTGCCGCAGTTGGCGCTGCAACACGGCGCGACCATCATCGAGATCAACCCCGAACCGACGCCGCTGACGCCTATCGCCGGCGTTGCGCTGCAAGCGCCCAGCGGCGAAGCGCTGCCCGCCCTGCTCGAACTTCTGGACGCGGGCTAGTCCGCAGCGCCCCCGCCTGGCGACCACAACCAGTTTCCCGCCGTGACGGTTGTCTCCGCCGCCTGCCCGTTCACGTCCACGCGCAGCGGCAGCGGCCCCGCGCCCGACTGGCGGCGCACCAGCAGCGCATAGCCCTCCGGCGTGATTTCCGGCGGCAAGCGATAGCGGAAACGCACCGTATGCTGCGCGCCGGGCAGCATCTCGAAATAGCCGGCCAGCGCCTGCGTGCCGTTCTCGCCCGGCCCTGCGCTCACCGAGGCCGGGTCGACGCCCTCGGCGCTGACCAGTTCGCTGCCTGCGGGAACATAGAGACGCACATAGTTAAAGTAGCAGCGCCTGGTCATATCGTCGTAGTTGTCCCCGTAGCGCGGCCGATGGTCGCAGACATGGCCGGGGACCTCTAGCGGATGAACGTAGGTGATCGCCGCCTCAGCCAGCGCAGGCTTGTCCGCGCCGTCCGGCCATGTCACCGTGTAACTGACGGAGCGCTGCAGCACGGCGTCCACCTTGTTATAGCCCATGTTCGTATCGACCAAGGCCAGCAAGTCGGCCCCCGCCTGAGGCCGCAAGCCGCCGTCCCAGCCATACTCGGCCATCACAGCGGCGATCTCGCCGTCGACCAGCCAAACCTGGATGGCGCGCTCGTCCAGCGCCGCCAGCGCAGCGTCGGCCAGTTTCAGCGGGTTGAAGCGCCCGCCGCGCACGCGGTTGAGCGCGGCCTCCGCCAATGCGGGCATAAAGTCCTTGCGCTGCTTCCACCATTCCTGCTGCCCGGCGGATTCGATGGTATCGCCCGTTTCCAGCGGCTGATCCCAGAAGCGCTTGATCTGTTCGACCAGGTTCTCGCCGGTCACGGGCGTGTCCGACCCCTGTACCTGAAGCGGGGCAATGGCGCCTACCAGCAGTTCGACGGCGCGCAGATCGACCGTGATCACCCCGTCCACCGTTTCGCCGGCATCTTGCGCATAGAGCGCACGCACCAGTTGCCCGGTGGTCGGCAAGTCGGGCGACCAGTTGGCATCGCGCACGAAGATCAGTTGGATGCCCATGTGCTCATGCATCGGTTCGGGCGCCGGCGGGTGATTGGCGTCCTCGCGCCCTATGTTGTAGCTGTCGGTGAGGTCGATTTCGCCCGGCTCGCCGTTGTCCACCGTCACGCGGCCCACAGCGCTAATAAAGCCGCCTGTCGCCCGCAATTCGTGGTTGTTCTGCACCAGCAGCAGGTAGCTGCGCGGGCCATGATAGCCGAGCATATCGGGCAAGGCCGGCGCCATCGATAGACCGGCGCTGGCAAACTGCGCCACAGACTGAAGCTGCGCCAGCGGTTCCGCCAGGTCCGGCAGCAACTTGGCCGCGTCGATCTGGCTGAGCGCGGCTTCGGCAATGCGGGCGCGCCCGGCGAAGAGAGCGAAGGCTTCCGGGTTATCGGCTACGACGGACAACGCCAGCCGAGGCAGCGTCTCGTCACCGGCCCCGCTCTGCGCCTCCGCGACGAGGCGCAATCCCTCAGCCCCGATCATCGCGTACTCGCGGCCGGCGACCAGCAGTTCGGGGACAGCGGCGACGGTCGGCCCCACGCGCGGAATCGGCCCGGCGGCGTGCAGCACAGGAGCGAAGAACCGCATCTCCTGCTCGAGACCGGCGACCGCCCGCGCCGCTTCCGCCACCGGGACCTGCGCCTGCGCCAGGTCTGCAACGTCGGGGTCGCCATCAGCCCGCAGTTGGCGCAGTTCCGCTGCATGGTTGTAGGCCGACATGGCGAACAGGCCTACGCGCACGATCTTGTAGCTCAATACCGCCAGCAGAACCAGCAGCGCCACGCGCAACAAAAAAAGCCACTGCTTGCGGCTGATGGAGCGTCCGGCCTGTTCGGCGGGCGGCGCCGGCTCCATGATCGGGGGTTGTGATGGGACGGAATCCGGCTGGCTCATAGGTTTTCCGCTGCCTTCATTCAGAACGCGCGTCCGGTTTTATCTGGTCTAGGGTCCAAACATTTTCCCATAAGCGTACCATAGGCGGGCAACGAACCGGCAACAGACGCACACTCACGGCGTATAGCGCCACAGCGGACCGGCAGGCGAAAGCGTCTCGCGCGGCACAACATCCAGCAGCTCCGTAAAGTAAACGGGCCGGCGTCCGTCATTCTCAGCCAGCAGCGCGTCAAGCCCCGCGGAAACGCCCGGCGTCGCCGGGTACAGATCGCCTAACAGCCGGCCATACCAGGGAAATTGATAGAGCGCATAGTTGACCAACATCGCGCCGGGCGCTTTCTCCAGCAGTACGCCGGAGCCCCACGCCCCGTACCAAAGGGCAAACGTCTCGGCGTCGGCCCCGCTGACCACGATGCTCTCCGGCTCAAGCGTAGCGACTACATCCGCAAGGTATGCCCGCGCCTCGTCGTCCTGTCGCAGCGACATCTCCGGCAGACGCGTCGCAACCAGCGTCGCGACCGCGACCAGGGCGATAACCGCCGGCGCGTAGCCCGCCCACAGCGCTCGCCCGTCCCGCCTATCCCACAACCAGGCCGCGAGTACGGACAGCCCGCTGCCCAGCCAAAGCGCCAGCATCCACGTCGCCGGCAGCAAATAGATGCGGCTGTCCCAAGTCGAATAAGCGACGGCATAGGCGCTGACCGGCAGCGCCCACAGCAGCCCGAAGGTCCGCAGCGCCGGTCTACGACGGTCCCAAAGCATCAGCCCCAGCCCGGCGAGCGCCAGCCCGACGACCGTGTACTGTCCGGTCAAGGTCTGCGCCCAGCCGCCGATGCGCGCGGCTACGCCCGCACCGCTCAGGTCCGCCAGATAGCCGCGATAGGCCGCGCCGCTCACCAACCACCAGAACCCTTCCCACCCATCGGCGTAACCCCAATTGACGGGCGGCGGGCTGCCTTCGCCGGCAGCCGCAACGGGGATGCGCGCGTAGAGCAGCACCAGAAGCGAAAGACCGCTCACCAGCGCCAGCGCGACCGGTTGGGCCGTACGCGGGTGCGCGGATCCGCGCCACAGCCAGTAGCCCGCAGCCGGCAGCAGCAGCGCAAAGGTCAGGTGATTGGCAAGCCCCAGCGCCATGACGACCGCGACAAGCAGCAAGCGTCGCGGTTGGGTCAATACGGTCCACGCCAACAACGCGGCCAGCAGCATGTGCAAGGCGTAAACTTCGGTGATCAGCGCCTGGCTCCACTGGAGCGGGCTGACCGTCCAAAGCAGGGCTGTCGCCAGGGCGATTGCCTGCCGCCCAGGGACCGGGCCGATCAGATAGCGGGCCACAAGCGCGGTCACACCGGCGCTGAGCGCCGCCGCCAGCGCGCTGAACAGATTGCCCAGCCGCGCCGCCTCCGCCGAAGGAGCCAACGCCTGCCCTATGCGCAGCCAGCCTTGCAGCAGGGCCGTATACAGCGGATAGCCGGACGGGTGAGGCACGCCGCCCGTCAACGCCGCAGCCAGCAGATCGCCGCCGTCCGCGCCGTCATGCGCCCACGTCAGGCCGGACGCGGCAGTGAACCAGTAGAGGCCAAAAGCAAGCCCTGTGGAAAGCAGCGCAATGGCTGCGCCGTTCCACAGGGCGCGTGACACAGGCGGATGGCGGTCCGCCGCGGCGGCTGAGACCTCGCGCCTTCTGCGCGGCATATGTCTACGGCCGCCGCTTTAGAGCCGGACCGGCTGCGCTGCGGCGGGACATCATCGGAAATCGGGCAGCAGTTTAGGCGGCATGCCGATCGACACAGCGCCTGTCGTATACGTAGCGTTCGCCCCGCGCGCAGCCGCCAGATTATCAAAGACCTCGCCGTCTTCCACGTCTTCGACCACCTTGACCGTGATGACGGCGCGCACGCTGGCGCCCGCCGGCGCCGTGTTCCAGCGCGCCAGGATCAACGTAGCGCCTTCGGGCGTCGTCTGTTCGCTCACCCGGCCGCCATTCGAGGCGGAGAGGCTAACCAGTTCCAGTTGCGCGGGAAGCTGGTCGCTCAACTCGACGTTGCGCACGTCCTCCGGGTTGGGGTTAGAGACTTCCAAGACCAGGTCGGCGGTCTGGCCCTGCCACACAATTGGCGGGTCGAGCGACACATCGAGGACCAGCGGCAGTCTAGCGGCCTGGGCTTGCGCAGCCGGTTCAGGCGTCGCCGCGGCCGCAGTCTCCGCCCGTGCACCGAAAACGGGAATCAGGCCGGCGGACTGGGCGCGCTCGAAATTCGGTTCGACCAGTTGCGCGCTGACCCAACCCTGATCGCTCGTCCCCGGCACGCAGCACACCAGCCACCAGGTATTCGTTTCGTTGCGAGCCAGCACCTGCACCTCGTCGCCGGCGCGCAGCACGCCTGCCGCGGGAAATGTCACGCCGGGGCCTTCGCGCAGGTTCAGCGTGGCTACCGTCACCACGGCGGTCAGTTCGGCGGATTCCTCCGGCGGAGCAAAGAAGAAGACGGGTGCGCTGCCGCCGTCCTCCTCCTGTCCGCCCGTTCCGCCGCTTCCGCCGTCGCCGTCGTCATCGTCGTCGGGTCGCGGCGTCGCCGTTGCCACCGGCCCGTTGCCCGGCGTAGCCGTCGGCTTGGGAACGGTCTGATATACCTTCGCCGCGGGCGGCGCAGCCCAAGCAGGTCCCTGCGCCGCTAGGCCAAACGCCAACGCCATAATCGCCCCAATCGCCGCCGCTACCCAGTAGCGCCGAAGCCAGCTTGCCTGTTTCTGTCTCATCTGTTTTTGCATAGACGTCCCTCAACCTCACTCTTCTATCACTATCCAAGCCCAGGCCAATGCCCTGCTTAGAACGCGCCATCCCCGCGCACGATCGCAGGAATGGTCCTCAGGATGATGGCGATATCTCGCCACAGACTGTACTGGTCGATGTACTCCAGTTCAAGGCCGATGCGCTGCGCGAAGGTCAGGTTGCCGCGGCCTCGAATCTGCATTGGCCCGGTCATGCCCGGTTTCACAGCCAGCCTGCGCCGCTGTGCATCCGCATAGAGCGCGACGACGCGCTCCTCCTCCGGCCGCGGGCCCACCAAGCTCATCTCGCCGGTTAGCACATTGATGAATTGCGGCGCCTCGTCCAAGCTGATACGCCGCAATACCCGCCCGACGCGCGTCACGCGCGGGTCAGGATGCAGCTTGAACGCCGGCTCCGGCAAATCGGCCAGGTTCACCAATTCCGGCAACTGCTGCTCCGCGCCGGAGGCCATACTGCGCAGTTTGATGATGCGAAACGGCCGGCCGTTTTCGCCGATGCGCACCTGGCGATAGAGCACCGGCCCCGGCGAGTCCAGCTTGATGGCGACAGCCGCGAGCGCCATCGCCGGCAACGTAACAACCAGCCCGATCAGCGCGCCGGCGATGTCCATGCCCCGCTTGACGAACCGCTTCCAGCCGGGGATCACCGGCTGCCTGGCGCCGGGCAGCGTCCCCGCAAAGTGGATCGAGCCGATCGCATAGCCTGCGCCCAGCGCCAGCGCACGCACAAAAAGCATAGGCGGCCCGATCAGGGCAAGGGCCGTATCTCGCCGAGCCAGCTTGATGATAAACGGCAGCCCCGTCGCCACGAACAAGAGCGCAACCAGCGCCGCGGCGACCCAAGCCCAACGCAGCATCGGAATGCCCGCCGCCGCAAGCGACAAGGCGGCCAAAGCCAAAAGCGCGGCGCACAGCACGATCTGAATCTTGAGCGCGGGCGGCGTATGGCTGTCCTGCACCAGGCGTTCCGGGTGCCAGCGCGTCAGCAGCGCCTTCCAGAAGCCAATGTAGTACTTGCGCCGCGCGTATTCGGCCACGTTGGCGTCGTGCAGATGCTTGACACGCGCTTGCGGCGCAAATACCAGGCGATAGCCCTTCTGCGCCAGCCGGAAACTGAACTCCTGATCCTCTACGCTTGCCGTCGTGAAGATCGGGTCGAACCCCCCGTTCTCCAGGAAGATTCTGCGCCGGTAACCTGCCGAATAAGTATCGATGAAATCGATCTGTTCCTGTCCGGCCATGCGGTCATAGCGATCTTCGTACTCAGCCTGCACAAAGCGCGGGACCAATCCGCGCTGGTCGCTGAGATACGCGCCCTTGGCGCCCGCCGTCTCCGTCTGCTCGAAAGCGGCGACCATGCGCTCAATCCAGTCGGACAGAGGCGCGCAGTCGGCGTCGGTAAAGAGCAGCAGCAGCGCCGCCGCTTCCTGTGCGCCGCGGTTGCGAGCCGCGGCAGGTCCCGCATTGGCCTGCTGCACCAGCCGGCAGCGCTGCGCCGGATGCTGCGAGCGCCAGGCTTCCACCGTGTCCGCCGTGGCGTCGACCGAGCCGTCATCCACCACGACGATCTCGTAGGCGCCGGGCGGGCAAGACTGCGTCCCCAGCGCGTCAAGGCAGCGACCGATGACTGCGGCCCCGTTATACACCGGCACGATCACCGAACAAAGCAGACCCTCGCCGGCCTCGCTCATAGCGCAAACAGCACAGCTCTGCCCCAGACTTACTGCAACGCGCCGAGAAAATCCGCCACCACAAACACCCGGTGCGTGGTGGTGAAATCAGGCCAGCCGGTGATCAGCGTAAGTTTGGCCGTGTTGCTCTGCTCCTGATAGGCCGCGGCACGCTCGATTTCCTCGTCGGTTGCGCCTGTGATCGGAATCGGCTCCGACACCTCGCTCACCTGGTAGACAAAGGTCACCCCATCCTGATCGGAGAGCCAGATCTCTTGGCCGGACGTGACGCTGCCCAGCGCCAGCGGCGCAAAGACCGCTGCGCCGTCCGCCTGCCGGCCCGAAATGAGCACGTTGCCCAGCGCGCCGGCGTGTGCGCTGTTGACGTGCCAGCCGGCCTGCTCCTCCGGCGGCGCCCACATGGTCGTGCGCTCGCCGTCCACGGTCACGATCTGCCAGCCCATGGGCACGACATCCACGTCCAGGCCGAGGTCCGGGATCTCCAGGCGGGCGGGCGGGGCGGACTGGTCGGCGGCAAGCGGGTCCATGGGCAGGACGCCGGACTCCGCGAACGCGGGCATCGCCGCCGCTTCCGTTTCTGCAGGCGCAGTCGAGGCGTTTCCTACCGATGTCTGGCATGCAGTCAAAACTATAGCGAGCAATGCGACAACCGCCCAAAGGTGCAGCGCAGTCTTCCGTTCAGCCGTCTTGGGCAACATAGATTCGGTCCTTACGCATGGTGGTGTACATCGGCAAAGGTTTACGGCAAAACGCCGTGGCAAGATCGAGAACGCCGCCCGCCACAGGGCGGAATCCGAGGTCATTCTAGACAAAGGAATCGTTTCGCGCAAGAGCGCCGGGATAGACCTACGAACAACGTCCGCCCCCCGATACACGAAATACGCCGCGCCGCAGCAAGAAGATACGTCTTGACCGGAATCCCTGTGTCTTGCCCCCGCCCGCCGAAAGCCGTACAATAGCGGTGGGAGGGGATGTGTCCCGGTGGGCGCCCTGGTCTTCAAAATCAGTGGCAGGCGGCGCAGAGCCGGCTGCGGTGGGTTCGACTCCCACGCCTTCCCGCCTAACGCCGTTGCATACAGAGGTCGCGCACACGGATGCGCACAGCAGCGAGACAAGTGCAGACCTATGGAAATTCCGCTTTTCCAAGACGATACGCCGCTCCGCTTCGAGCGCATCGTGCTCTATCCCTACCCCGACCTCAAGCGCATCTGGACGCGCCTGTGGCTGCCTGCCATCCAAGACAAGGCCCCCAACGTCGAAATCGCAGTCCTAAACGCCGACGGCAGCGAAAACACCAGCGTCTACATGATGGCGCGCAGCGAGCAACGCATCGAAACGACCCTGCACCTGCGTAACCCGTCGCCCGGCGCAACCTACCGCATCGTCGCCGAACTGACCGACGGCATCTCGGATAAGCCCGCCCTGCTTGACCGCCAGGAGTTCGACCTCGTTCTAGAATTCCGTGATCCCGAGGCGAACGAACCCGGATTCGGCATTGGCGTCGATTGGAGCAGCCTCGGCAGCGACCCGCGCGCGTGACCGAACCGCAGCCGGCCGCACGCCCCACGGTCGCTGCGTAGGGCGTTTTCGCATAGGAGACCCGCGCACCCCGCTGCACGCCATGCCGCAACGCACCTGCCACATCCTCGTCTATCGACTCTATGAAGGCGACGCCGTCAGCCGGCACACCTTCGACCTGGCGCGCGTGGCCGCGGACCTGGGCATGCGCCCGGCCATCTTCAGCAGCTACGGCCTCGGCGATCTGCCCGCCGACATCCGGCCCATCGCCCGCACAACGGACTATGCGGGCTACGCCGGCGGCGCGGACCTGACGATCCTGCAATACCCGCTTTGGTTTCCCCTGGCGGAGCGCTTTCGGACTATCAACGGCGCGACCATCTTCTGGTATCACGGCGTTACGCCCCCCGCGCTCTGGCCGCAAAGCGACGGACGCGATCTGCTGGAGACGTCGCAAATCCGCACTGACCTGGCGCAGTACGCCCACCTCGCCGTCGCAGACAGCCCCTTCATCGCCGCCGAGTTGCAGCGCTCTTCCGGCTACCCCGCCGACCGGCTGCGCGTGGCGCCGCTAGGCATCGACATCGCACGCTACGCCGTCCAGCCCGACCCGGCGCAACCGACCGCGCTGCGCAAACAGTGGCGGCTGGAAGGCCGGCGCGTGCTGCTCTACGTCGGTCGCATCGCCGGCAACAAGCGCATAGACCTGCTCGTTGACGCCCTGAGCCTGCTCGCCCCGGCCTATCCCGACCTGCATCTGCTCGTCGTGGGCGACACCCAGGACGGCGTCGTGACGCAGGAGCTTACCGCCTCCCTGCGGCGGCGCGCCGCTGAACGCGGCGTGGCGCGGCGCGTCACCTTCACCGGCCGCGTTCCCGACGTAGCCCCCTACTACCGCCTGGCCCACGTCTACCTGCAGGCCAGCCAGCACGAGGGCTTCGGCGCGCCGCTCGTCGAGGCGATGGCTGCCGGCGCGCCGGTGGTCGCCAGCGCCGACGGGTCCTTGCCCTGGCTGCTTGGCGTAGACGGCCCCGATGACGCGGCCGCCGGCCTGATCTTCGCTTCCGGCGACGCCGCAGAACTGGCCCGCAACGTCGAGCGACTCCTGGTCGAGCCGGATCTGCGCGAGCGGCTGATCGCCCACGGACGGCAGCGCGCCCGGCGTTTCTCAATCGAAGCGTTCCGCCTGCGCGCCGCGGCCATCCTCTGCGAAGCGCTCGAACTCGCCCAACAGGCCCCTGCGCCAGCCGCCTCTCTGCCGCTCACCGAGTTGCATCAACAAGCGGACACGGCCCTGCGCGGCTACCGCGTTGGCTCGCGCCTCCCGCTCATGGCAAAGGCCGAGATCGCGCTGCGTTCCGCCGCGACCACCCACCTCAAGGAAGCCTACTTCGACCGCATCGTCGAACGGCAGGTAAACTTCAACCGGCGGCTTGCCGGCGCGATCCAAGAACTTGATCAGGAGTTGCGCCGGCTCGAGCAGGCAACCGGCGTCCCCGACGCGACGGACGGCCCATGAAGATCGGCCTCTACGACCGCTGGCTTAGTACGATGGGCGGCGGCGAACGCTACGCCCTGACTATCGCCGCACACCTCGCCAAGGCGCACGCCGTCACGGTCCTCAGCCACACGGCCGTGCGCGCCGGCGACATTGCCGCACGGCTTCGCCTAGACCTGTCCGGCATCGACTTCTGCGCCGTCCCCCTGCGCCCGCCGGCGGAATTGGGGCAAGCCGCCGCGCAGTACGACCTGTTCATCAACGCCTCGCATCAAAACTTCGTGCCGCCCCTAGCGCGGCGCAATGCGCTGGTCGTCTTTTTCCCGGCGAGGCCGCCCAGCGGCATCGTTCGGCGCATCCGCCGCGCGACCGCGCCAAGGATCGAACGTTGGGCCAGACTGCCGCGTCCGGCAGAGGGCGTCTATGGCAGCGAAACAGTCTTCGACGTGCATGCCCACGGCCTGGGCCAGACTGCCGCGTTCGATCTGCCGGCATGGCCGCGCCCCGTAACCGTGCGTATGGCGCTGGCCGCGGCCGCGCCGTCCGTCACCGGCGCCGAACTGCGCCTGGACGAGAAGACGGTCGACGAAATCGCGTTAAGCGAGAGCGGGCGCTTCTACGCCGTCACCGTGACCGCGCCAGCCGGCGCACGCACTCTGAGCATCCACGCCCGCGGCAGCCGGACGGGCGGCCCGCTCTGGCTCTACGCCACGCCGCCGCAGACGGATCACCTACGCGGCCGCCTCTTCCGCCGCCTGTTCGATCAGACTTGGCCCAACCTGGGCGACCGCATACGCAACTCCCTGCCCCCCAACCTGGGCGCCATCGCCGCCGGCTACGACCTGATCTGGGCGATCTCCGCCTTTACGCAGCGCTGGATCGCAGCCTATTGGGACCTGCCCAGCACGATCCTCTACCCGCCGGTAGATGTAAGGCGGTTCGCCCCGCACAGCAAACGCCCGCAGATCCTGAGCGTAGGCCGGTTCTTTGCGCACAACCACAACAAGAAGCACCTGCTCATGATCGAGCAGTTCCGCGAGATGGTCGACGCCGGCCTGACCGGATGGGAGTTGCATCTGGCGGGCGGCAGCACCGCCGGTGCGCAGCACCAAGACTACCTGCGGCGCGTCCACGCCGCGGCGCAAGGCTACCCGATCCATGTTCACGTCGACATCGCACATAGCCGCCTCGTCGACCTCTACGGCAGCAGTTCGATCTACTGGCACGCCAGTGGCTACGGCGAGGACGAGGCCCGCCACCCCGCCCGCTTCGAGCATTTCGGCATCACCGCCGTCGAGGCAATGGCCGCCGGCTGCGCGCCCGTGCTGATCGGACGCGGCGGCCTGGCCGAACTGGTGCGCCACGGCGAGGACGGCTATCTGTGGTACACTACGGACGAGCTGCGCGGCCACACCCTGCGCCTGATCCAGGATAGCACCCTGCGCAGCCGCATCGCCCAGGCCGCCCTGGTCAGCAGCCGCCGCTTCGACGTCGCCGCCTTCGAGGCCGGCGTCGACCGTTCGCTGGCGCCGCTCTTGAGCGGCATTGCGTGACTTTGGATGGCGTGCCCGCTAACATCTGTCATTCTGAAGCGAGCGTTAGCGAGCTGAAGAATCTCGTCGCACTGAGGCTAAGATCCTTCGCTGCGAGACCCTTCGCTACGCTCAGGGTGTGACAGAAATGACGTGTGACTCGTGACGCATGACGCCGAGTGTCTGTCATTCTGAAGCGAGCGCTAGCGAACTGAAGAACCTCGTCGCAGCAGAGAATGAATAACGTGAGCCGATGAGCGCGTCACACAACGTTGCCGCCAGCATCGTCGTCGTCAACTTAAATGGCGTCAGTCTGCTGCCCGGCCTGCTTGCAAGCCTGGCAGCCCAGACCGCGCGCGACTTCGAGTTGATCCTGGTGGACAACGGTTCGACGGACGGTTCGCTGCGCCTGCTCGAGGGGACGGCGAAAGGGCTGCCCTTCCCGCTGCATGTGATCCGCAACGCGGCCAACACCGGCTTCGGTCCAGCCAGCAATCAGGGGCTGCAACTTACAAATGCGGGCTGGATCGCTATGCTCAACAACGACGCCCGCCCCGAACCGGCTTGGCTGGAACGCCTGCTCGACACAACGGAGCGAATGCCTCGACTAGGCATGGTCGGCTCGAAAATGCTGCGCGCCCACCGCCCCGGCGAGATCGACACAGCCGGCATCGCCGTAGACTGGGCCGGCATCGCCTGGGACTGGCGCGGCGGCGCAGCGGATGACCCCGGCGAGCGTGACTTGACCGAGATTTTCGGCCCATGCGGCGGCGCAGCCCTCTACGCCCGCGCCATGCTCGACGAGGTCGGCGCCTTCGACGGCGACTTCTTCGCCTACCTCGAAGACGTGGACCTGGCCTGGCGCGCCCGTCTCGCCGGGTGGCAGGCCTGTTTGCAGCCCCAGGCCCGCGCCCTGCATGCCCATTCCGCCACCCTGGGCGACGCCTCGCCGCGCAAGCGCTTCTTGCTGGGCCGCAACAAGGTCTGGCTGCTGGTCAAGAACTACCCCAACCCCTGGCTGGTCCGCAACCTGCCGCTGATCCTGGCCTACGACGCCCTGGCTGTCGGCTATGGCCTGGCGACGCGCGGGGACCTGGCCGCGTGGCGCGGACGCATGGCGGGCTGGGCCGCGCTGCCCCGCTTCCTGGCGAAACGCCGCCGCATCCAGTCGACCTGGCAGGACGTGGATAATTGGCGCCGCGCCATGTCCCCCGTCGAGCCGCCTTGGGCGATCCCGCGGCGCTACGCCCATCTGCGCGGCGCCCCTCTCCAGCCGCAGACAGGAGCGCCGCCCCTATGACCGTCTACCGCCCTGCGCCTCGCTATCTGCTCTTTGCGTTGGCCGGCTTGGTCATGGCCGGGCTGTTCGCCTGGGAGTTGACCCGCCGCTTCGACGCCGGTTCAGCGCTGTATCTGGTCATCAGCGTCTTGCTCGTACTGTGGAACACGCGCGCGGCCCTGACGCGGGTGGCGCTGCTGCCGGATCGCATCACGCTCACCGCGCCGCTGGCCCGCCCGCGCGAGATCGAATTTCGCCAGTTGATGAGCGTCACGGAAGAAGGGCGCATGGGCCGCGCCCTGTTGGTCGCCTACCACCCGCACACCGGCGACGGCTTGCTCGACCTCGACGATGTCGAGACGGCGGCCCTGCCCATGCTGCAAGACCAAGACACGCTCTACGCAACCCTGGCTAAGCGAACGCCGGCATGATCCCGATTGTCCCCAGTCTCTCCGTACGCCCGCTGGATGCGTCCGACCACCCTGCCGCCGCCGAGTTGATCTCGGAGTGGATCGGCGCAGCGCCCTACAGCCGTCCCCTCGACCAGGCGGCTTTCGAGCGCGAGGTCTGCGCGGACGAGCCGCCTGTGGTCTTTCCGGCAAGTTTACAACGGCATCAGCAGTTTGGCGCCTGGCGCGCCGGCCAGTTGATCGGCTTTCTCGACTGCGCCGTCGGCCGCGACAGCGACAGCCTCGACCTGCCCGAATACTATCCGCTCGGCCTGGTGCGCTTTCTGGCCCTGCCGCAGCGCCAAGACCTGATCAACGACGTCGTCGAAGCGCTCTTTTCGCTGGCGCAGGAGTATTGGCGAGAAAACGGCATCGGCTACGTCAAGGCCTTCCACATCAGCACCGGCTACCCTTCGTTCCAGGGCGGCGCGGGCATCCTCCCCGGTGACTGGGCGGACCACGTGCGCGCCCTGACCATGCTTGGCTTCCGCTTTCTCACACGCTACTACTGTCTGCGCCGCCCGCTGCACGAGCCGCTGGAGGAAGCCGTGCCGATGGCCGACCTGAGCGTGGCCTTCCGCGGCGCGCCGGCGGATCGCACATATCAGCTCTACCACCGCCGCACAGATTGGGTGGGCGCGGCGCGCTATATCCTCGTGCCCGGCGGGCCGGGCGGTGAGCCGCCGTTTGCGCACCTCGTCCATATCGAGGTCGATCCCCGCTGGCGGCGGCGCAACATGGCCCGCTGGATGCTGCGCCGCGTGATCAACGACGCCACCCTGCAGGGCTATCCGGAACTCGTCGTGCACGTGGCGCATGAAGCCGCCGCAGCGCTCAACCTGTTCGTCCAACACGGCTTCCAGGAACTCAACTACCGCGGCTATTCTCTAGAGCTAAACCTGACTGCTTAGGCCGATGACCACACCTCAGCGCCACATCCTTTTTGTGACCGGCGAATACCCGCCCCAGACAGGCGGCGTCGGCGCCTACACCGCCGAACTGGCCGCGGCCCTGACCGATCTGGGTTGGCAGGCCAGCGTGCTGACCTCGGCCTCCGTGCCCGCCGCGGATCAGCCAGGCCCGATCGCTGTCTACCCCGTGGTCGAGTCCTGGAACCGGCGCATCTGGCGGCTGGCCCCGCAGATAGCCGCCCAGATCGGCGCAGGCTGGCTGCACGTCCAATACCAGACCGCGGCTTTCGGCATGAAGATCGCCATCAACTTGGCGCCCCCGCGCTGGCGCGCCGCGGGCTGCCGCGTCGCCTGGACCTATCACGATCTGCTGCCGCCCTACCTCTTTCCCAAAGCCGGGGCGCGCCTGCGCCGTTATGCCTCCGAATACCCGGCCGCGCGCACAGACGTGACCATCGTCACCAATGAGGGCGACCGCCTCGAACTAGCCGGGCGCATGGACGAGAGCGGCGCGCGGCTCGCCCGCATCCCCATCGGCAGCAATATCCACGCGCTCGCCGTCTCGGCGGGGGAACGCGCCGCTTGCCGCCGCAGACTCGGCTATGGTCCGGACGATCTGGTGCTCGCCTATTTCGGCTTCCTCAACCAGAGCAAAGGCGGCCTGACGCTGATCCGGACGCTGGAGCGCGTGCGCCGCGAGTCGCCCCACGCGCATCTGCTCATGATCGGCGAGCGCATGGGCTCAAAGGCTGCGACCAACGATGCCTATATCCAAGAGGTCGAGGCGTTGATCGCGTCCAGCGGCCTGACGCCTTATGTGCAGTGGACGGGACGTCTGGACGAAGCCGACGTGAGCCGCGCTTTAACGATTGCCGACGTGCTGCTCATGCCCTACGAAGACGGCGCCAGCCTGCGCCGCGGCACGCTGATGGCCGGGCTGAATCACGGCTGCGCCATCGTCACCACCTACCCGCAGGCCCCGCTGCCCGAACTGGTCGACGGGCGCGACCTGCTCTATGTGCCGCCCGGCGACCCCGCCGCCGCCGCCGAGGCGACGCTGCGCATCGCGCGCGACCCCGCCCTGGCAGCTAGACTTGCCGCAGGCGCCCGCGCCGCCAGCCGTCAATTCCGTTGGGAGGAGATCGCCGCAAAGCATGTCGCTCTCTACACGGAATGACAGCCCGCGCGCCGTAGACGGGGCGACCGCGCGGGCCGGCTCTCGTTTTCCCGCTCGCGCCGCGATCCTTCTGCTCTGCGCGCTGTTTCTCGGAATGGCCGGGCTGTACACATGGATCATCCCGCCGCTGGAGGGGTTCGACGCCTCTGCGCACTACATGGCGACGCTCTACTGGCGCGAGTTCCGCAGCCCGCCGCCGCTGGACGAAGCCACAGCGCAATACTCCTACGAGTTGATCGCGCAGCCGCCGCTCTATCATGCCCTAGCGGCGCTGGCGGGCGCTGGTTGGCCGCTGGAGGAGTCGAAGGCCTTCGTCGAAGCCAGCCGCAACCCATACCACGCCAAAGTCCTGAGCAAGCGGCAAACCGTCACCTTGCCGGGAACGCCGCTGGATCTGCTCATGCCGATCGCGCTGGCGCGCGGCGTCGCCATGCTGGGCGGCCTGCTGGCCGTACTGGCGACGTGGGTGCTGGCGCGCAGTTTCTTCCCCAGGCTGCCGAGCCTCGCCCTGGCCGCGTCAGCCCTGGTCGCCTTCAATCCCCAATTCCTTTTCATGTCCGCCACCATCACCCCGGACCCCTGGGCCGCGGCGACCGTCGCCTGGAGCGTAACGCTGGCGGCCTGCGCCTACGCCCGTGATTGGCCGGCCCGCCGCTGGGCATGGGCGGGCGTCGCCGGCGGCGTTGCGCTTCTTACCAAATACAGCGCCTTTCTGGCCGGCGTCCCCGCGCTCGTGCTCCTGGTCGCGCTGGCGCGGCGGCGAGGCGCCGGCCACGCGCTGCGCGCCGCCGCCTTCGCGCTGCTAGGCGGCCTGATCGCAGCCGGGCCGTGGCTGCTGCGCAACCTGCTGCTCTACGGCGAACTCATCCCGCTGAAGCAGATGGCCGTCGCCATCCCCACGCTCAATCGCGCCGAACCGTTCACCCTCGACCGCACCTGGGACTACGTTCCCTGGCTGATCGCCTCCTATTGGGGTGTGTTCGTCAGCAACATTGCGCCGGGCTGGTACCTGGAAACCACGCGCATCTTTATGTGGATCGCGGCGGCGGGACTGGCCGTCTTTTTGCTGCGCCGCTGGAGCGATCGCCTGGAGCGGCGATATCTGGCCGTTGCGGTCAGCGCTGCGTGGTTCGCTGTGGTAGCGCTGGCTGTCCTCTACTGGACGCGCACCGTCGAATACGGCGAGCAAGGGCGGCTGGCGCACATCGCCGCGCCCGCCTTGGCGCTGATCTTCGCGCTCGGCTGGCAGGGCTGGCTGCCCGAACGCCGTCTGCCCGCTTTGCATGTGGGCCTGACCGGCTTTGCGCTGCTGTTAGCCGGCTCGCAACTGTGGACGCTGCACGACGCCTATCACATGCCGCCCTCGCTCAACCCCGTCCCGGCCTTCGACCGCGCCTACGACGTCGCCTTCGACGGCGGCATGCGGCTGCTCGGCGCCGACTTCCCCGACGGCGAGGCCATCGCCGCGGACCAGCCGCTGCGCCTCACGCTCTACTTCACCGCCGACCACGAGATCGAGGACCACTACACGCTCTTCCTGCATCTTGCCGGCGACGGCGACCGTATACTCTATCAGTACGACGGCGTGCCCGCGGCCGGGCGTCACTCGACGCGCCAATGGCGGCCCGGCGAAGTGTTTGCAGACGAATACCTGATCACCGTGGACGATATCCCCGCCGACGACCTGGCGACGCTGAGCATCGGCTTCTATCCGGTTGATGACCCGACCGTGCGCCTGAACGCCCGCGATACGTCCGGCGCGTCGCTCGGCGACCGCGTTGTGCTGGCGCAGATCCGCGCCCACGACGCGTACGCGCCCGCCCCGGTCGCGCCGCAACGCCTGGACGCCGTGTGGGAGCAGGGCATCGCCCTGGCCGCGGCGGATGTGCAGTTCGGGCCGGACGGCTCGCCGCGCGCCGTCGCCGTCACATGGCAGGCCGAAGCGGACGTCGCCGCCGACTACACGGTCTTCGTCCAGGCGCTAAACGAGGACGGCGACGTGATCGCCCAGGTCGACCAGCAGCCCCACGACAGCGACTACCCGACGTCGACCTGGGCCGCAGGCGATGTGATCAAGGACGCCTATACGCTGGTTTGGCCCGCGACAGACGAGAACGCGCCCGCCTGGCGGCAAGTGATCATCGGCCTCTATGCCCAGGACGGCACGCGGCTGCGCCTCGTCGAGCCGGATGCCGGCAGCGATTTCTACATCTTGGCCCGCCATGAATAACGCACCGGCACAGACCCGCAGCGAGACGGTTGGGGACGGCTTGAGTCGCCACGCCCCGACCGCCGCGCGGCTCGCCGCCCTGGCGCTCGTGCTGATCGCCTTTGTGCTGCGCGCCTATCGCCTGGACTTCCAGAGCCTGTGGAGCGACGAAGGCATCAGCCTGCTGCGCGCCGCCCAGACTCTTCCCGACCTGTGGCGCAACATGCCGGTGGAGCATACGCCCGGCTACTTCGTGCTGCTCCACTTCTGGATGGCCGCGACCGGTGAGGCGGACTTCGCCCTGCGCTACCTTTCCCTCCTGCCCAGCGTTTGGGCCGTGGCGCTGATCGCACGCCTGGGCAACGACCTGGGCGGGCGCACAGCCGGCCTGATTGCGGCGGCGCTGCTCGCCACGAACGCCTTCCAGGTCTGGTATGCGCAAGAAGCGCGCATGTATGGCTGGCTTCTGGCCTCCGGGCTGTTCGCCACCTGGTGCTTCTGGCTGCTGCTGGATCGCCGCTCGCCGGCGAAGCGCGTCTGGCTGGGCTACGTGTTGAGCGTGGCGGCGACCGTCTACCTGCACTTCTTCGGCTTCCTGGTTCCGCTCGTCCACACCGTAGCGGCGCTGCTGTGGCTGGCGCGCACGCGTGATGGCCGCGCCTTCCTGCGCTGGGCGTCCGCCGGGGTTGCGGTTTTCGTGCTCTTTCTGCCCTGGGCAGCGCGCTCGCTGGACGTGCTCGGCTTCAGCGGGTGGCGCGCGCCGCTGGACCCGAACCGCGTCCCGTGGCTGCTGCTGCACGCCTACACGGCGAGCGACGCCATGCCCGCGCCGTGGTCGCAGTGGATTCCCCTCGTCTACCTGGCGTTGGCATTGGCCGGCGCGGCCGCGTGGATTCGCCGTCGCCCCGGCGCAGGCGCTTTCCTCGCCGTGATCGCGCTCTGCGCTGTGCTGATCACCTGGCTGCTCGTCGTTCGCCGCCCCGATTTCCACGTGCGCTACACCATCTTCGTCAGCGCGCCGCTGCTGCTGCTGGCGGCTGGCGGCATCGCCGCGCTCGACCCGGCCTGGCTGCGCCGCCAATCCGTCGCTGCGCGCGGACGGCCCATCCTGCGCCTCGCGCCGCTTGTGGCCCTGATCCCGCTGCTGGCGGCCAATGGCCTGGCGCTGCACCGGCTCTACACCGACGCAAGCCTGCACAAGCCCGACTTCCGCAGCGCCGCCGCGACCATCTCCGCCGGCGCGCAGGCCAGCGAGGCCGTCTTGGTGGATGGCCCCAACCCCGACCTCGTCTTCAACCACTACTACCGCGGCGCGGCCCCTGTCCACGACCTGCGCAGCCTGGAGGGCGTCCCTGCCGAAGAACTCGACGCGGCCCTGCAACGAATCACGCACGGGGCGAGCGGCGTGTGGGAGTTGCTCTACTTCAAGCCGCCGGGACCGGTGCAGGTGTGGCTGGCAACGCACGGCTGGCCCGCCGCGCCGACCTACCACAACGGCATCCGCGTGCAGCATGTCGCCCTTGACCAGGGGCCGCTGCATGAACAACCCATCGGCCTCACCTTCGGTGATGCGCTCGAGCTGGTCGCTGCCGCGACGGATCAGGCCCCGCGCCGGCCCGGCGACCTGCTGCGCGTCACCACCCGCTGGCAGACACACGCCCAGCCGCCGGAGTACAAGTTCAGCCTGCGCCTGGCTGGGCAGGACGGGCAGCCGGTCGTGGCGTCGGACTACGCGCCGCAAAACTGGTTCGCGCCCACGAACGCCTGGGCCGTGGGCATGCCCGCCGTCGATCAACACGCGCTCCTCTTGCCCGGCGATTTGGCCCCTGGAACCTATCGCGTTACCCTACGCCTGTACGATCCGGCCAACGGCGTCGCGGTCGAGACCGCGGCAGGGGCGGACGCGCCCCTCGCAGACGTAGAGGTGATCGCGCCGGTCGACGGCGGCCAATGACGAACACGATGCAAGCGTCATCACCCACCACGAAGCAGACGCAGCGCGCTTGGCCGCGCGTTCTGCTCCTGTTCCTCATCCTCCTGGCCTTTGCCCGCGTCACCTGGCAACTGGGCGGCAAGGACCTGTGGTGGGACGAAACGTTGAGCTTGCAGCGTGCCGAGTCCAGCCTGCCGGACATCCTGCTGGGCCGCCTCGTCATGAGCGACGGCTTCACCCAGGTTGCCACGACGGATCAGCACCCGTTCCTGTTCTTCCTGCTGCAAGGCCTGTTGCTGCGCTTGGCGGGCGACAGCGAGTACGCGCTGCGCTTCGTGCCGGCTATGGCGGCGACGCTGCTCGTCCCCAGCGTGTGGGCCTTCGCTCGCCGCCTGCAGCGCGGGGACGCCTTCCCGCCGAGCAGCCCCTATTGGGCGGCGCTCCTGGCCGCGGTCAGCCCGTTCTTTCTGTGGTACGGGCAGGAAGCGCGGCCCTACGCGCTGTGGGCTGTCTTGGCCGTGCTCAGCGCCTACCCGCCGGCGCGGCTCATCCAGGAAGGCGGTCTGTCCCGCGCCTGGATCGCCGGTTACATCGCCCTCCTGCTGATGTTCCTGACCAGCCACTACTACGCCGTCTTCCTGCTGCCGGTGCATGCGCTGCTGCTCTACCTATGGCTGGCTGAGCGCAGCCGCGTCAAGGCCGCGATCATCGCTGCGGGCTTGGTGCTGGGCGGCGCAGCCCTGGCCGCGGCCGCGTTCTGGTTCATCATCGTCGCCCAACAAGGCGGCGGCAACTTCCCCTCCATCTCCCTGTCGATATTAGGGCCGGACCTGCTCAACGCCTTCAGTTTGGGCCTGAGCGTGGACCTAGCCGACGTCTGGCTGCTCGACCTGCTCTTCGGCGTCATCGCCGCGGCCGGCGCGGCGTGGAGCCTGCGCTCGCGGCGCAGCCTCAGAAACGGCGGGTGGCTGCCCGTCACCCTGATCGCCGCCCCCATCCTCGCCATCCTAGTGGTCAACGTCTTCTCCCCGGCCTACATGAACGCGCGGCACATGAGCCTGCTCGGCGGGCCGTTCATCCTGCTGTTGGGCGCGGGGCTGGGCGTGGCGTGGAGGCTGCGCCCGTGGTTCTCGCTGCTGTTGGGCGCGGCGCTGATCCTCGGTTCCGGCTGCAGCACGTTCAACTATTTCACCGTCGAGCAATATGCCAAAGACGACTTCTCGCGCCTCGGCAACCAACTGGACGGGCACATTGCGCCCGGCGATCTCGTGCTGATCAAGCCGCCCTTCGCCTGGCGCGCCTTCGCCTACTACCTGCCGCTGGCGACCATGACCGGCATGCCTGGAGCCAACCAGAACGCGCCCACCTTCGGCGCGCCCATGCTGGAACGGGACTGGGACGAACGCTTCGCGCTCATGGACGAACTCACCCGCGACAAGCGCCGCATCTGGCTGCTGATCTCCGGCACCCATCCCTACGCCGACCTGCAAGGGCGAACCGAGGGCTGGCTGGACGACAACCTGTTCAAGGTGCAGGAAACGACCTACTTCAGCCATTCTTCGCTCAAGTCCGCGCTCTATCTGCCGGAAGTCCCGGTCTACGAATCGCTGCCGGATTCGCTGCACAACCGGGTCGACGCCGTC
Organism: Chloroflexota bacterium; assembly: GCA_030058085.1. GTDB lineage: Bacteria > Chloroflexota > Anaerolineae > Caldilineales > Caldilineaceae > JASGTU01. The sequence goes on from JASGTU010000346.1 coordinate 21,044, forward strand.
TTGGGCGATACCATCCGGCTGGCGGGGATTGAGTTGGGCGCACCGGCGACGCCCGACCTGGCGCTGCCCGTCACGCTCTACTGGGAGGCCGTCACGCCCACGGATCGCCGCTACAAATACGCGCTGCGCCTCACCGAAATTCGGGATGACGGCGCCACCGAAACGCTCTCTGTCTCCGAACGAGAACCGTACGACGGCGCCATCCCTACTATCTATTGGGACCCCGGCAAGATCATCGTCGAATACAGCGAACTCCCGCCCGCGCCGTGGCCCCAGCCGCCCGACGGCGCAGACGCAGAAGCCTTCTGGGCGCGTTATCGCCTCACCTTGCAGGTCTACGACGCCGAGACGCTGGAGCCGCTGCCCGTCACGCAGGCAGGCGCGGCAGAAACTGCTGAGGACGGCCATACCCTGATTCTGCCCTGCTGCCCCCGCTAAGGCGGTCAGCGAAAGAACCCCTGCCCATGCTTCTATTCATCGGCGGCGCAGCACGAACAGGCAAAAGCATTCTGGCGAGGCGACTCCTCGCCGAAAAGCGCATGCCCTACCTAAGCCTCGACGTCCTCAAGATGGGGCTTGCACGCGGCGTGCCTGAATTTGCCATCGACCCCGACGCGGGGAACGCTGTCGTCGCAGAGAGGCTGTGGCCGCTCGTACGCGAGATGAGCATGAGCCTGTTGAGGGACGGCGTGGACTACGTCTTCGAGGGCGAGTTGCTGCCCAAGCATGTGGCCGCGCTGCGGAACGCCTATCCGGCGCAGGTCAAGGCGTGCTTTCTCGGCTACACGGACATTGACCCCGCGGCCAAGGTGCACCACATCCGCACCTACGGCCATTATCCCAACAACTGGGCGAGCGAGTACACCGATGAGCAGTTGCTGAACATCATCACGCGAGAGATTGCGTTCAGCCGCGCCTTGCGGGATGCGTGCGCGGCGCAGCAATTACTCTACTTCGACACGTCACACGACTTTGCACAGACGCTGGAGCGGGTGATGGCCTTCGTCACCGCCGGCGAGGATCGTGAGCTATGTTGACAGCCGCGCGGCGACCGCCCGCCCGCAAACTCCCGTCTTTACGATCTCTGCGTTCTTTGCGCCCGACGCGCCTGGGCGGTCCCTTGTTGTTGATCGCATGGCTCCTGATCGGCGTGTGGTTCAGCTTTGCCGTCCCCGCCTTCGAGACGCCGGACGAGGTCTACCACTACGCCTTCTCCCGCCACCTAGCCCAGGGCAACCCGCTGCCCGTGCAGAGCAGCGAGTCGACCGGCCCCTGGCAGCAGGAAGGCAGCCAGGCTCCGCTCTACTACATGCTCACAGGCTGGCTCACCGCCGGCGTCGATCAGGGCGACTTCGAAGCGATCGCGGTCTTCAACCCGCGCTCCAACATGGGCGACCCGCTCTTCCCCGGCAACAAGAACCGCATGCTCTACAGCGCGGCCCCGCGACCGCTCGTCGGGGCGAACCTGGCGCTGCACATGGGGCGCTGGTTCTCGCTGCTCTTGGGCGGGCTGACGATCTGGTTTACCTACCGCACGGCGCAACTTGCCTTCGCGCCCCGCTCACGCCTACCGCTGATGGCCGCGCTGCTCGTGGCGGCGATCCCGCAATTCGTATTCATCAGCGCCTCGTTCAGCAACGACAACATGGTCGTCGTCGCCGCAGCGGCTGTCCTCTATTGGCTGGCGCGCCTGCTCGTGCGCGAACGGCAGGCGCCGATCCGCGCCTGGGAGTGGGCCGGCCTGGGCGCGCTGCTGGGGATCGCCGCGCTGAGCAAGTTGCAGGGCCTGGGGCTGTTTGCGCTGGCCGGCGGCGCGGGCCTGCTGCTGGCGTGGGAGCGGCGCGACTGGCGGCTGCTGTTCACCGCCGCGCTGGGCACGGCGTTGCCCGCCCTGCTCATCGCCGGCTGGTGGTACTGGCGCAACTTTACCCTCTATGGCGACTGGACCGGCGTCAGCCACCTCGTCGCCATCAACGGCCTGCGCGCCAAACCGCTCGACTGGGATGACTTCTGGCTGGAGTTTCGCGGGCTGCGCTACTCGTTTTGGGGCTTGTTCGGCTGGTTCAACATCCTGCTGCCCACTTGGTTCTACGCCCTGGCCGACGGCCTGGCGATCTTCGCCGCCGCAGGGGCCGCGCTGGGAACCTATGTTTCCCGGCGACGGCTGCGCCCGGCCTGGCTGCAACAGGACGCTACGCGCGTGCGCTTGCTGCTCCTCGCCTGGATCGGCATATCAGCGCTGCTGCTCGTTTACTGGATGAACCGGGCTACGGGCAGCCAGGGCCGCCTGATCTTTCCGGCGCTCAGCGCGCTGGCGATCTGGGCGGTCGTCGGGCTGGATTTCTGGTATCGCCGCTTGCCGCCCACCTATCGCGGCGCAGCCTGGGCCGTCTTTCCAGCGCTGCTCCTGGGCATGACGCTCTACTCGGTCACTCTCGTCATCCCCGCCGCCTACGCTGCGCCCGCGCCCGTCGCCGCCATCCCGCCCCAGGCGCAGCCGGCGAACATCGTCTACGGCGATGCCGAGCGCATCGAACTGCACGCCGTCGAGACGCCCGTCGCGCGGCTCCGTCCCGGCGAAGCCGCCGAGATCACCCTCTACCTGAGCGCGCCGGCCAAGCTCGAACGCGACTACGAGTTGTTCATCCAACTCCTCGACGAAAGCGGCGCGGTCCTCGGCAACGTCACGAGCCACCCGGGTTGGGGCCGCAACCCCACGACGCTCTGGGAGCCGGGCGCAGTCTACCCCGACCGCTACCTGGTCCCGATCATCGGGCGCGTCGATCCGAGTTCGCCGCTGCTGGCCCGCGTCTACACCGGCTTCATCAACCCGGACTCTCCGCCGCCGGACCACTTCCCCGTCACGGCGCGCGACCCAAGCGGCGCCGAAATCACGCCCATGCCGGCGGTGGTCGAGATTGCGCCTCACGCCGCGCCCGACGCGCAGGAGCTCGGCCTCTCGCCCGCCGGCATCCTTTTCGGCGACGCCTTCCAGGCCAGCGCCCTGCACGCACCCGCCGAAATCAGCCGCGGCGAGGCCATCACCCTCACCGTCCTATGGGAAGCGACAGGCCGGCCCGCCGCCGACTACACCGCCTTCGTGCATCTGCTGGATGCAACAGACAGCTACGTCGCCGGCTACGACCGCGCCCCAGCCGGGGATCGCTTCCCCACCAGCCGCTGGCAGCCGGGCGACCGCATCCTCAGCCGCTTTGCGTTGACGACGCCCCCCGACCTGACGCCAGGCGAATATTCCGTCTGGCTTGGCCTTTATGATGCGGACAGCCAAGGACAGACCAGGCTGCCCGTCTCCGGCGCAGGCGGCCTGGACTCCATGCACGATATGGTAAGGGTGGAAAGCGTACTGGTGCGTTAGGGCACGAGGATCGTCGGGCCGACCCAGCGCGACAGCAGCGCAGAATGCTCGCCGGGCAGGATCAGCGTCCCCTTGTTGCGCTTATCGAGCAGGTCGGGCAGCTCTCGTTCGCCGATCACGGCGGCGACAGTCTGCAAGCCTACCTCCGTCAGCCGGGCATTAGCGTGCGCTTGCAGCCGCTCAGCCGGCGGTCCGGCAGCCGGATCGTCCCACACCCACACGCGCAGCCCGCCGGGGTTGCGCACTTCCAGGTCAATCGCCAGACGAAGGGCGCGGTCCGCCGCCTCCGACCCCGTGTACAACACGGAGAGCGGACGCGTCAACCCGCCCTCTTCTCCCAGGATCAGCACCGGGCGCGAGCACTGGCGCACGACTGACTCCGCCACGGAGCCAAGCGTCTGCCGCCGCCTGCGACCGGCCCGGCCCAGGCTCAGCATCGCCGCCGACTGCGACGCGGCGAGCAGTTCGGCTACGACCGCGCCGCGTCGCACCTGGAACGTCCAGCGCACGGGCAGTTGCGCGGCCTCGCGCTCCATGGCCTCGCGAATCACAATAGCCAGCGCGCGCAGGTTGCGCTCCATGGCGCGGTCATTCAACTGCCGCACCGATGCCGTATACGAGCCGACCTCACGGCCAAAGGGCAGGCCGCACAGGTGCAGCAGATTGATGTCCTCGACGAAAAGGCCCTCCAACTCCGCTTCGAGCAGCGCGGCCAGTTCCGCCGCTGCGCGCAGCGCGGCCACGCTCTGCGGCGATGCGTCCAGCGCCACCAAGATCCGGTCGGCGTGTTCTGCCGCCGCCGGTTGTTTCGCTTGTGTTGCCGCCATGCCTGCTCCTAGCCTGCCGATTCCGATTCGCTTTCCTCGCCGTTCGCCCGGGCGTATTGGCGTTGCCGCTCCGCAAACTCGGCTAGCCGGTCTTCCACCATGCGGTTGATCGTCCCTTCCGGGTAACGCCCGTCCTCGTCGCGCTCGCCCGCGGGCATACCCGACAAAATCTCCATGCCTTGGTCGATGGTCTCCACAGGGTAGATGGCGAACTTGCCCTCAGCCGCGGCTTCGACCACGTCCTTGCGCAGCATGAGGTGCTTGACGTTGGAGGCGGGGATCAGCACACCCTGATCACCCGTCAGCCCGCGCGCCGCGCACAAGTCGAAAAAGCCTTCGATCTTCTCGTTCACGCCGCCAATGGCCTGCACCCGCCCGTACTGGTTGACTGACCCCGTGACCGCCAGCGACTGCTTGAGCGGCACGCGGGCGATAGCCGAGAGCAGCGCGTACAGTTCGGTGGACGAAGCGCTGTCGCCGTCCACCCCGCCGTAGGACTGCTCGAAAACCAGGCTAGCCCCCAGCGAAAGCGGGCGCTCCACGGCGTAGCGCCCCTTGATGAAGCTGGAGAGGATCAACACGCCCTTGGAATGCAGCGGGCCGCTCAATTCCACCTCCCGCTCGATGTCCACCACCTCGCCGCGGCCTATGCGCACGCTGGCGGTGATGCGCGCCGGCTTGCCAAAAGCATAGCCGCCCATCTGAATCACGGAGAGGCCGTTGATTTGGCCGATGGCCTCGCCCTCGGTATCGATCAGGATCGTGCCGCGCAGCACCTCTTCCTGCATGCGCCGGCTCACCCGGTCCGAGCGGTAGATGCGCGCGGCGATGGCCTGCTCGACATGCTCAGCGGCGACGCGCTCGGCCTGCGCCGCCCGCGCCCAATGATCGGATTCCTCCATCAGATCGACGACGTTGCGCATGCGTGCGGTCATGCGCTCGGCGTCTTCCACCGCCCGCGCCGACTCTTCGATCACGCGGCATACCGCGCCCTTCTCGAAGGGCAGCAGATTCTCCTTGCGCACCATCGTGGCGATCAGGCGGGCGTATTGCTTCGTCGTCTCCTCGTCACGCACGAACTCGTCTTCAAAGTCCGCCGCCACCTTGAACAGCTCGCCGAATTCGGGGTCGGCCTGGGCCAGCAAGTAGTAGATCATGCGGTCGCCCACCAGGATCACCTTGATGTCGAGCGGGATCGGCTCCGGTTCAAGCGACACGGTGCTGGTCAGGCTCATCATCTGCACGGGCGACTCGATGCGGATGTCGCCAAACTGGAGCGCCCGCTTCAGCCCTTCCCAGGCGTAGGGGCTGGTGAGCGCCTTGAGCGCGTCGAGGATCAGATAGCCGCCGTTCGCCTGGTGCAGCGCCCCGGGCTTGATCAGCGTGAAATCCGTCACAAGGGCGCCCATCATTGCCATCTGTTCCACGCGGCCGACCAGATTGAGATAGGACGGGTTGCTCTCGTAGATGACCGGCGCGCCTTTGGCCTCGGAGGCGTCGACCAGCACGTTGACGAGATAGCGGCGCAGCGCCGGCGCGATCTTCAGCCCGTCGGGCATGACCGGCGCGGCCTCGGCCTTGGCCTCCGCCTTTGTCTCGTCGCTCTCCAGGAAGTTGCCCAGGTTTTCGCTCACGTCCTTCTGCACGGCCTGCAGATGGCTGATCACATCCGGCAGATCTTTGTACTTTTCGTACAGCTCTTCCATCAGGTCCGACAGCACAAAGCCGGAGACTTCCTGCTGCAACTCGCGCAGCCGCGAGCGGAACTCGCGCTCCCAGCGCGGCATCTTGAGCAGCACGCGCTGCAATTGCTGTTGCAGGCCCTCCACTTCCTCTTCGATGCGCTTCTGCTCTTCCGGCGGCAGTTTCTGAAATTCCTCCGGCGGCAATACTTCGCCCTCGCGCAGCGGGGCAAAGGCCAGCCCGCCCGGCGTGCGCAACAAGGCGAGGTCCTTCTCCTTGGCCTGCTCCTGCAGTTCCTTGAGACTCTCCTGCTGTCGCTCCTGGAATTCCTCCTCCAGCACGCGCCGCCGCGTCTGATACTCCTCGCTCTCAAAGGCCGAGGAAAGCGCGGTGCGCAGCTCCTCGATCAGTTGCTCCATATCGTGCTTGAGTTGCACGCCCGTACCCGGCGGCAGCTGCAGCGCCCGCGGTTTCGACGGCAGCGTGAAGTTGTAGACATAACACCAATCATGCGGGGCAGGCTCCTGTGCCGCCCGCCCTTCGACGAAGCCGCGCACCAGCGTATGTTTGCCTACGCCGGTCGGACCGAGCGCGTAGATGTTGTAGCCCTTGCGCTTGATCGTGACGCCGAGGTCGATGGCCTTGAGCACGCGATCCTGGCCGAGAAACTCGTCCGAATCCTCGAGATCGTCTGTCGTGTCGAACTGCATGTGGTCGAGGCGGCAGTCAGTGTACAGCGCTTCCGGCGCAAGAGGGCGATGTGAGGCCACGATTGGCGTCCTTTCTATCTATCGCGACTGCGCGGGTGAGATGAGGATATAGAGGCGCGCAGGCTTTGGTTCATTATACACTACGGCATTATGAGACAGCCCCAAAGGTTTCCGGCAGCCCGCGATGCGGCGACGGTCGCGCTCTGGCTAACACCCAAAACGCCGTTCCACTCGGCGGCTAGCGCTCGAAACGTGGGGGACAATGGACTGTTGGACTATGGCGATGACGCCGCGGCGCCGAACCAGCGGTCCTCCAACTCGACCAGGACGCCGTCCGCGCGCAGCGTCGCCAGCGCCTGCTCGATGTTCTCGTGCAGGGTCGTCGACTGGCGCGCCGAGGCGATCACATAGGCGTTGCTCTCCAGTGCGGGCCCCGCGGCGTTGATGGCTGCGCCCTGCCCCTGCGTCTGACGCAGCGTCACGTTGTCGGCCAACAACGCGTCGATGGCCGGGTCATCCGCCAGCGCGGCCGCCGCTTCATCCGCCGAGGCATAGGGGACCAACTCCAGCGCCGATCCCTCGCGCTGCAGGCGACGACCAACCATGTCGCTCATGCTGCCCCACTCCACTGCGACGGCGGCCCCGTCCAGCCCTGCCACGCCGGAGATGGGCGAACCGGCGCGCACCGCCAGCCGCACGCCGGCCTCGAAGTAGGGCGACGAATAGGCGATCTCGCGTGTGGCGCGCGGGTCATAGGGCAGGGCCGAAACAATGCTGTCGATCTTCCCCGCCTGCACCGCGTCGAGCAAGCTGTCGAAGCCCAACGCCACGATTTCGACCTCCAGCCCCCACGTCTGCGCGATGCGCCGCGCCAGGTCCACGTCATAACCCACGGGGTTGCCCGCCTCGTCCAGCATCTCGAAGGGCGGAAAGCTTGGATCGAGGCCGACGCGCCACGTCCCGCGCGCCTGCATTGCCGCCCAGGTCCCGTCGTGGCGCACGAACAGCCGCGTGATCTGCTCCGGTCCGCCGGCCCACGCCAGCAGCGCTGCCGCCAGCGCAAGCGCAGCGACGAGCGCCGTCCACAGCCACGGACGAGACACACTTCGCCGCCAACCGGTCGAACGCACCGCGCCGCTCATGGCCGCGTCTCCTGGGCATAGCGCCCCTGGCTGTAGCGCTGTACTTCCTCATAGATGGGCTTGGGTTCAAACTCCGTATCCACGAAGGTGAAATAGTCCTGATAGCTCTTGGCGTCCCACGGGTAGCGGAAAGCCCAGAAGGCGACGGCCTCCATCCAAGGCCACTCCTCCAGCGCGATCTCGTAGGCGCGCACGGTATAGGCGATGCGCTGGCCCGGCCGTACAGCCCGCGTCCAGCGCGGGTGATCGTTCCAGCCGCCCTCGGTGATCATGGCGGACTTATGGCCGTCGCCGTTGCGCACCATCACCTCGCGCAGCAGTTCCGAGCGGCGGTAATTGACCACATCGGCCGCGGCCGGCTCGTCCGGCTCCGAATACCAGCCGTAGGCATGGATA
>JASGTU010000347.1 GCA_030058085.1 Chloroflexota bacterium
GCCGCTCATGCGCCCGACGATCATCGTGGCGATGATGCTGCGCACGATCTTTGCCTTCAAGGTGTTCGACCAGATCTTCCTGCTCACCGGCGGCGGGCCGGGCACGACCACGGAAGTGATCAGCCTCTACATCTACAAGGTCTTCTTCGGCCAGTTCCGCATGGGTTACGCCTCGTTCCTCGCCCTCGTCCTGGCCGTGCTCATCTCCATATTTGTCACCGTCTACCGCGTGATCAACGCCAGGCTGAGTGAGGAGGCTGCGCTATGACCCGCGCCAAGTTAGGCCCCATCCTACTGCACACGTTCCTGCTGCTCATCGCCCTGGCGATCTTGCTGCCCATGCTCTACACCTTCCTGACCTCCATCAAGTATTTCCGCGACATCGTGACAGGCGCATTCCCCTTCGAGCCGACGCTCGCCAACTACCAGGAGCTCTTCACGGGCAGCCGCAGCAACTTCTCGCGCCTGACCGTCAACAGCCTGGTGATCGGCGCGTTGACCGCGGTGTTGGCGCTGTTCGTGGCGTCGCTGGGCGCCTATAGCCTCAGCCGCCTGCGCTGGGGGCGCTTCTGGAGCGGGCTTCTGCTGACCTGGCTGCTGTTTGTGCACATGCTGCCGCCCATCATCTTCATCGGCCCCTTCTATCTGCTGGCGCGCCGCGCCAACATCTATGACACCGTGTTCGCCGTGGTGATGGCCCACATCGTGCTCAACCTGCCGCTGGCCGTGTGGATGCTGCAAAGCTTCTTCGCCGACATCCCCAGGGAACTGGAGGAAGCGGCCGAGATGGACGGGAGCGACCGCATCGGCACATTCCTGCGCATCATCCTGCCCCTGGCGCGGCCCGGCATCGCAGCCACGGCGCTGCTCGTCTTCATCTTTAGCTGGAAAGACTTCCTCTTCGCCCTGTCGCTGACCAGCACCCCGCGCGGCATGACCATCCCCGTGGGCATCGCCGGCTTTGTGCAGGAGTACAACGTGCGCTACGGCGAGATGAGCGCGGCGTCGTTCTTCGCCGCGCTCCCCGCCCTGGTGCTGGTCATCATCGCCCAACGCCACATCATCAAGGGCATGACGCTGGGCGCACTGAAAGGCTAAGCCGCAGGCATGAACAGCCCCTATCGTATTTTTTGGGGGGACAGCCACCACCAGTCCTACATCCCCGAACAAGACCCGCCCCTGGGCGAGGTGTTAGCGCAGGCCGCCCGCTATCTGGACTTCTACAGCAGCGCGTACTATATGAAGCAGTTCAGCTTCGTGCCGCCGCACAGCGCCCGGCGCACCGGCAAGGCGGCCTCGCGCGGCCACCTGCACGACGAACCGGCCAACTCCGACGCCGTCTACCGCGGCGTGCATCTGGAAGGGTCAAAGCCGGCGGACGTGCTGGCCCGCCAGTGGGCCGAGGTGCAGGCCGCTACAGCCGCAGCCAACCAGCCCGGCTCCTTCGTCACCTTCCCCGGCTATGAGTGGCAGGGCGACGGCCGTTGGGGCGACCACAACGTCATCTACCGCAGCGAGGGGTTCGACTTGTGCAACGCGGCGACGCTGAACGAACTGTACGACTATCTGCGCCGGCTGGAGGTGGAGGCGCTGGCTATTCCGCACCACACAGGGTATCTGACGGGACAACGCGCGCCGGACTGGACGCGCTGCGACGAGACGCTCAGCCCCTACGCCGAGATATTCTCGGTTCACGGCTGCTCGGAAACCGACGAGGAGTGGATCGGGCTGCGCAACAACGCCCACATGGGGCCGGGCGTGGGCGGCAGCACCTACCAGGATGCGCTCGACGCCGGCCTGCACCTTGGCGCCGTCTGCTCCACCGACAACTGGACGATGATGCCCGGTCATTGGGGGCAAGGCTTGATGGCCTGCCTGGCCGAGGATCTGACCCGCCGCAGCCTGTGGGACGCCTTCCGCAATCGCCGCGTGTACGGCGTCACAGGCGACCGCATCGAGCTGCGCTTCACCTGCAACGACGCGCCGATGGGCGGCATCCTGCCTGCTGCGCCTGAACGTCGCTTTGAGATCGCGGTGCGCGGCTGCGACGCCATCGACCGCATCGAACTGCTGCGCAACGGCCGCGTGCTCGCCACGCATTCGCACCAGGGAACGTGGCGCATGCCGGAGCGCGACGAAAGGACGCGCTGGAAGGTGCGCGTCGAGATGGGCTGGGGGCCGCGCAGCCACGAACTGCCCGCGCCGGATACGCGCTGGGAGGGCGTGCTCTCCGTCGAGGGCGGGACCCTGATGGGCTGGGAGCCGTGCTGGGTCACGCCGGGCCAGCCTCTCCCCGAGTTGCAGGGCGGGAGTCCCCTGGACGCGGCCGCGTTCGCCATCGTGACCAGCCAGGCCGCCGCTGACCGGGATGTGCGCAACGCCCTGCTGTTCGAGTTTGAGGCGGATGCCGGCGCGGCGCTGGCGCTGCACGTCTCCGCTCAGGGCGAGGTTGCCGGCGATCTGGCGCTGCGCACCACGGTGCAGGAACTGGCGCAACGCAGCCGCCTGCTGTGGGAT
>JASGTU010000348.1 GCA_030058085.1 Chloroflexota bacterium
GATGTTGAAGTCGCGGTCAAAGACCAGCACCATGTCCTCGGTCAGCTTCCAGCGGTCTTTGCTGCCCAGGTAGCGGGGGCTGACGTAGATGTAGTCGCCGACGCGGCAGCTCAAGTTGCCGCCGGCGCTGTTGGTCATAAAGCGGTCGTACATCAGATGCGCGACTTCGACCATTTTCGGGCGAGGGTCTTCGTGGGTAGGCATTATACTCATTCCTCGTGCGGGTGGAGCGTCAAGTCTGCTGCGGAATAGAAACTTGGCGTGAGATTAATAAAACCCGTCAGGTTTTGTGACGGTGATGGTTCTGGTATATCTTCGGAGGCGAAAAACGAAAGAGAAACAAAACCTATTCATAACTGTAACACATTCGGTCTTGAGTTTCAAGGTTGGCGCGTTTCCACATTTTCCGTCCCCAATTCGTTCCGTTAATTGACAATTGACAGCCTCCCTGCCCCGTGCTACACTGCGCCCATGTTTAGTTTGTTCAATGCTTCTTTGCCGACCCTTCGCGCCAGGCGCGGCTTCCCGGATAGAAACTTCTAGTCTGGGGGTGTGGGCGCGGGCATAGGCAGCAGTGTCGACCGGCAGGGCTCTCCAGATCGGAGAGCTTTTTCATTTCTGCAACGAAGCCGCCGCAGCGGGCGTTACCGGTTCGGCGGCTAGTGTGGACCATAAGGGCATACGTATGTTCAGAGCAGGCATCGCCGGCGCAACCGGCTACACGGGGATCGAACTTGTCCAACTGATCCACCGCCATCCCCAGATGACGGTCGGCTGGCTGACCAGTGAAAGCAACGCCGGACAACCCATCTCCGCTGTCCACCCCGTGCCGTGGGACTATCCCCTCATCCGTTTGGCGGAGGCCTTGCAGCGCACCGGCGATGTGGACGTCGTCTTCCTCTGCCTGCCGCACACGGCCTCCATCGAGCCGGTGCGCGCTTTCCAGGCTACCGGCGTGCGCGTCGTCGACCTCAGCGCCGACTTTCGCCTGCAGAGCGCAGCCGCCTACGAAAAATGGTACCGCGTGCAGCACAGCGCGCCCGACCTCATTCCCCAGTTCGTCTACGGCTTGTGCGAGGTCAACCGCGCGCAACTGCATGGGGCCGAACTGATCGCCAACCCCGGCTGCTACCCGACCAGCGTCAACCTGGGACTGTATCCGCTGGCGCGGGCCGGCTGGCTGAGCCACAAGGTCATCATCGACAGCAAGAGCGGCGTCAGCGGCGCAGGCCGGCAAGCCAAGCTGCTCTATCACTTCGTTGAGGCCAACGAGAACCTGACGCCGTATAACATCGGCTACCGCCACCGCCACATCAGCGAGGTCGAACAGGTGCTCGACACGGCCGACCCGCGCGGCGAGGCGCATCGCTACTACTTCACGCCGCACTTGCTGCCCGTCAACCGCGGCATCCTCAGCACCATGTACGTGAGCGTGCCCGAGGGCGTCAGCGCGGACGATGTACGCAAGCTCTACGCCGAGACCTACGCCGGCGAGCCGTTCATCCATCTGCTGCCGCCGGACCAGATCGCCACGCTGCGCCACGTGACCTACACCAACCGCTGCGCCATCAGCATCACGCCGGCTAACCCCGAAGAGCCGGACGGCCCGGACTATATCGTCGTGGCGACCATCGACAACCTGATCAAAGGGGCTAGCGGACAGGCCATCCAGGCCTTCAACATCGCCGCCGGCCTGGACGAGACGCTGGGCCTGATCTGAGCGGGAGGAATAATGAGCGATACGGACGAGATCATCGAGCAGCTTGTAGCAGAGCAGCATGACGAATCGGGGGCGCCCTTTGCGGTCGTGATCAAGGTGGGCGGCAACGAACTGGACGACGCGGCCTTCCTCGCCGGCTTAACCGTCGCCGTCAAAGCGGTCAAGGCCGAGGGCCATTTCCCCGTCATCGTGCATGGCGGCGGCAAGACCATCGCCGCCTACCAGGAGCGATTGGGGCTGACGCCCGCCTTCGTGGAAGGGCTGCGCGTCACCGACGAAGCCAGCCTGGATGTGGCTGAGATGGTGTTGAGCGGCCTGGCGAACAAGCGCGTCGTGCGCGCCCTCGTCAATGCCGACATCCGCGCCGCCGGCATCAGCGGCGTCGACGACGGTACGATTTACGTCGAAAAGATGTGGCATCCCCTGGGCGACCTGGGCCGCGTCGGCGAGATCCGCGATGTGGACCTGCACCTGATCCACACGCTGATAGCGGCGGATATCGTGCCGGTCATCAGCCCCATCAGCTTCGGCGCGCTGGACGGGCTGAGCTACAACGTTAACGCCGACCATGCCGCCACCGCGGTCGCAGCCAAGCTCGGCGCACTCAAGCTGCTCTTCGTCAGCAACGTGCCGGGCATCCTCGTAGCGGGGCGCGTCGTGCGCGCCGTCACTGCGGCCCAGGCCGAAGGCTGGATCAATGAGGGCATCATCAGCGGCGGCATGATCCCCAAGGTGCGCAGCGCCATCCACGCCGTACACAGCGGCGTGGCCCAAGCCGTGATCACCAACCTCGCCGGCATCCAAGAGGGCGGCGGCACGGCTGTGCTCGGCAACGCCTAGCCATTTCACCCACAGGAGGAAGCGATGCAGGCGCAGGAAATCATCGATCTGGAGCAGGAATATGTGTTGGGCGTTTACAGCCGCCCCGGCTTTGTGCTGGAGCGCGGCGCAGGCTGCACCCTCTACGACAGCGCAGGCCGCGCCTATCTGGACTGTGCCGCGGGCATCGCCGTCAACGCCCTGGGTTACGACGACCCCGGCGTGAACCAGGCCATGCAGGAGGCTGCGTCCACCGGCATGTTGCACGTCAGCAACCTCTATCACAGTGCGGCCCACGCCCGCCTGGCTCAACTCCTGTGCGAGACGAGCTTCGCCGACAAGGTTCACTTTAGCCTGACCGGCGCCGACGCCAACGAGGGCGCGTTCAAGTTCGCCCGTCGCTATGCGCGCGAGCGCGGCCACGAGGATAAATACGAAATTCTGGCCTTCAGCAACGCCTTCCACGGGCGGCTGTTCGGCAGCCTAGCCGCCACCCCGCGCCCCAAGTACCAGGAGCCTTTCAAGCCGCTTATGCCGGGTGTGCGCTTTGCCCAGTTCAATGACCTGGAGAGCGTCCGCGCCCAGATGGACGAGCGCGTCTGCGCCATCATCGTCGAGCCGGTGCAGGGCGAGGGCGGCATCTACCCGGCTACGCAGGAGTTTCTGCAGGGGTTGCGCAGCCTTGCCGACGAACACGACGCGCTGCTCATCTTCGACGAGGTGCAGTGCGGCGTCGGGCGCACCGGCGCGCTCTGGGCATACCAGGGCTACGGCGTCGAACCGGACATCCTAACCGCGGCCAAGCCTCTGGCTGCCGGCCTGCCCATCGGCGCCATCCTCATGCGCCAGAAGGTAGCCGACGCCATGCACAAGGGCGACCACGCCAGCACCTTTGCCGGCGGCCCCTACACCACCCACGTGGCCCGCCATGTGGTCAGCCGCATTGCCGAGCCGGCTTTTCTCGCAGCCGTGGAGGAGAAAGGCCAACTGCTGCGCGATCTGCTTGAGGAGCTAAACAGCCCCCATGTGCTGGAAGTGCGCGGCAAAGGGCTGATGGTCGGCGCCGAGTTGGACATCGAGACCGGCCCCCTCATCGGCAAGGCTGCCGAGCGCGGCTTGCTCGTGATCAACGCCGGGCCGAACGTGCTGCGCTTCGTGCCGCCGCTGATCATCAGCCACGACGAGATCAAGCGCGCCGTCGCCATCATCGGCGAAATCTTGCAGGAGTTGTAGAACCGGAAGCCGCCATGCCGATCACCCTCCGTCCCGCCCAAGATGGGGATGTTGAAACCATCCTCGAACTGGTCAACCAATACGCCGCCGAGAACCTGATGCTGCCGCGCACCGAGGCCAGCGTGCGCGCCTCCCTGGCGGACTGGCTGGTGGCGGCGGAGAACGGGGCGGTGATCGGCTGCGGCTCGCTGGTCCCGCTCACCGAAACGCTGGTCGAGATCCGCTCGCTGGCGATTGCGCAGGGACAACAGGGCAAGGGCGTGGGCGGTCAGATCGTGCTGACGCTGGTGGAGATGGCCCGCCAACGCGGCTATCCCCAGGTCTGCGCGCTGACGCTGCGCGAGAACTTCTTCACCCGCTTGGGTTTCGAACTGGTGGATCGCTGGAGCATTAGCCCCAAGGTGTGGCAGGCTTGCATCTACTGTCCCAAGTTCCACCGCTGCGACGAGGTCGCCGTGCTCATGAACCTGGCCCCGCAGCCGGCGACCGCGGAGCAGGAGGCGCAGAAGCCGCCTGCCTGGAATTCGCTGTTGCGCTACGGCGAATGGCGTCCGCTGCTACTGGCCTATCAGCGCAAGCCCAACCGTGAGGACTAGCACACCGGCTAGCCGATTGCGTAAAGCGTGGCGGGTCGGATTGCGCTACGCGATTCGACGGTTCACGCGGCGAACGGCGCCTCGCCTGCGTATTTCGCATAATCAGCGTGTCATCGACACGCCTCGTGAAGCTTGCCCCAAGCCCTCTCCGCCTTCTTCCGGTCTGGGCCAACAATGCCTCTCCGGGCGAAAAAAACGCTTTGGACAAAATCCCCTAGATCATAGATAATAGCGGACAATCTATATCACGAACCTGGATCCGCGTCTGGCTTAACATCCGCTGTTCTGCCCATCCGGCGTTCGCAGACTCCAATTAGGAACATCTGAATCATCCCGCATCATCTCAACAAGGCCACTGTGATGAACCTTCGGCATATCCAAGCCTATCTACAAGAGCAGGGCGTAGACGGCTGGCTGTTGTACAACTTTCGTGATCTAAACCCCATCTCCATTTCGGTGGCGGGCCTGCAATCGGGCGGCAGTCGCCGCTGTTTTCTGTGGATCCCGGCGCAGGGTGAACCGCGCTGGCTGATCCATGCTATCGAAGGCAATATGTTCCTCGACATCGACCCCGCCCTTGCCGGCGAACAGATTCGCTACGTGAGTTGGCAGGAGTTGGCGGAGAGCTTGC
>JASGTU010000349.1 GCA_030058085.1 Chloroflexota bacterium
CGCAGCGGATAGCCGTTTTCAACGAACACGGTGCGCCGGTTTTCCATGTAAGCCTCGGCCTCTTCCACCCTGCCCTCTGCAAGCAAGCGATCCACCTCTTGCCGCGTATGACGCATCTCCGCCTGAAAGTCAAAGCCATCCGGCTCGGCAAGGGGCAACATCTCCGACAGCGGCTTTGGTTCCATCAGGTCAGGGTAGTATTGGCGCAACGTCTCCGCACCCACCTCATTGCCCACAATCTCTGCGACCGTCTCGTTCAGGGTCGTCATGTCCTGGCTCTTGAAGTAGTTCCATCCAAGCGGGTATAAGGCTAGGTAGTTGTGAAGCCATTCATGCGCCACCGTGCTCAACACCCACGACAGGCTGGCGCGATCCACAACCATTGTCGGAAACGCGCCCAGTCCGCCGATATTTGTGATGTAGCCCCGCGAGTTGTCGGTCCCATTGATCTGCGCTTCCGCTTCCTGGATGTGGGCCATGCCTATCTCCGGCGCGAGCATGCGGCTGTAGACGGTTGCAATCCGCTCCCTGGGGCTGACAACGAGTTTCTTCGGCGGTTCGGTGAAGGTAAATTGCACCGGCGGGAACGGTCGCCCCCACACGGTAAGGCCCGCCAGTTCCAGTACGCTGCCAACTTGTCGCTGAATCACCTGCTCTACGGCCGGGCGCGCTTCGTGCTGCTCGGCGCGCAGTTCGCTTGAACGCACCTGCAAGGCCCAGATCGGCGCCGAGCAGCCGCACGCGTCCTCGATATACAGCCGGGTTAGGTTCTCCTCAATCAGCCCGATTTCTTTCGCTCTTTCCATGTACTCCAGAACGACTATGCTAGCGAGTCGAGGCGGGTATTCATCTGCCGGCTTTGTAAACGACGCGGAAATCTTCTCCGCCAGCGCGTCGACCTCCCATGTCAACAGATTGAATCCCCAGCCAGCCACAGTCATTGCATAGGACCGCGCCCGCGCCTCTGATGCAGGAATAGCGCCGCCGCCTGCCAGAATGAGCGCTAACGCCATCGCAACGCCTATCCCGATCGTGCGGCGAATTCGGGATCGCGGAAACGCCATCCGGCGAACCTTCGATTCTTCCGCCATATACCCTGGCTGTGTTTGTTCAACGCTCATAGGCTACGCTACAATGTCAGACTATTCTACAAAGTCCATAAGTGACCGGCTTCCGGCCAATTCCACCCAGTATAGCATACGAAAACCGCCTCGACGGTTATTGCGGCATTCAATGCTGTCTCACTAGAAAAGAGTGTATGCGATTATGAAGCGCAACCTGTCCGCTTGGATCGCGGAGATGCCTAAAGCGGAAATCCATGTTCATCTCGAAGGCACGATTAGCCCCGAGACGCTGCTCACCCTGGCCCAACGCCACAACAAGATGGACGCTCTGCCCAGCCAAGACATCGCCAACTTACAGGAATGGCTTGCCTTCAGCAGTTTCCCAGATTTTATCGAAAAGTACATGTTGATTTCCGATTTACTACGGACACCGAAGGACTTCCGTCTCATCGTCGAGGAATGCGGCCGCGATATGGTTCGGCAAAACATTCTCTACCGCGAACTGACGGTTACGCCTTATACACATACCCATATTCAACAGAAAGGCTTAACCTTCGACGACCTCTTCGCCGGACTGGAGGAGGGACGCCTCTCGGTGCGCGAGAATCTAGGCCGTGAAATTCGATGGGTGTTCGATATCCCGCGCAACGCCTGTTTCGGCCAACCTAACTCCGGCGTCTACGACCCGCAGCCCGCCAAGGAGACGCTCACCTATGCCCTGCGTGGGCTTGATTCGGGCGTAGTGGGCTTTGGCCTCGGCGGTTATGAAGTCGGCGCGCCGCCCGAACCTTTCGCACACGCGTTTTCCGCCGCTAAGGAGGCCGGTCTTCGCTCCGTACCCCATGCCGGCGAGACCGAAGGACCGCAAAGCGTATGGGGAGCGGTGAAGGCGCTGTCAGCCGACCGCATCGGCCATGGCGTACGCGCCATCGAAGACCCTAACCTTCTCGTCCTGCTGCGCGAGCGCCAGATCCCGCTAGAAGTCAACCTCACCAGCAACATCTGCCTGCACGTCTATCGACGGTTAGCCGAACACCCCTTTCCCCATCTAGATCGCATGGGGTTGCTGCTGACGATTGGCAGCGACGACCCGCCGCTCTTCAGCACGAACCTGACGCGCGAATACGAACTGCTGGCGTCCGAGTTCGGTTACTCTCCATCGGACATTGCGCGTATCGCCCGCAACGCGTTCGTTGCTTCGGCTGCCCCGCCCGCACTCGCCAACCGGCTTCTCGCCGACTTCGACGCTTGGCTGACGCAGCACGGATCAGATACCGGCGCGATTGGAGAGGATGGCGCCACGCCGGCCTTATCTGCGGCGGCGCAAGACCCGTAAGTAATTGCGCAAACGCTCCCAGTGTTGGCGGGCGTCGTCTAGCGCTCGTTCGCGCAATCCCACAGGCGCGTACTTGCTCCTGTTCACCGCGCCGGCGAGTGAACGAATCTCCTGCGCCGCGATGCGTGCGCTGTCCACGAGATAAGTATCATCTGTCGCTACGTGCTCGGCAAGCCCGCCGCCATATTCCAGTATTGTCTGGTCCGCGGTCATGGGACGTCCGGCCTTGCTGCCCCAGCGCAGCAGTCCCTGCCACGGATCCTCGCGTTTCCTGGCAGCCGAGCGGAATACAGAAACTGCGCCCCAAACCGACAGCCCAGCAGGGATCAGCCAGAGCAGCATCTGCCAGTTCCACTCAATCTTCGGGATCTCTTCAACAGGCTCATCAAGGCCTGTCGTCTCGGCAGCGGAGCCGGCATTTTGCGGCAATCCGGTCCGCACTAAGCTGGGGCGCCCGGCTGTCGGCTCGAATGGAATCCAACCGTAAGTCGGAAAATAAACCTCCGGCCATGAATGGGCCTCCGCCTCAGTCACAATCCAGACGGCATCCGCCGGATCCCAGTTCCCGACGGCGAAGCCGGTGGCAA
>JASGTU010000350.1 GCA_030058085.1 Chloroflexota bacterium
TGGGCGGGCCACCGCCGTACAAAGCCGCCCGCCCCCCGGGCTAACCCCACAGGCCCGGCTTGCGCGGGCGGGAGACGGGCGCCCCCGCGGGTCCGGGGGGCGGCGCGCCAACGCTGCCACAGGGCGGCGAGGACCACCAGGGCCATGAACGGGGCCAGGAAGAGGGCAGGCGACTTGCTCAGCCAGGCCAGCCCGGCGGCGACGCCGGAGATGACCAAGTAGCGCGTGCCGTGGCGCAGGTTGGCATTAGCGCCCGCGCAGTAACGCAGGAAGGCAAGGACGGCGAGCAACATGAATGCGCTGCTGAGACCGTCCACGTGCAGCATGCGCGTGAGGCCGAGCAGGAACGGCTCGAAGGCGATGAGCAGGAAGCCGATCAACGCGGGCAGCAGGCCGAGCAGGTCGACGGCGATCCGGAAGGCGAGCAGCAAGGTCAAGACTGTGGCGGCGACGACAAAGGCGCGGCCCGCGGCCAGCAGGTCGATGGGCTCGCGCCCCTGGTCGCGCAAGAAGCCCTCGACGCCTGCGCTCATGTCGTCGATCTGGGCGGCGGCTGCCGGGTAGCCGGGGTAGCGCCACAGGTAGCCGGCCATGCCCAGCCACATGGTGGTGACGCCGGGATGATAGCGCTGGAAGGTGGCGACTAGGTCGCCGCGGCTAAGGGCGAGATAGAAGTTGCCGGAGCGCGTCAGCCAGGAGCGCTCGTCGACGGCCACAAAGCGGTCGAGCGCCAAGCCGCGCGGCAGCCAGAGGATCAAGGCCAAGAGCAGCGTGAGAGCGGCTTTTTGCAGAGCGGACATGGCGGACTGGCGCGCCGGCCCGGCGCGCTAGGGAACCTGTACCGAGAACGTGGCCGCGACCACGGAGTCGCCGGCGGCTTCCCCGTCGCGGCTCAGGGGCAGCCGGTTCATAGTCGCCAGGTCGTAGAGACCGACGATGATCTGGTAGTTGCCTGGCGGCGCGCCGGCAGGCAGGGTGAGGGCGTAATCGTCGGCGATGACCTGGCGCGGCGGCCAGTAGGAAGTGGGGATGAAGCCGCTCAACGGCTGCTGATCGTGCTGCGCGGCCATCTGCCCGTCCGGGCCGATCACGTGGACGAAGGCAGTATAGTCGGTGTACATATAGGACAGGGCGCGCCAGAACAGGCGCAGGTTGACGGTATCGCCGGGCAGGTAACGCTGATCGCGCTCGCGCAGAGGCTTGCCGGCCGCGTCCTGCAGGTCAGCGCCGAAAAGCTCGATCCGGCCGCCGAAATCGGCCTGCGGGTTGATGGCGTAGGCAGGCTTTTCTGGCAGATCGCCAACGATCAGGTAGTCGAGCACGTAGGGCTGCGCCAGCACCTCGCCGGTATTGGCCGAGGTGACGGGCAGGTTGTCCAGCGTGGCGGGGTCGTAGATGCTGACCTCGATGCGGTAGAGGCCCGGCGGCGTTCCTTCCGGGATCCGCACTTCGTAGTTGTTGTCGCGCAGCAGTTCGCCCATCTCCCATTTGGCCGTGGCGACGCCTTTCGGCCAGCCTTCGATGCGCATGAGTTGATGACCGTCTTGGTCGACGAGACGGACGAGGACATTGGCGTTGATGTCGATCGGTGCGATCTTGTCCCAGTAGATGGTCATGTCGTATTTTTGGCCGGGCAGCATGACGCCGGAGTAGGTGTCGTAGTAGACGAGGCGGATAGCGCCGCCGAAGTCCACTGTGTAATCGGCGTGGGGTGCGCCCGCCATGTCATAGATGCGCACGAACTCGATGTCGTCGATGGTGACGGTCTTTTCGGGGGTGAGCCGGTTGAAGTGGTGCATCATGCGCCGCGAGGGCAATTCGCGCTGCCACTGGTGGGCGTAGATCACCGAGTAGTCGGCGTTCCACGTGCCGCGGTTCGAGTCGGTGATGCCGTCGTAATAGTAGCTGAACGGCCCGCGCGGGTACCAGGAGGAGACCTTGGCGGTTGCGGTGTCAATCGTGTCGTTGAGGTAGCGGGCGGCCTCGTCCAGCCCTTCGCCCCAGCCGATGAACATGACTTCGGGCGCACGCGCCGCGCCGCCCATCAGGGGGTTGTAATAGGTGATGTAGTAGGGATAGGTGGGCAGCGCTGAGAAGGCCTGCCCGGCGAGGGCGAGCGCGGCCAGGCCGGGCGCGGCGTAGCGCGTCGCCCAGGGACGCGCGCTGCGCGCCAGCCAGTAGACCGCGGCGGCCCAGCCGATCCCTGCAACCAGGTCAAGCGGCATGAAGATGGGCAGGATGTAGCGGTCGAATTTCTTGGCGCCCAGGTTCATGGCGACGATGAAAAAGAAGGCCCACAGCGCCAAGCTCAGCACGCCATAGAGAACGCGGCGCGGCCGCGTGGCGGCGTTGCGCCGGAATAAGGCCGGCACGACGAGCAGCAGACCAACCAGGACGATGGGCGTGGTGCGCCACAGGTAGTTGACCGGGTAGAACCAGGTTCCGGGATCGCCGTTGAAGATGCGACCGGCATAGAAGACGGGGCTGGAATGGCCTTGTTCGGCGTAGTCGCCGGAGATGTCCATGACTTCGGCCAGCGTGTCACGCGGGGCGACCCACAGGGCCGGCCACAGGGCGACATAGACGACGAGCATGATGGCGGCCCAGGCGAGCAAGGGCGCGGCGGCGCGGGCGAGTGTCTTGGGATGGAAAAGGGCGCGCCACGGCCTGCCCGGCATTTCGGCCACATACTTGACGGTTTCGATCAAGGCAAAGAGGCCGGCGAGCGGCACGAGGAAAATGCCCGGCGTCTTGGTCAGCACGGTCAGCGCGGCCGCTACAGCCGAAACGACCAGATCCAATCGACGGCGACCGGCGAAGAGGTAGCTGAGGTAGGCTAGGCCGGAGAGCAGCATGAAGATGCTGAGCAGGCTGTCCGGGTGCAGGACGCGTGCCAGGGCCATTTGGAACGGGTCAAGCGCGATGAGGCCGAAGCCTAGCAGCGACGGGATCCAGCCGAAGACGCGCCGTGCGAAGAGGAAGGCGAGGGCCAAAGCAAGCGCGCCGATCAGCACGACCACGGCGCGGCCCGTGGCGAGCATCTGCAGTGACGAATGGCCATGCTCGGCGATGAAGTAGTCGAACTGATCGGTGCTCCAGCTAAACTGGCCTGGCGCGATCTGGACGTATTCGGGAAAGCGCAAAAGGTAGCCGGCCATGCCCGACCACATGATGGTGACGCCGGGATGGCCGTGCTGGAAGGTGTGCTGCAGGTTGCCGCTGTGCAACGCCTGGTAGAAGTTGGCGGAGCGGACCAGCCATTTGCTTTCGTCGACGGTGACGTATTGATCCAGTTGGAGCGTGCGCGGCAGCCAGATCGCCAGGAAGATGCCGATAAAGACAAGGATTTTCTGCTGGGTGGGGCTGAGTTTCAAAGACATGCTGAAAGACAATGTTCCAATCTACGGCGCGGGCCGCACCGTTACTGTCGCCAGGGGGATGGCGTCGCCGGACGGCTCGCCGTCGCGCGTAACCGGCAGGCGCTGCATGGTCGCGAGGTCATACAGCCCTGCGTA
>JASGTU010000351.1 GCA_030058085.1 Chloroflexota bacterium
TTCGCGTTATCGCCCGCATGGCTGGAGCGGTGGGGATTGCAGGAAGATGCGATCATGATCGGCGCAGCCCTGATCGCGGGCGCGGCTACAGGGTTGAGCGCGGTCGTTTTCAGTTGGCTGACAAACCTGGTCGGCGCATCGGTGATTGCCGTCGCCGGCGTGGTTGGCCTGCGGGCCGGCGTACTGGGCTGCATGCTGATATCCGGTTTTGTCGTGGGTCTCATCGTCCGCTATTGGGCGCCAGAGGTGCGGGGCAGCGGCGTGCCCGATGTGATGGAGGCCGTAGCCATCCGCGGCGGACGCATTCGTCCGCGGGTGGCGTATACGAAAATCGTAGCGACCTCGCTCACCGTGGGCAGCGGCGGTTCGGCGGGGCGCGAGGGCCCTATCGTTCAGATCGGATCGGCCATCGGTTCGAGCGTAGGCCAGTGGCTGCACTTTTCGGATGAACGCGTGCGCACCTTGGCGGCCTGCGGCGCCGCGGGCGGCGTAGCTGCGGCCTTCAACGCGCCGATTGCCGGCGCGCTGTTCGCCACCGAGATCATCCTCGGCAGCCTAACCGTACGCTACTTCGGGGCGGTCGTCATCAGCGCGGTCACGGCGAGCATTGTCAGCGAGGTCTTCCTCGGCGACATGCCCGTGTTTCATGTGCCGCTGCCGGCCTACCCGCTGCATCACGCCGGCGAGACGCTCATTTACGCCGCGCTAGGTCTGCTTGCCGCCGGCGTTTCCGTCCTCTTTATCCGGGCTCGTTTTGCCATCGAGGACGTCATGGAGAAATGGCGCGCGCCGCTCCCCATCCGCACGACCGCGGGTATGGCGATAGCGGCGATGCTGGGGCTGATGCACCCCGATCTAGGCATTCTCGGCTCGGGGCTGCCGTCTTTGGGGCGGGCGATTGCCGGCAACATCGACCATTCCGTGTCCCTCATGGCGGCGCTGCTCGTATTGAAGATCATCGCCACGTCGTTTACGGTCGGCTCGGGCAATGCGGGGGGCATTTTCGCACCCAGCCTCTACATCGGCGCGATGTTGGGCGGCATCGTCGGCGCGGTCGCCAACCAGGCTTGGCCCGGCATCGCGCCCAACCCCGGCGCCTATGCCATCGTGGGTATGGCCGCGGTCTTCTCCGGCGTTGCCCGAGCGCCGATCACCTCCATCCTGATCGTGTTCGAGATGACCGGCGACTATCATTTGATCCTTCCGTTGATGCTGGCGACGGTGCTTTCGACGCTGGCGGCGGAGCGGTTGCTGTCGGTCTCGATGTACACCTGGCGGCTGCGGCAGCGCGGGATCAACCTCGAACGCGGGCGCGATATCGATGTGTTGCAGAGCGTCACGGTCGGCGAAGTGCTGTCGCCCGATTTCGACAGCGTTGCCGCGGATACGACCCTGGGCGAGCTCTCCGACCGTTTTGCCCAGACGCACCGGCACGGCTTTCCCATCTTGGACGAGCGAGGCAAGCTGTGCGGCATCGTCACCGTTTCAGACCTAGACCGCGCCATCGCCGCTCACCTGCCCGAAAACACCACGGCGTTGGAGATCGGAATGCGCCGCGCGGACCTGCTGGTCGCCGCCCCGAATGAGAACGTGGGCGTCGCCCTGGCGCGCATGGGTACGCGCGGGCTGGGCCGCCTGCCCGTGGTAGCCGAGGACGACCCCGACCGCCTCTTGGGGCTGATCCGGCGGGCGGATATCATCCGCGCCTATGATATCGCGCTCTCGCGCCGCGCCGACGTGCAGAACCGGACGAAGCGCATGGCGCTGCGCAATATCGACGGCACGGTCTTTTCCGAAATCACGTTACAGCCCGGCGACCCAGCCGTGGGCAAGCGATTGGCGGAACTCTCGCCCGCCTTTCCACTGGAGTGTATTCTCGTCTCTGTGCGCCGCCAGGGTCGCATGCTCATTCCGCACGGGGACACGGTGTTTCGGGCCGGCGACCAGGTGACCCTGTTCGTCAACGCCGGCGACCTCGAGGCCATCCGAGGCTGTCTGCACGGCAGCGACCAATAGACTTAACGGAGCTACACGTCATGCCAAAACCGCAATATTCCACGGCAATGAGCGACGCCCTGCGTCTCATGCAACAACACCACAACGATGTCGGCTTCTTTTCCGGCAAGCGCGACCGTGCGGACGAGCTGGAGAGCGCCATTCGCATCTTTCTAGAGTTTCTGCACGGCTATGAATCGCTGGAGGTCGACCGTCCATGCGTGACGATCTTCGGTTCGGCGCGCTTTGCCCCCGACCACCCCTACTGCCGGATGGCCCAGGAACTTGGCGGCTGTCTGGCGCGGGCGGGTTACGCAGTCATGACCGGCGGCGGACCGGGCATCATGGAGGCCGCCAACCGCGGAGCTTACGAAGCGGGCGGCCTCAGCATCGGCTGTAGCATCAACCTCGACTTTGAGCAAGGGCCAAACCCCTATCTCAGCCGCTACGTCGAATTCGACCATTTCTTCGTGCGCAAGGCGATGATGGTCAAATACTCCTGCGCCTTTGTGGTGATGCCGGGCGGCTACGGCACGCTCGACGAGGTGTTCGAGACCTTGACTCTGGTTCAGACGGGCAAAATCCGCAACTTCCCGGTGATCGCAGTGGGCAGCGCGTTTTGGCATGAACTGCAAGACTTCATGCAGCGTTCGCTCATCCCGGAAGGCGCTATTAGGCCGGAGGAGATGGGGCTCTTTACTGTGACTGACTCGTTGCAGGAAGCAGTCGACATCATTTGCTCACATTGCCCCAAGGTCGCCAATCTAGAGTGATCGACCCCGAGCCGCCAGCCGAGCGCGCAGCCATGCCGCACCCCATGCCAACACGGCAGCGGCTAGCCACATCAGCGCCGGATGGCTGCCTTGGGCGAAGAAGTTGGCCGAGTCGGTGATATAGTAGTAGCCGTTCGTCCCCAGTATGTGGTGTACCAGCGGCAGAAACAAATAGGCAACGGCCACACCGGACGCGATCAGGGCGCCAAAAGATGTGGCGGGCCTCCGTCGCCAGCGGCGCAGCAGCGAGATCACCGCAAGCGAGAACGCCGTCGAGACCACAGCCGCAACCGGGATCAGCCGTATTGCCGCCTCTGGCTCCATTCCCG
>JASGTU010000352.1 GCA_030058085.1 Chloroflexota bacterium
AGCCTTCAGCGCCTCCTTCCTGGTTCCAGTTCAAGCAGACGAAACGGGTAGACGTTGATCACCTCCGTTTCCTCGAACTGCGTGACGGTGGTGACATCGCGGCGATACAGATGGATGTGCCCGTGCAACAAATAGCGCGGCTTGAACCAGCGCATAAAGGTGAGAAAGCTGCGAAAGCCCTGATGCGGCAAATCCGGCTTATCATGGATGCCGAACGGGGGCGAATGCGCCACCAGCACGTCGAGCCAGCGCCCATGCCGCACCTGGTTGCGCATCAGCGCCGGCGCCAGCCGCAGGATGTTCCTCATCATCTCGCTCTCGGTATATTGAAACCGCGGCGCGTCGTTATAACGAATCGACCCTTCCAGCCCGGCAAGCAGCAAAGAATCTTCACGCACCGTGCGCATGTGCAGGTTGACAGCGCCCTGCGGCGCATGCTTTTGCTGCCAGTCGCCGCCCGAATACTCGATCTCACGGCCATGATTGCCGAATACGTAGTAGCAATTTTTGTTGATCATGCTGACCACGTATTCGATGTAGTAGAAGGGCAGGTCGCCGCAACTCAATATCAGATCGACCTCGCCGACTCGCCGGCAAATGCCCGCGCTGTAGATAATGGGTTCGACCTTGTCCGAGATCGCCAGAACGCGCATAGGGCGGAATTGTAACACTCACGTGAGATGCGGTCAAGGCGCGGCACAAAAAATTGGCGCCAACATCCGCGAGTCGAGGGCACAGCCACGAACAACGAAACACCTGCAACCTTTCAGCGCCGCCTGCGTACTGATTGTTACAAGCGAGAGATTCATGCAGCCAAACGGGCAAATTCGTACGCCCCCATACACTGCAGAAGATTCGATAGATACTGGAGAAAAACCAATGACTACTGACGACATGAAGCAAGAGGGCATGCAAGAAGAAACTCCGGTGCAGCCCGGCGCCCCTGAAACAGCAGGCCAAGCCCCCCAAGAGAATACTTCGCCCACAGGCCGCGCCGTCGATACGGCACGCGAACAGGCAAGCGAAGCGGCAGACGCCCTGCGTCACGGCGAGTTCATGCGCGAGGCCGTCGTCGACCCGGAAGCTTCCAGCGACGACCGGCTCATCGCCCTGCTCTCCTACATCACACAGATTCTGATCCCAGCCGTAATGCCCATTATCGTGCTGCTCAGCGCCAGCAGCAAGCAGCGCCCCTTTCAACGCTACCATGCGGTGCAGAGCTTGGCGCTCACCATCGTGTTCGTGGGCCTGGGGATCGCCGTCGTCGTCGGGACCGGCATTCTCCAGATCGTGCCGGTCATCGGCTGGCTCATCGGCGTGGCAATGGTCTGCCTGACGCCTATCGGCTACCTCATGGCTGTGGTCGCCCTTCTCTACTACGGCTACCAGGCCTACCAGGGCAAGCGCTTTTCCATTCCCGGCCTGACTTCTTTCCTGCGCGACCAGGGCTGGCTGTAACAGGCCGTCACCGTTCTTCACCGCACCGCACCAAACCGGGCGGGCAGCCGCAAGAGCTGTTCCGCCCGATTTCATTTTTCCACAGACCACGACGCCAACATCTAAGCCTCCTCGCCCCATACTTCAATTTCTTCAACCAATATATTGATTTTTAGAAAATAGCTATTGACATTTCTTAAGTCCTGCGCTATGCTATTTCCAGATCGGCGCGCGCCGCTCGCAGTTCCGAATACGCCCGCTCCACGTTGGTAAGTGCGCACAGCCCGGCGGGCGCCTAGTGGCACATAGATGCATGGAGGCAACCATATGCTTTCCCTTCCCGCCCGCAGCCCGTTCGACGGCGGCGAGATCGTCGTAACCCGCTTCTACTGCCCGGGCAGCGACGTCACCGTCGAAGGCCGCTTCGCCGTCACAACACCTTTCCCCCAACTGAGCCAGGAGCAATTGCGCTTCGTCGAGATCTTCCTGAAGTGCGAAGGCAAATTGAACCGCATGGAAGGCGAACTCGGCCTGTCCTACCCCACCATCCGCAGTCGCCTCCTCGAGATCATCCGCGCACTGGGCTATGAGCCGGGCAAGGATGAGGCGACCATCCAGGCAGATCGCCGCTCTGTCCTAGACGAATTGGATTCGGGCGCAATCACCTTTGAAGAAGCCATGAGCCGTTTGCGCGGAGAAAGTTAGCCATGAACAACGAAGAACGTATTCCGGTAGGCGAGGCGACCGTCCTCATCCTGCAGCATGTGGCGGGCCATGCCGATATCCGTGCCGGAGAAGATGGAGAAGAACGCGAGATCCGGGTGGTCGCCGGCGACGGGCTGCAGATCGACGCATCCGGCAACGAGCTATCCCTCTCCTGTCCGGGGGCCTGCACGCTGACTATGCCGGCTGACCTAGACCTGCGCTGTGTCGCCATTCAGGGCCACGCCCAGATCCATGGCATCGCCGGCGCCATCACCGGCGATACGGTGGACGGCCGTCTGCTGTTGCGGCACACCGGCCCGGTCAAGTTACGCGCTGTCGGCGGCGACCTGGACGCGGAGTCCGTGGCAGGCGACCTGATCGTCGACAAGGTCGGCGGCGATCTGCGCGCCGTAGACGTCAGCGGGGCGATCGCAGCGTCTGCCGGCGGGGACATCACCGCCAGCGGCATCGAAGGAGCCCTTCGGGCATCCGCCGGTGGCGATGCCCGCCTCACTTTCGCCTCGCTCACGCGAGCCGAGCATTCCGTCCGCGCCGGCGGCGACATCGTCTGCCGGCTGCCCGCCGATGCGGATGTCGCCGCCCGTCTGCGCTGCGGCGGGCGCGTACGCGTGCATGGGCAGATCCCGCTTGAGCCGGAAGCCGGCGGCGAAATTCGTTTCGTCCTTGGCGACGGCGCCGCCGCGCTCGACCTGAAGGCTGGCGGCGACATTCGCGCCGGCTTCCAGTACGCGCCGGGCGAAGAAATCGGCGACGCCGGTATAGGGCAGGAGTTCGCACGACAGATGGAACAGGCCGCCCAACAGATCACCGGCCAACTGGAAGGCCAACTCGTCGCGCTGGCCCGCCAACTCGAAGCCAAGCTCACCGAGTCCGGTGCAGGCGATGAGATCGCGGCGCGCGTGCAGGAGAAAGTGCAGGCTGCCATGCGCCGCGCCGAGAACAACATCGCCAACGCCCTGCGCCACGTCGAAAAACAGGCGCAACGGGCAGAGGAGCGGGCGGCGCGCATGGAAGC
Organism: Chloroflexota bacterium; assembly: GCA_030058085.1. Classification (GTDB taxonomy): domain Bacteria; phylum Chloroflexota; class Anaerolineae; order Caldilineales; family Caldilineaceae; genus JASGTU01. The sequence goes on from JASGTU010000352.1 coordinate 3,179, forward strand.
CCGCCAGATGCGCGGGCGACCGTCCTGGCCCGAACCGCCTCCGCCGCCCCCGCGCCCCGAACCGGTCAGCCCCGAACAGCGCATGAAGGTCCTGCACATGCTCAACCAGGGCAAGATCACGGTTGAACAAGCCGAACAACTGCTCGCCGCCCTGGGCGGCAAGGGGACGTCAACATGAACCCGGCGATAATGCGCCTACTAAATCGGCCGGTTACGCAACCGGACTTTGAATCGACCAGCCCGGCAATCGCTCGCGATTACCTAAAAGGAGACAATGACATGCCCGCTAGCGAAGAACGCGCCATGATCCTGCGCATGGTAGAGGAAGGCAAAATCAGCGCCGAGGAGGGGTCTCGGCTCCTGGCAGCCCTGGGCGACGAAGCGCAGACCGTTCCGCCGCGCAGCCATACTGCCGCCGGCACTTCGTTCGACACGTCGACCGCGCTGCGCATCCGCGTGTCCGACGCCGTCACCGGCAAGTCCAAGGTCAACGTCAATATTCCTGTGGGCTTGGTGCGGCTCGGCCTGCGCTTCATCCCTCAGTCCGCCAACATCGACGCCGAGAAGATCATGCATGCGCTCGACACCGGTTTGAAGGGGCGCATCGTCGACGTGGTGGCGGAAGACGAGGGCACGCACGTGGAGATCTACGTTGAATAGACCGCGCCCAGCCAAGTCAACCTGACCCAAATAGCCGTCACACGCCTTCCAGGGAGTTGCCTGCTTCCTGGAAGGTCTTGTCTCATCGGCACGCTTTGCTCTGCCCTCTCAACTCGAACCTAAATCAGCTAAATCACCTCACCAGTGTATAATAGGGTTGACCATCCGCTCGTCTTTCGTACGCACAGCCGAGACAGGCGAAATGTGCGCCAGTAGAAAAAACCTGCCTGCCGAGGTGCAGCCGCATGTCGCAGTACTATCCGTGGTTATGGATTGCCTTCGCCCTGATTTTCTTCGCGGCGGAGATCTTCACCGTGGGCTTCGTGCTCTTCTGCTTTGGCATAGGCGCAGCCGCCGCCGCGGCGGTTGCCTTCCTGGGCGCAGGGCCGGCCTGGCAACTCGCCGTGTTCGGCTTCGTCTCCATCCTCGCCGTCTTCCTCTCGCGCCCCTTTGCCAACCGCATCAGCAACCCCAACACGCAGCAAGTCGGCATCGACCGCGTATTAGGCCGCAGCGGCGTGGTGCTCGAAACCATTGACCCCAATGCCGGAACCGGCGTCGTCCGCGTCCGCACCGAAACCTGGTCGGCCATCGCCACAGACGGCAAACCGATCCAGGTAGGCGAGCACATCGTCGTGATGGCTGTAGAAGGGGCGCACTTGGTCGTGCGCCGTGATGATGCCGGCGACGTTGCATAGGTTATGCGGCAGCGCAGCTCGTCGCGCCCGCCCATGCCGGACGCCGGGCGAGTCGCGCCGCCCTCAAAAGATATGTCTCTGAAGGAGAATGGCAATGGAACCAATTGGAATCCTCGTCGTGTTGGCCGTCGTGCTCGTGTTCATCATCGTCGTCGCGGTCAACAGCCTGCGCGTGGTCTCCCCTTATGAAAAAGGCGTCATCGAACGAGTGGGCCGCTATCAGCGTACGGCCCAACCCGGCTTGACTCTCGTCGCGCCGTTCTTCGACACGCTGCGCAAAGTGGACATGCGCGAGCAGGTGGTCGACGTCCAGCCGCAGGAAGTGATCACGAAGGACAACGTGGTCGTGACCGTCGACGCCATCATCTACTACGAAGCCACCGACCCCGTCAAGCTCACCTACAACGTGGCTGACTTCTACAGCGCCGCCACTAAGCTAGCCCAGACCAGCCTGCGTAACGTCATCGGCGAAACCGAACTCGATGAAGCCTTGACCTCGCGTGACATGATCAACGCCAAGCTGCGTGAAGTTCTCGACGATGCCACCGACAAATGGGGCGTGCGCATCGTGCGCGTCGAGATCAAGCGCATCGACCCGCCGGTCGACGTCACCGAAGCCATGCACCGACAGATGAAGGCCGAGCGTGAGCGCCGCGCCCAGATTCTCGAATCCGATGGTCTGCGCCAAGCCCGCATCTTGCAGGCGGAGGGCGAAGCCGAAGCCATCCGCCGCGTGGCCGACGCCCAGCAGTACAAGCTGGAGGTCGAAGCTGCGGGCCAGGCCCACGCTATCACCACCGTCTACAACGCCATTACCGCGGCCAACCCCGACGACAAGCTGATCGCCATTCAATATCTGGAGGCGCTCAAGGACGTCGCCCAAGGCCAGGCGACCAAGATCTTCCTGCCCTTCGAAGCGTCGGCCCTCCTCGGCGCGCTGGGCGGCATCCAGGGCATCTTCCAAAACGGCGAGGGACCGCAAGGCCCATCCGCTCGCTGACCCCCATAGACGCGCAAGGCCCAGGGAGCAGAAGTTCCCTGGGCCGTCATTCAGCGTTGCGCAGTCCCACATTCACGCCTCGACCCAGCGCACGCCTTCCTTCGTCTGCGTAAGGCGACCGGCGCCGCGTATGTGCGTGGCGATGATCAGCGCGCCCTCGGCCTGCGCCCGCACCGCCAACGCCTCGCGGATGGCGCAAATGCTCTCCAGATCAGCCCACGGCGCGGCCCATCCCGGCTGCTCCGCCTCGATAGGGTGGTGGTAGACATCGCCCACGCAGTACAAGGTCTGCCCCTCCGACGACACGCGCAGCATCACGTGGCCGGGCGTTT
>JASGTU010000353.1 GCA_030058085.1 Chloroflexota bacterium
CAACGGTACGGCGCGGTCCTTTCGACGCCACATCTCGGCTAGCGGGAAACGCCAGCGGTGATCGCCGCCCAGCGCTAGCCGGAAGTCGTTGAGTGCGCCGCGCTTGTCTCGAATGCGCCAGCGGTCAGAGCCGTCCCAACGGTAGAGCGCCAGACACCGGATCGTCTGCGCGCCAGGAGAGCGATTCCATGCCGCGATCTCGTCATACGCCGCACGGACCCAGCCCGTATTTCGCTCCGGCCAAGCCACACTCGGGTCAGCCTCGGTGATGTAGGCGGGCAGATGGCGCATGTCTTGCGGGACCTCGGCGAGGAAATCTCGGTAAGCCCGGAACTCGAGATGACGACCGCTAAACGGCGTCCCCATCGTCGCTTCACTCTCAATCAACCTCGGATCGGCCTGATGCGTATGGCAGTGAAGCGCAAATCCATCACAACCGGCAGCGCCAAGCAGCGCCAGTACGTCGCGCAGGTAGACGGCCCAGTCGCCCCACTCGTTGCCGGCATAGCGAGTCTGGTCGTTCCACGGCGCAACAGCCGCCACTAGAACCTGGTCATCGCGATGACCAGGCAGCGAGCGGATTGCAGATCGACACAGCGCATAACAGCGGGCATACAGAGCAGGCGTCAGCACCTCGCCTTGCGCCATGTCGCTGCCGGCGGATCGCCCTTCGGTCTCGGAGCGCAGATTGCTGAAGCGCGCCGGCGACTCCCGCGGGTCCGCCTCATCCGCCCCTACGGTCGCCTGAGGCGAATTCGTGGCCTTGACTTCTTCCTGTCCCGCTTCAGTTGCAGCCTGAAAAACGCGGGATTTGACCAAAGATCTGGCAGTGGCGGTGAACGCACCCCAGAACCTGCCTGCCGGCATAAGCCCTGCGCCGGATTTAGCACGCGGTCGCTCTGCCGCGCAGTTCGGCTCATTGCCGATTATCCAAATGTTACATCCTGGGCTAGCGCTGACGAAGTTTGCACAACGGCGCGCAAAATCCTCGTGATGCTGGCGTGCGGGGATAGTCCCCAGAGGATAACGCCCGTTACTCAACCGGCAGATCACGCCGAGTTTGTGCAGCCGGTAGCCCAGGAAACACCTTCCGCTGAAGTCCCCCGGATCGTGACCGACGACCTCTGAGCAGACGATCCAGCCGGTCTTTCCGGACTCCAACATGAGTTGCTCGCCGCCGGCATCATGAATGCCGTACAGCCATATGCTTTCCCCAGGCGAATGCCGCATCCTATCGGCTATCCAAATCCTTCACGATAGCGTTGCGCTTCGGTTACCAGAAACCATCTTCCTCATTGTAACCGAATTCTTCGCAGATGCGTGCAACGGTGTCCACGACCAACTCATGGATGACGGCGTTGCTCGCCACCAGCCCATTGTGTGCGCGCACGTCGCGTTTGTTGTACCAAATCGGATTACCCCAGCAGTCAGTGATGCGCCCGCCCGCCGCCTCAAGCAGCGCCTGCGGTGCGCACAGATCCCACTCCTTACAGCCGGGGCTAGGATGCAGATAGAGGTCCGCCAATTGTCGCGCGATCAGACCCACCTTCAGCCCCACGCTCCCGCTCACGCGCTCGCTGGTAATGCGCATCGTGCTGCGCATCTTGTCCGTGATCTGCTGCCTGTGGCTGCGGCTGCTTACCAAGATCATCTGATTTGTGCGGTCGGTCTCGCTCACCTGAAGCGGAATGCGCTCACCCCCTTCTTCGAGGTAGGCGCCGAGCCCCTGAGCGCCGGCATAGAGCAGCCCAGTCTCCGGCTGCATGATCACGCCCATCACAGCCTCGCCGCGCACGGCTAGACCGATCATGATCGAGAACTCGCCATTACGTGCGATGAACTCTTTGGTTCCGTCCAATGGATCGATAATCCAGACCCGCTCCTTTTCAAGGCGGACCAGATCATCCTTGGATTCCTCTGACAGCACGCCATCGTCGGGGAACATGGCGCGCACGCGCGTGACGATGTGCTGGTTGGCGGACCGATCAGCCTCGGTCACGGGCGAGCGATCGGACTTGTAGCGCACCTCCGACGATCCGACGTAGAAGGTGTTGACGATTGTAGCGGCCTCTTGCGCAACCTTGCTGGCAAACTCCAGCTCTGCGGTGAGATCGACCGCCCTAACGGGATCCTGATTCATGATTCCTCTTCCAGGTCAATGACATCACGGTCAGCGGCAAAAGCTGTTCGATTGTAGCAACTGTTTGCCGGCGCGGCAAGTCGAACTGCCTATGCAAAATCGCGGCGGTCAGCTAGTCCGCCGCACAGCGAAATCCTATCCAGTCAGCGGTAGTGTCCGTCGCCACGATTTGGTAGGCGCTCGCCTGTACCTCCGCTCGCTCATCGAGAAATGAGCCGCCCTTTACCACTCTGCCGGCGTCGCCTTGCGCGATAGTGGCCGTCCATTCGGCTGCGTTGCCGGCCATCTCCGCCGTGCCGCTGGGGCTGTCACCTGCAGGGCTATAGCTTCCGACCAGCGCCGGCAGACCGCGACCGCTCTCCCTCGTATTAGCCCGCCCGCCGCCGAACACATCACCCCAAGGATATGTGAAAAGCCGTCCTGTCGCCGGCGCGGCAACTGCGGCAACCAACCACTCCTCTTCTGTCGGCAGCCGCTTACCCTGAGCTTGGCAGTACTCCGTAGCCGCAGCCCAATCGATATTTACCACCGGATACATATCATAGGCGGGATTGACGAAATAATCCTTGATGCCCGCCGCTTCGCCGCGTGCCGGCCAGCTACATCGCCCACGGCCATAACAAGCGCGGTACTGGCGATTGGCGACCTCGTGCCGGTCGATGGCGAACGCATCGACCACAACTGTGACCGGTTCGCCGCCGTTGCTCGCTAACGGTAACGCATACTCGCCGCCCGGAACGCGCACCATCATGTTGCGTTGTCCATAGGCGACCGCCGCCCAAATGCCCGCGCCGGTCGCACATATCAGGATGATTAGCCATATCGTGTGCCTGCGTTTCCACGCGAAGCGGCCTGGGCGCGCCGCTTCACGCGGCGACATAACCGCCGCTGCCTCCCCCGCGTCTGCTGTCAAGCCGTCAGGCGCAAGGCTCCGCAAGGCCTGCACCGCACGCGCCCGACGAACACCGTCC
>JASGTU010000354.1 GCA_030058085.1 Chloroflexota bacterium
TTCGTCACAAACCGATTCGACGGCGATGCTGCCCAGCGCGCTGCGGCGGCTTATCCGCCTGCTCAGCGGCGGCGATCAGTGGACGGCGCAGGTCATTCGCGGCTGGCTGTGGCGCTACCGCTATTTCTTGCTCTTGGCTATCCTGTGCAACCTCGGCGCCGCGCTCTTCGAGGGCACGACGATCGGCGTTCTGACGCTGGCGGCGGAATCCGCCTTGGGCACGGCGCAGGGCGCGCCGGGCGGCGTCAGCGCCTACGCCATCGGCTTCATGCAGCCCTGGCTCGACCGCTTTGGGGCGGCGGCTTTCTTCTTCGCACTGCTCGCCCTGGCGGCCCTCATGCAGATCGTGCGCAGCCTGTTGGAGTTCGGCGGCCAGGTGTCGATGGCCTATATGCGCTCCTGGCTGGAAGGGGACACGAAGCGCCGCCTGTTCGAGCGCTTTGTCACCATGCGCTATGCCCAAGCCGCCGCCCGTCGCACCGGCGATCTCATCAGCTACATTCAGCATGTCGCCAACGCCGGCTTCGCCGTCACGAACGTCAGCCTTCTCCTAAACCACCTCTCGATCATCGCAGGCTATGTCCTGCTCCTCCTGTGGCTCTCCTGGCGGATGACGCTGGTCACCGCGCTTGCCCTGGCGCTTATATCAGTCGCCCTGGGGGCGCTGCGCAGCCGCATCAAGCGCGTTTCTAGACGCTTTCTCACCGTCAGCGTTGCCTTCAACGAACGCGTCGTCGAGTATCTCCAGGGTCTTCGCCTGCTTCACACCTTCGGCCGCGAGACCTACGCCATGAGGAGCCTCGACGCGATGCTGAATGACAGCATCCGCGCCCAGCGCCAGGGCACGATCTGGTCCGCCAGCGTGCTGCCGATCATGCAGATCGTCACCGTCGTAGGCGTAGTGGCGCTGCTGGCTGCCGGCTACCTGATGGCGCAGCAGAATAGCGCGATTTCGCTGGCGCGGCTGATCACATTCACCTTCGTGCTATACCGCATGCTTCCCCGCATCCTCAACGCCAATGCCGCCTTCGCCAACCTTAACAACGATCTGCCGTTTGTCGAACGCATCGCCCTGGCGCTGAAGCCCGACGACGACGCCGAAGCGATGCCGTCCGGCGCGCCTTTTTCAGGTCTGCAGACGGCCATCGAGTTCGAGGACGTGTCGCTGGCCTACGACCCGCTTGCAGGCAACGCCGTCCAGGACCTCAGCTTCACGCTGCGGCACGGCGCCATGACCGCGTTTGTAGGGCCATCCGGCGCGGGTAAATCGACGGTCGTCAACCTGCTGCTGCGGCTGTATGAGCCGACGGGCGGGCGCATTCTGGTCGACGGGATCGCGCTGGACAGCCTAGACGCGGCGTCCTGGCGCGAGCGCATCGGCGTGGTCGATCAGGACCCGTTCCTGCTCAACGACACCGTGGCGGAGAATATCCGCTTCGGCAAGTTGGACGCCTCGCCCGAAGAGATCGTCGCCGCGGCCAAGATCGCCAACGCCCACGAGTTCATCGTCGCTCTGCCGCACGGCTATGACTCGACCGTGGGAGACCGGGGCGTGAGCCTGTCGGGCGGGCAGCGCCAGCGCATCGCCATTGCACGCGCTGTCGTGCGCAACCCCGACATCCTCATCTTCGACGAGGCCACCAGCGCGCTCGACAGCCTCTCGGAGCGCCGCATCCAGGAGGCGCTGGAACAACTGCGCGGGGAGCGCTGCGTCGTCGTCATCGCCCATCGCCTATCGACGGTGGTCAACGCCGACTGCATTGTGGTACTATCCGATGGCCGCGTCCGCGAGACAGGCGCGCATCACGAGCTTCTAGCGAAGGGCGGCATCTACGCGTCGCTGTGGACGCTGCAAGCGGATGCCGCCAGGCCATAGCGCCGCATACCGATATGACCACAACCGTCCTTGTTCAGAAAAACTGGCGCACGCCCGATCTGCTTCGCCAGACGCCGGGCCGCAGCGGCGTCTGGGATGGCATTCGCTTCGTCATGGAGCCGGTCGACGCCTGCGATTATTTGCTCATCCTCAACATGCCGGAGCAGCCCGTCACGACTGTCTGCCCGCGCGAACACGTCTGGGCCATCATGCAGGAGCCGCCCAACGAGGTCTTCCGCCGCATGCACCGCGGCAGACGCCAATACCATCGAGTTTATACCCAGCACCCGCGCCTGACCGGGCGCAAGTATATCCACAGCCAGCCTGCCATCGCCTGGCACGTTGACCGGGACTACGACTTTCTCAAAGACTGCCCGATCCCGCACAAAACCGCCGCAGCCTCCTGCATCACATCGGCCAAGACCGATTTCCGCGGGCACGTGGAGCGGCTCAATTTTGTGCAGAAATTGCAGAAAACCGTCGAATTCGACCTGTTCGGCCGCGGTTTCCGCGAGATCGCGGACAAGTGGGATGGCCTCGCCCCTTACCGGTATTCAATAGCAATCGAGAACTTCCGCAACGACTGGTATTGGAGCGAGAAAATCGCCGACTGCTTTCTCGCCTGGACAATGCCGATCTACTACGGATGCCCGCGCATCGCCGAGTATTTCCCCGCCGAGTCCCTGGTGAGCATCGACATCCGCGACCCGGACGCCACCCGGATCGTGCAGGAGACGATCCGCAGCGACCGCTGGCTGCGCAACATCGACGCCATCGCCGAAGCGCGCCGTCTTGTGCTCGAACGCCATCAGTTGTTCTCCTTCGTCGCCCAAGAGATTCGGCGCTACGAAGAGGGCAT
>JASGTU010000355.1 GCA_030058085.1 Chloroflexota bacterium
GGTTCGGCGTCCGAATTGAGCAGCAGCACGTAGTCGGGCCGCGTGTCCGGCTGCGCGAGGGCAGGGCGCTCGACGCCGGCGGGCAGCGCCACAGGGAAGCCAAGATAGGCCAGCGCCAGGTTGTTGCCGCCGGTGAAGCCCAGGTTGCTGTCGCTGGCGATGAGGCGCACTTGGGGATAGCGCTGCGCCGTCATCTCGGCGCTGCCGTCGACCGAGGCGTTGTCCACGACGACGATCTGGAACTGTGAATTGTCCAAGCTCGACGCCTCGGCGGACGCAAGCGTTGCCGCCAAGCAGCGATCCAACAGGTCGCGTGTGTTATAGCTGACGACGACGACGGCGAGTTTCATGGGGATTGATGGGCGTTGCGCGGACTGTGCATTAGGGCACGCCTACGTTCACCGTGATACGGTCCACGTAGTTATTGGGGACGCCGACGAATTCGTGGATGAGGCCGCCCCACCAGAAGTTCGTGCCGACCGGCGGCTCCTCGTCGATGACGATGCAGCCGCTAACTTCTCCGGATTTACCCGGCAATAGATACCACTGCTCTTGGCCGTCGATGACGCGGCGTTCCAGGTCTTCGGCGCGGCCGATGCCCCAGCGATAGGGGAAATCGACGCCGGTGGTGTCGAAGTTGATGCCGAAACGCCAGACGCCGGCCTGCTGGAACCACTCCTCATGGCCGTCCGCCGCCAGGGTGTTGTAGTTCTCGCTGAAGCGGTATTCTTGGCTGGGCCACGGGCCGGTGGTGCGGATGGGCACCGCGCCTTCGTTGGTGACGATGGCTTTGAAACAGAGTTTGTCGCCCAGAGGGACGCCGACCACGCGGTTCATCTCGCCTTCCCAGGCGATTTCGCCCTGGGCGATGTCGGCGCGGGGTTTGCCGCCTTCCTCGATGGTCAACTCGCGGATGACGCGCACGGCGTTGCCGGACAGGTCACGCGCCTCGCCCACGATGTTGTACGTGCCGTCGGGCGGCGGCTCGGCGTTGAGGTCGACGCCGCCTTCGTAGCGGTACTCGTGATAGCCTCGTTCGGTGGTCTTGGCTACGCCGGGGTCTTCGGCAATCGGGAATTTAACGCCGGGTTCGTTGGGATCGGTCAGGTAGACGTACACGGAGTCGACGTCTTTGGTCAGGTAATAGCTGATGCTCACCCAGTCATCGCGCAGGCCGTCTTGGTTGGGACGGAAGGTCTGCGGCGCGACGAGGAAGTTGCGCAGTTCGGGGATGTCGGTGTCGGCGTCTTGCAGGCGGATGTCGCCGGAAAGCTGGGCGACGTTGCCGTTGTCCTCGCGCGCTTCGATTGTCCAGCGGTAGAGGCCGTCGGGCAGGACGCGGCTCAGGATTTCCTGCGGGCCGTAATCGGTCTCGACGGTCAGCAGTTCGTCCACCACGCCGCCCCAGAGGACGCTGTAGTCGCCGGGCGAGCGGCGGCGCTCCTGGCGGAAGTAGAAGCGTTCGCCGGCTTCGTTCTCGAAGTAGATGGAGACGGTGGCGGCGCGGCGGAGACTATAGCGGATCTCGGTGGCGTCTTGCACGCCGTCGGCGTTGGGCGAGATGGAGTCGGGCAAGACCTGCGCATCGTAGAGCAGCGGGCCGGCGGAGAAGTCCAGGTTGCCGCAGCCGGCGAGCGTCACAAGCGCCAAGGCCAGGGCGAGAACGCGCAGCATGGCCGCGGAGCGGTTGACCCGCCCAGCGGCGACGGCGCGTCGATCGCCATCGGGAGTCTGATTAAGAACAGAGCCGCGCCGGTCGAGCATTTGGGACATGATCATGCCTCGAGTCTAGCAGATAGCGGGCGAAGTGCAAAGGTTGCTGCCGGTCAAGCGCAAGCGGCTGCTCAGTTGGCGGAGATGGTTACCTGTTGCAGTTCGATCAGATCTTGGCCGCGTTCCGTATGAAGGCGTGGCAGGTCGGGCAGGTTGGCGTCGTAGACGGCGGTGACGAGCCGGTAGGCGCCGGGCTGCTGCGGCGCGGCGGCGAAGAAGGTCTGTAGTTCGACTTGGCCGGGCAGCCAGTTGGACGATCCGCCGGGCAGGGCGAGGTCCGTCTGCGCGGCGGGGCGGCCTTGCTCGTCGAGCCACTGTAGGGTGACGCTGTAGTCGCCGGCGATGCGGTCGGTCGCCTGCCAGACAAAGGTGAGGGCGACCTGGTCCTGGGGCTGCATCTCCGTGCGGATCGGCTCCATGATGCCGCGTAGATGCAGCGATTCGCCGAAGTTCTGCTCGATGGGGGTGCGAATGGGCGGCGGCTGGAAGATGCGCGTGCTGCGTAACACGCGGAAGGGCACGCGGATGAAAGTGCTCTCCGGCGCGGTGACGCCGATCTCGAGCCAGTAGTCGCCCGGCGCGATGCCGAGCGGCGGGCGCAAGGCGTGCGCCGTTCGCATCAACTCGTCGTCCGGCCATTGGCTGGTCGGCAGATTGGAGAGACTGAGCGTCTCTTGTTCGACGATCTCGTCGCTGTCGCGCAGTCGCCAGCGCACCAGCAGGTCGTAATCGCCGGGCGGCTTTTCTTCCGCGTACCAGCGGATTTCGGCCTGGACAAGCTGTCCGGGCTCCGCCTGTTCTGCGGCCAGATCGAACTCGGCGAACAGGTCTGTGATGAGTTGGGCGAAGGTCACCTCGTTGACATAGTCGGGGCCTTCCGTCGCCACGGGCAAGGTCAGATCGAGCGTAATGTGCTTGCCGAGCGGTTGTCCTTCGGGGCCGATCACGTCGAGGCCGGTGAGATCGCCTTCGGCATCGTAGACGCTGAGGCGCATGCGGTAGTCGTTGGGCAGCGCGCTCGCTCCTACCCAGTCTTCGGAGAAGACGCGGCCCAGGGTGATCTGATCGACGCGCCAGCGGAAGGTGGGGTATTCGTAGCTGGCGAGGCGGCGATCTTGCAGACGGTTGACGGGCAGCCCGTCCGTGGTGACCGTTTCACCGGCGATATGCAGGTCGGGCATGGGGTCAGAATGGTCCGGGTGGATCTGCCAGAAGAGCAACAGGTCGCCGTTATCGGCTAGGGTGTAGTCGAGCAGGTAGACTTCGTTGCCGAAATTGACGCTGCGTTCGGAGATCTCCGTAGGTTCGACGAGTACGGCTTCGGCGTTGACGGCTGTGTAGTGGCGCAGGCCGAGTTGCCAGAAGGGGGCTTTCACCCGCTCTTCGCGGCCTGCTAGGTTGAGTTGCAGCGGTACGATGTTCATCGGGTCGACGACTTTTTCTTGCCACTGGATCAGCCAGACATCCTCTTTGCCGAGCAGGGCGTTGCGCAGGGGGACTGCGCTGCTGGCGAAGTCGAGCACGGCGTTGACGTCGAGGATCTCCAGTTCGGGCAGGCGCAGCGGCGGCAAGTCGGGCGCGTAGTAGTTCCATACAGGCCAGGCGTGCCCGCTGACGAGGATGATCTGGTCCGTGCCGTCCGCTTCGCCATTGGCCCTGCGGTTGACTTGCGAGCGCACATACTGGCTCAGTTCGCGCCATTCGGACTTGGTGAAGGCGGGATCGGTGAACCAGTTGCGGTCGGCGTGGACGAAGCCGGCGAGGATGGCAAGGGTCAGGATGATGGCAACGGTTGAGCGAGGCGCAGCCGTAAAGCTGCGAAAACCGCGCAACAGATTCCAGTTGGAGAAGGCGGATAGTTCGACGAGGCCGGCGGCCCAGAGCAGCAGCAGGCCGGGCAGGGCGATCATGACGTAGCGCGCGTTGAACTTGGGCGCTATCGAGGCGAGGAAGAGCACCGCAGCGATGGGCGCGGCGAGCCATAGGACCGAATAGAGCGCGGCCCGCCATTGGCTCGGGTTTCTCCAGAGCAGGGCAGGCAAGAGTGCGACGGTCATCAGCGCGTAGGGGATGAGCAGCGCCGTAGCCTGCGTTTCGAGCATGGTTTCGCCGCCGATGAAGCTGTTGCCGATGTGACGCACGGCTTCACCCAGCTTGAAGGCGCCCTCCCAATAGCTTGTATCGAGCGCCAGTTGCCGGAACAGCGCCATCAGCCAGGGGACATAGAGGAGCAGCACGGCAGCGTTGGCGGCGAGGAAGGCCAGAAGCGGCCCGCGCACAACGCCGTAGGCGGCGGAAGCGGGGGCAATGTCCGGGTTGCGTCTGCGCAGCAGATAGGGCAGCAGAATGAGCTGGTCGATAAAGAAAGCCACGGACAGCGCGAAGAGGAGGAAGAAGGCGAAATAGTGGGTGTAGATAGCCGCGGTCGCAACGGCGACGTAGGTCGCCCAGTGCAGCCAGCGGTGCATGATGCCCGATTCGGCATGGACGACGAGATACGCCAACAGCACGCCCAGCGCCGTGAGCATGGCGTACATGCGCGCCTCTTGGCTGTAGTAGAGCAGCAGCGGATGCAAGGCGCCGAACAACGCAGCCAGGATGCTTGCCGAGCGTCGCCGCGTCAGGGCAAGCGCTGTCGCGGCGAGCAGCGGGGGGATCAACGTGCCGAAGAAAACAGAGGGGAAGCGCAGGCTCCACTCACTCCAGCCGGCGAGCCGGCCCCACGCAGCCACGACGTAGTAATAGAGCGGCGGCTGGATGTCGTGTGCGGTCCAGCGCGTCAACTCGGTGATGCCGCGGCGGGCGACCTCCGCAGTAACGCCCTCATCGTACCAGAGGCTTTGCGCGTCGAGCAGATAGGCGCGCAGACCGAAGGCGCCGAGCGTAATCAGCGCGACGGCGAAGGTGCTAAGGGCGCGAGACGGGCGTTCGGTCATGGCGGGTCAGGTCAGCTTGCCGCCCGGTTTGGGGTCGATGGCAAGTTCGGGCGCGGGCGTCCGGTCACGGTTGGCAGCGTGTGTGCGCTCGAAAGGCGCGCTGATGGCGGCGATGAGCAATTCGCCGAGCGTCGTCCACATGCGCATGCCCAGCGCCGCGACCGTCACGACCGCGCCTTCCAGGGTCGGGGTGAGCAAGAAGAAGAACGCGCCTTCGCGCACGCCAAAGCCGCTCGGCGTGAAGAAGCTGAGAAAGCCGGCGGCATAGGCGATGGGGTAGGAGATGACCAGCAGCATCGCCAGCCGAGCCGGTTGCGCCGCGTCGATCTGGGCGATGGATGCCGTAAAGGCGGCGAAGGTCAGCCCCCACAGCAGCCAATCGACCACGGTGGCGGCGATCAGGGCCAGCATGGCCGGCGCGCTCAAGCGCGCTTCAAGCGGCTGGCGGCCAAGCTTGACCAGTACGGCGTTGAGCAGGGCGCTCAGCCAACCCGGTTTGGCGATAAAGATTGCGACCGGTATGAGCAGGAGCGCGATCAGAATTGGGGCGATGCCGGATAACGACGCGCTGAGCAGCCCGCCCCCAATGGCTACATACAGGGCTGCGAACGGGGCGACGGCGAGCAGGATAATAGCCTGGTATAGCCCAATGCTGGTGAGTGTGGCTTCGGGGCGCACCCCGCGCTGCATGCAGTAGACGGTTAGGCTCAGGGGCTGCCAGATGTTGCCGGGAATGTAGCGCACGATGGCGCTGAGAAACCAGATGCGCACCGCCGTCAGGAAGGAAATCCGCCCGCCGACAAGGGCCATGATACGCTGCCAGATGCCCACTTCCAGCGCCCAGGTAGCCAGGAGCAGAACGCCGCTCGCGGCCAGCCAGCCCAGGTCAAGGCGCCAGGTGAAGGCGGAGAGTTCGGCCCATTGGCTGCGCAGGAAGAACGCGATGGCGAAGATCGCGGCGATCAGGAACAGGGGTTGGGCGACGCGCAGCGCCTTGTGAAGCATGGTCTTCAAGCTGCGACTGTCTTGGGCAGGGCCGGCAATGATCTGGCTGAGGGCGGAGCAAACCGGGCCGGCGCGGGTCCTGTGCGGCGAGGATGGGCAAAGCGCACAGGGGCGGCATGGCGGATTGGCGTGCCCGTCGCAGCGGCGCTGCACTTGGCGACGTTGCGGGTATAAAGGCGATGGGCGGAGTTCAGTTCGAACGGTTCCATAAACAGATATCCCCTCAGGCCGGAACGCCGCGCATCCGGCAGCGCGCCTACAGAATCTACCACGAAGCGGCCTTTTATGCGAATTTCGGGCGAAACTCGGCTTGGCCGTGCGGCGTTGATTCGTGCCATTCGTGGCTAACAAGACTGAGACGGCTGAGCGGCAACCTTGCGCAGGCGCGAAAACGTTGACACCCGATCCCGCCGGTGGCATAATCGACACAAGGTATACAGAGGCGTCGACGGCTTTCTCCGGCATGCCCGGCGCTGGCCAGGCGCCTGTGATGACAACCACGACCTACATGATAAAGGTGACAACGCTGTGGCGGAAGCAAAGACAGATCTAGGATCGCAGATCCACGGAATGGATGGGACCGCGAACAACGGCGATGCCGCCGAGCCCGTCGATTTCATCCGCGAGATCATTCGCGAGGACATGCGCAAGGGCACATATGGCGGCAAGGTGCTCACGCGCTTTCCGCCAGAGCCGAACGGCTGGCTGCACATCGGTCATGCCAAGTCGATCACCCTCAATTTCGGCGTCGCCGCGGAGTTCGGCGGGCTGTGCAACCTGCGCTTCGACGACACCAATCCCGAGACGGAAGACCCGGCCTTTGTCGAGGCTATCCAGCGCGACATTCGCTGGCTGGGGTTCGACTGGGATGACCGGCTGTACTTCGCGTCGGACTATTTCGATCAGTTCTACGAGTTCGCTGTGCAGTTGGTGAAGATGGGCAAGGCCTATGTGGACAGCCTGAGCGAAGAGGAGATTCGCGAATACCGCGGCACGGTGCTGACGCCGGGCCGCCCAAGCCCCTACCGCGTTCGCTCAGTCGAGGAGAATCTCGATCTGCTGGCGAGGATGCGCCGCGGCGAGTTTCCGGATGGGGCGCATGTGCTGCGCGCTAAGATCGACATGGCGTCGCCCAACATGAAGAAGCGCGACCCGCTGCTCTATCGCATCCGCCACGCCCATCATTACCGCACGGGCGACAAGTGGTGCATCTACCCGTTCTACGACTACGCACACCCGCTGTCAGACGCCATCGAGGGCATCACGCACTCGATCTGCACGCTGGAGTTCGAGAACAACCGCGAGATCTACGACTGGCTGGTGGACAACCTGATCGAGCCGCCGCAGCCGCGCCAATACGAGTTCGCCCGGCTCAACCTCGACTACACGGTGATGAGCAAGCGCAAGATGCTGCAGCTTGTGAACGAGGGCTACGTCAGCGGTTGGGACGACCCGCGCATGTCGACCATCGCCGGACTGCGGCGCCGCGGCATCACGCCGGAGGCCATCCGCACGTTCAGCGAGAAGGTGGGCGTCGCCAAGGCCAACAGCCGCGTGGACATCGCCCTTCTGGAGTATTGCATCCGCGACGATCTGAACTACCGGGCGCCGCGCGTGATGTGCGTGTTGCGTCCGCTGAAGGTCGTGATCACCAATTACCCGGAAGGCCAGGTCGAGCAGTTGGATGCGCCGTACTGGCCGCATGATGTGCCCAAGGAAGGCTCGCGGCCCGTTCCCTTCTCGCGCGAGATCTACATCGAGCGGGATGACTTCATGGAAGATCCGCCCAAGTCATTCTATCGCCTGGCGCCGGGCCGGGAAGTGCGCCTGCGCTATGCGTACATCATCCGGTGCGACGAGGTGATCAAGGACCCGCAAACAGGGGAGGTGACGGAGCTGCGCTGTACGTATGACCCGGCGACGCAGGGCGGGGCCGCTCCTCAGGGGCGCAAGGTGCGCGGGGCCATTCATTGGGTATCGGCGCA
>JASGTU010000356.1 GCA_030058085.1 Chloroflexota bacterium
GGCGGGCGAGCGCGGGTGGCCGCGGCGTCGCGCGATGCGGCCGAGGTTGGCGTACATATTTTGCACGGTTACCGCGGCGAGGAGCTGGCGGCTGAGGCCGTGTCGCCGCAGCAGGTTAAGCCATTCGCGCAGGCGACTCAAGCCCATACGTTCCAGCCCGCCGCTACCGGTTAGTTCCTCCGGCGCGACCTCCTCCGGTTCGGCTGTGCGGGTGCGCGGCCGGGTCCTCACGAAGAAGAGCAACAAGAGAAGCAACACGACGATGATTGCCCCGGCTGTCAGGCAGTAGCGCAGGGCGGCCCACTCGCGCACGGCGGTTTCGACGGTTCCGTATTCGATTGGGCCGACCGGCTGCCCTACGGGCTGCGGTTCAATGTTGGCCGCCAGGCGCTGCATGTAGGCTACGAAGCGTTCCATTAGCGGGCCAAGCAGCAGGAAGACAGCCACGAGCAGACGCATCAGCACCCAACCGATCGCGGACCAGAGCGGATCGAAGACGTGAATCAGCGCACGTAAGGCGGGCGGATTGACCAGCCGCGTCAACGCCAGCGCGGTGCTGATAAAGAGCAGGACGGACGCCACTAGCTGAGCAAAGCGCGACCAGGGCAAGAGCGCTCCGGTGCTATTGGCCGCGCCAATCGCCTTTTCGTCGATGCGCGCCAGCGCAACGGCGAGCAGCCCGAAGGCGAAGAAGAGCACAAAAGCGTGGATGGCGACGACTGCCGGCTGCCCTCCCAGGGTAGTGAGCAGAATACCGCCGAATAACACTAGGAGCATGCCGAGACGAAACGTAACGCCGACGCTGAAGAACGAGACGCCGCGATCCGTGGCGATTGCCACGCGGATCCACAAGTAGGCGTTGACTGCCAGAACGAGCAGCGGCGGGCGAAGCGTTGTGGTGAAGTTCAGGACGGCTGTCGCTGTGTCCGCCAGCCAGTCGAGGTCGAGTAGAGGAGCAGCCGGATAGAGGAGCAGACGGATGGCGATCAAGGAGGTGCTCAACAGCAGGCCGAGAATGGCAAGCTCGCGGGCGGGCGTGTCCAGTTCTTGCCGGTTTAGGAGATCGGCGAGGAAAAGGTAGAGGATCATGGCGGCCCAGCAGAGCAAGAACAGGACGAGCGGGTTCAGGAGCAGCGAGGCGTATGAAGAGGCGGGCGGCATGCCGCGATAGCGGGCAGAGTAGGCGACCCATGTGAGCACAAAGGGCAGGACCCAGGCGACGTCCATACCGGCGATGGCGAGGAAAAGCAGGCGATGGCGGCGATTGGCGAGGAGCATCAGGCGGCGATCTCCTCTGGCGCGTCTAGTGATGCCGGCTGCGGCGCGATGATGTCGTCGACGAGATGCGGCAGGTGATAGACCGTGATGCCGCCGGTCCAGCGGCGCGGGGGCTTCTCGGCCAAGCTGATGAGTGTGATGCGCCTGCCGCCCGCGGCGAGGTCAGCCAACTCAGCCAGCAGATCGGGGTGGGCGATGGCCGTGACGACGACCAGCGTGGCGCCCCAGGGCAGACGAGGAGATTCCTCGGAGAGTAGTTGTTCAATGGGCCGGGTAGCAAAAGGCGTGACCGCGGCTAGCAGTTCCAGGATGTGGACGAGTTGCTGCGGGCTGCGCCCTGGCATGAGGCGAATGGGCTGGTCGCTGCCGGGGAGGGCGCCGTTGGCGATGAGGCCGACAGCGCGACGTTGCTCTGTGGCGAGGAGCGCGAGGCTGCCCGCCACGCTGATAGCGCGTTCCTGCAACTCGGGGATGAAGCCATGCCAATGGCGCTCCAGCGTGGCGACGTTGAGGAAAAGCTGGATCACCTGCTCTTCGCTCGGCTCGTAGACGCGGCTGAGCATTTCCTGGAAGCGTGCGCTGGCCTTCCAATGCACGCGGCGCAGCCCGTCCGACGCGTGCCAGTTGCGGATGCCGGCTGTGCGCAGCGGGTCTTCGAAGAGGTTGCCGCGCCCGCGCGTTTCGCCGAAAGGGTTTTTGGCCGGGATCTGCATCTCGGCGACGGAGTAGAGGCGAGGGTAGACGATCAGGCGCGTTTCGCCGCCGCACTCGCCGCCACGGTTGAAGAAGCCAAAGGCGTCGCCGGTCAGAACCTGCGCCGGGCCGTAACGATGGAAGCCGCGCTCGCTGCAACTGACTTCAAAGGACCGAGAGATGCGCTGGTAGGGGCCGATCATCCAGAAGGTGGAGAACTCTGCCAGGTTGGACGTCGGGTTGACCTCGAGCCGGTTTTGCGCGACGGGCAGGCTGGAAGGGAATACGTCGCGCACTGTGACCCAGGGCATGGGCAGGGGCTTGCGGTTGTGGACGGCGAGCGTCAGTTTGACGGTCTCGCCCAGGAAGGCGCGCGTCTCGCTGAAGCGGCGTTCATAGCAGAAACCGGCTAGGCTAAACCTCGCCCATGTCCAGGCGACGGCTGCGATTAGGACGAGAAAGAGGGCTGCGGTAGTGAGGAAGAGGTTGTCGAAGATGACGCCTGCCGCCAGGAGGATGGCGGAGAGGAGCACCCAGGCGTCGCTAAACTGGGTGTCTTTCTGGGTATCGACGACGCGCGATTGACTTTGCGGCAGGAGCATGGCGCGCTACTGGGCGACAGGGACGGCGACGCTGCCGGCGATTTCGGCAACGATCTGGGCAGGCGTTCGCCCGCGCAGCCGCGTCTGCGGGCTGATGTGGATGCGGTGTGTGAGCAGGGCTGGGCAAAGATGCTGCACGTCGCTGGGAATCACGAACTCGCGGCCGCGCAGAGCGGCTAGCGCCTGACTGGCGCGGTAGAGGGCAAGCGACCCGCGCGGGGACACGCCCAGTTCAACAAGGGCGTGCTCGCGCGTGCTGCGTACGACGTTTAGGATGTAGCGGCGCAGATCTTCGCTGACGTGAATTTGCCGCACTTGCTCTTGCAGGCTGAGCACGGTTTCGATGTCCGCTACAGACTGTAGGTCGTCGAGTGGATCGGCGTGTTCGTAGCGCAGGAGGATCTCGTCTTCCTCTTCAAGCGCGGGGTAGCCCAGGCGCACTTGCAGCATGAAGCGGTCGAGTTGCGCTTCGGGCAGGGGGAAAGTGCCTTCAAGTTCGACCGGATTCTGCGTCGCCAATACCATGAACGGGCGCGAGAGCGGGTAGGTCTCGCCGTCTACGGTGACTTGGCGCTCCTGCATGGCTTCGAGCAGGCTGGACTGCGTGCGAGGGGTGGCGCGGTTGATCTCGTCGCCGAGCAGGATTTGATGAAAGACAGGGCCGGGTCGAAACTCGAACTCCTGGCGTTTCTGGTTGTAGTAATTGATGCCGGTCACGTCGCTGGGCAACAGGTCAGGTGTGAACTGGATGCGGGAGAAGGTGCAGTCTATGCTGCGGGCGAGCGCTTTGGCCAATGTGGTTTTACCGATACCGGGGACGTCTTCCAGAAGGACATGCCCATCACAAAGCAGGGCGACGAGCATTAGCTCGACGGCTTCGTGTTTGCCGACGATGACCTGGGCGATGTTGTTTTGGATGGTCTGTGCGAACTGGGCGAAAGTCATGGGTACGGTCATGGGCGTCATTTCTAGCAAACGATCTGCGTCGATTAATGAAGCCCAGTCTAGCGCCGAAGGGCGGCGCGGTCAACAAAGCGGGCACGACGATCTCTCTAGCCGGATGGCCGATCCTGACATACAGGGCGTCCGAAATGAAGCGCCAAAAAGGGCATAAGAGCGCCTGTATTTGACAGCCCTAGGGGGCGGCCCTATAATGACCGCGTTTGTCCTGTCTTATGCAACGCCCATCTCGCGTCGGGAAGCGCGTCTGCTGGTCACGCTCGTGACGGGATTGCTTCCTGCCCACTGGAGTAGGGATTTTATGCGCAATACGACTACGATTGCTTTGATCTTGATCGTTGTTCTCACCCTGGGTGCGCTCTATATCGTGCTGCCGCTCGATCACCCGGACTGGCTGAACCGAGCCGTGTCCCGAGGCGCCGAGACGCCCCGCAGCTTGAGGGAGTTCCGGCTGGGGCTTGACCTGCGCGGGGGGACCCAGGTGCTGCTGGAGGCGGATTTGGCGGAGGGCCAACCCCTAGACGAGGGGGCGATGAGCGCGGCCAAGACGATCGTCGAGAACCGCGTCAACGGGTTGGGCGTGGCCGAAGCCGTGGTGCAGGCGCAGGGCGACCGCCGTTTGATCGTCGAGCTGCCCGGTATCGATAACCCGGACCAGGCGGTCCAAACCCTGCGATCTACCGGTCAGTTGGAATTCGTCGATCCGGGCGGCATCCCGCTCGCCTCGAACATCGTGATCAATACGACCAACCGTCCAACCGCGGCGTCGGACCTGCAGGCCGAGATTGTGGCGGGCAATGCGGAGCCGGTCGATATTCCCTATCCGGACCAGGTTTTTGAGACGGTCATGACCGGCGATATCTTGCGGGCGGCTGTTGCCGCGCCGGATCAGTATGGCCGGTGGGAGATCAGCTTCCAGCTGACCGACGCGGGCAGCGACCAGTTCTTCGCCTATACACGCGATCATATCGGCGAACA
>JASGTU010000357.1 GCA_030058085.1 Chloroflexota bacterium
GCAGGAGTGCCGCATGATTGCGCTGGCCGACCTGGGCTACGGTGTGCTCGACACGGCCATGGTCGAGACAGCCGCGTATGCATTGGAGAAGAAGTGATGGCTGAGACCGTGTTCTTCCGGCTGCTTAAGGAGCCGATTGAAGATAAGGACGATGCTCTAGCTGCCCAGGTGACAGCGTTCAACCACGCTGAGAGCGTCGACAATCTCTTTACGGCGGACACATCTGAGTTCGGAAGGATTCCCGGGTCGCCATTTGCCTATTGGACTACGCACGCGGTCATTGCTGTCTTTGGCGATTTGGAAAAAGTCGAGCATAACGGCCGAATTGCGAGAGTCGGCGATCATCCTGGCAACAAAGACAGATATGTCAGGCTTGTATGGGAGCCGTCGAACGCTAAGAGAGGGGTACATAGACAGTGGCTCCCGTATCAGAAGGGCGGACCCAACTCCCGCTACTATGACGATATGCACCTGCTTGTTGACTGGGATGTCGGACGCCAGACCTATTATGACTTCTTCGGTAGACCAGGTCGAACAAGCGAACATCCATCGAACTACCAGCACTTCCTTAGGCCGGGGGTCACCTGGCCTCTTAGGACAGACTCGTTCAGTCCGAGAATTCTTCCGTCGGGATGCATTATCAGCAATAAGGGACCCACGGTCTGGGTTGGATCCGATGAGCACATGGATATTGCCTCAGTTCTTGCAATTATGAATTCGTCTGCATTCGAATTCATGGTGCGACTACAACTCGCGAGAACCGAACTCGCGCAGTCCTATGAGGTCGGTTTGATCCAGAACACGCCGGTCCCGGACCTTTCCGACCCATTGACACGCGACCGGTTGGCAGACCTCGCCCTACAGGCCCACGACCTCCAGCGCCGGCGCGACCTGGGCGACGAGACCGCCCACGTCTTCGGCCTGCCCAGCCTCGCCCTTCACGAAGACGCCTCCCTCCTGCAGGCCGGTTTGCGCCTCGACCAGGCCGAGCAGAACCGCCGCGCCGCCTTGGCTGCGGTCCAGGCCGAGATCGACGACCTCGCCTTCGACCTCTACGGGCTGGACGAGACTGACCGCGCCGCTATCCGGGCCGAGATGGGCGGCGCGTCCGATGAGTCGCCTCATGAGCCGCCCGCCGGCCCGGAAGAGCAAGAGGCCGAGGATGAAGAGGAGGCCGCTCCCCCCGAGGACCTGCCCCTGCGCGTGCAAAACTTGCTCATGTGGTGCGTGGGCGTCGCCTTTGGCCGCTGGGATGTGCGCATGGCGCTGGACTCGTCGCTGCTGCCCGCGCTGCAAGGGCCCTTCGATCCGCTGCCCCGTTGCGCGCCCGGCGCACTGATCGGGACCGATGGCCTGCCGGCGCGCAAGGACCACATCGCGGGCGAAGCCTGGCTGCGCAGCCGCAAGGACGTGCTCGACCTCCCCGGCCCGGGCATGCCCGGCGCGGCCCTCGACGCGGACGCCTACCCCTTCCCCGTCGCCTGGGACGGCATCCTCGTCGACGATGAGAACCACCCCGCCGACCTCGTGGCCCGCGTGGAGCAGGTCATTCGTCTGCTGTGGGGCGACCGCGGCGACGACATCATCCAGGAGGCCTGCGATATTCTCGGCTTCCCCGATCTGCGCAGCTACTTCCGCGACCCGCGCAAGGGCTTCTACGCCTTCCACATCAAGCGCTATTCCAAGAGCCGGCGCAAGGCGCCCATCTACTGGCTGCTCCAGCCGGAGAAGCGCAGCTACGGCATCTGGCTCTATGTCCACCGCATGGGCGAGATGACGCTGCTGGAGGCCGCACGCAAGCCCTACGCCGACAGCAAGGTGCTGCTGGAAGAGGCTCGTCTGGACGAGCTACAACAGAGCCTGGGCGCGCTTGAGGGGTCAGCGCGCAAACGCCGCGAGCGCGAAATCGAGCGCCAACAGAAGCTCGTCGACGAGGTGACGAGTTTCCGTAACACGCTGGACAAGGTCGCGGCCATGAAGTTGCCGCCGGACCTCAACGACGGCGTGATCATCAGCATCGCACCGCTGCATGCGCTGACGCCGTGGAACGAGGCGCAAAAGATGTGGGCGCAACTGGCGACCGGCGCGTATGAATGGAGCGCGATGGCGCAGCAAATGCGGCGTCGCGGATTCGTCAAGGTGGCGTCGTCAAGATGACGAGGGATAGATGATGGGACAGGTGACACAAGAGCTGCTCAACCGCATTCGCGCGCAGGTCGACCACGCCGGCACAGTCGTCTGGTACGACCCAGGCCGGGACTACGCCGAGTTGGCCGCCGCCCTCACCGTGGGCGAACTAGGCTGCGACCATCTAGTCTGCTACTCGGCCGAGACCGGCTTCCTGGCGCTGCGCCACGATTTGGAGACAATTTGGGGCTATCGCGAGACGCCGCCGCGGCTCGTACTCTATGTGCCGCTTGCGCGCCAGGATGCGCAGTCTGCCCTGATCGAATATGAGGCGGCCGGCGTCGTGATGCGCCCCGGCCAGCAGCCGCCGGAACAGGACACCGCGTTGGAAGCGATCGCCCAAACGGCGCTGAGCCGGGTGCTGCCGCCCGCCGCCGTGACCAAGATCGTCGGACAGGTGCAGGCCCGCCAGCTAACTCTGGCCGAGCTGGATCGGGTAGCCGAAAGGGGCGCAGAGGCCCAGACCGGCGCCCTCGCCATGATCTTCGACACCGGCAATGCTCACGAGATCGCGCTGCGCTTTCTGATCGGCGACGCCTTTGACGGCGAGATTGAGAAGCGAAGCGCCCTCACCGCGCTGCGCCAGTTGCTGTCGGATACCCTTGGCGTCAGCTTGGCGGGCGACGGGCCGCAGGAGCTTCGCGCCCTGACGGCGCGGAATGTCCTGATGACCGACTACCTGTCCGCTCTGAGGGAGCGGGCGCCGCAGGACTACGCGGCTTTTCCCCTTGCCGGAGAGGAGATCGCGCGCCAAGCCGCGGTCAAGCTGGCGACGGACTGGCGCAACCGGCGAGACGGCGCGCAGAGCTACGTGCAGTGGTCCGCGCGCGTGGCCGATGAAATGTCCGTCCCAACCAATGATCTGCCGCTGGAGGCGCTGCGCCAGACGGAGACCTTCCTCTGCAGCGAGCAGCGCATGCTCGGCCTGGTCGAAGAGGCGCTCCTGCAGCGAGTCAGCCAGCGTTTGCGCGACCTGATCCGGCGACGCATCCAGGGGTTCTGGGCGAGCCAACAACCCGACATCAAGAAGCACTGGGAGGTCGTGGCATCCGCCGCCGACATCCTAGCCGAGGCGGTGCGCATCGAGGGCGCGCTCAAGGGCAAGAGCTGGCATGCAGACGCGTTGCTGTCGAACTATGCCCACGGCGATGAACCCTGGTGCCGATTGGACAGCGCCCAGCGCCATCTGGAACGGGACTTCCACCAGTTTGACCCGGACCATACACAGCACGATCGTCTGCTTAAGCTGGTCGCGCACGCTAGACAGCGCTACAGCCAGGTTGCCAACAGCCTCTCGGAGCAGTTTGTGCAGGCCTATGCCGGGGACCAGTTTGAGATCGGAGGGGTGCTGGCCCAGGCGGACATTTTTGCCGAGATGCTGGCTTCGAGCCAGGAGCGGCAGGCGTATGTCCTGGTCGACGCCCTGCGCTACGAGATGGCGCAGGAACTCGTCGAGTTATTGGATGGCCGCTGCCACGCGGATCTACAGATCGCTCTGGCAACGCCGCCCACCATCACCGACGTAGGCATGGCCGCGCTCATGCCGGGTGCAGAACGTGGCATCACCCTCGAATCGTCGGCAAGCGACAAGCTCGATGTCATCGTAGACGGAGTGAAGCTCAAGAGTCGCAAGGATCGCGTCGCCCACTTTATGGCCAAGGCCACCGGCAAGACAGTCGAGACAACCATTGACCAATTGGCGCCGTTGACCAGCAAGAAGCTGCGCAACTCTCTGGCCGATGCTAACACCATCTTGGTAACGGCTA
>JASGTU010000358.1 GCA_030058085.1 Chloroflexota bacterium
GGCGTGTATGGGACGCGCTTCAGCGGGGCCGGGTTCCGCGGCAACTGCATTGCGCTCATCGACCCGGCGGCGCGAGAGACAATCGCCGAGGCGGTGCATGCCCGCTATCCGCAGGCGCACCCAGACGAGGCCGCACGCTATAGCATTCACTTTTGCCGGCCCGACGGCAGCGTGCGGCTGTTGACGCCCTCCGGCGGCGATAACTGGTGAGGGGCGGCGCGATGCAAGGCGTTATTCTTGCCGCGGGAAAAGGGTCGCGGCTGCATCCGTTGACGTTGGCGCGCAGCAAGGCCATGATCCCAATTCTGGGGAAGCCGATCGTCGAGCGCGTGTTGGAGACGTTTGTCGAGAACGGCGTGGACGAGGTCCTGATGGTGGTGAGCCAAGAGGACAGCGAGATTCGACGGCATTTCCAGGAGCGCTGCCGGCTGCCCGTGAAGATCACGTTCGTGGTGCAGCCGGAACGTCTGGGCATGGCGAACGCGTTGAGTCTGGCCGCGCCGCTGATTCACGGCCCGTTTATCCTCTCTGCGTGCGATAACCTGACGCCGGCGGAGCATGTGGCGGAGTTGATGCATGTGCATGCTCGCGAAAGTGCAGCCGCCACGTTAAGCCTGATGAAGATCGACCCGGCGCTGGTGAGCCGCACGGGCATCGTCGAACTGGCGAACGGGCGAGTGCGCCGCATCGTCGAGAAGCCGCGACTGGAGGAGGCGCCGTCGAACATCTCCAGCCTGCCGCTGTACGTCTTTTCAGAGCGGATTATGGAGGCGCTGCCGGAGGTGCGCCCCTCGCCGCGCGGCGAGTATGAGTTGCAGGACGCGATCCAGATGCTGATCGACAGTACAGGCCACGTGGCGGGCGTCTTCACCGAGCACCGGCTGCAATTGACGAACGCCGCCGATCTCCTCGCGCTGAACCGGCACTACTTGAACGAGGGCGGCGATACCCCGCAGCTCGCGCCGCGCACGGTGGGCAAGCACACGCATCTGATCACGCCGCTGCGCATCGAAGAAGGGACGACGATCGGGACCGGCTGCGTGATCGGCCCGCGCGTCTATATCGAGGAGGACTGCCGTATCGGCAACCACGTGTTGATTGCGGACGCGGTGATTCTGCGCGGGTCCGTGATCGAGGACGGGCGGCAGGTGGTTGGAGAGGTTGTGTCCTGAGGTGACTGCGAGCGCTCGACGTGACATCCGCGCGGTCGAGCATCGACACTGCACTATACCCCCAGAGAGGAAGCAACGATGACTGATAAGCGGACCGTTCGATTCGCAGCGGTCGGGCTGAACCACGGCCATATCTACGGGCAGACTAACGCACTGCTCGGCGCGGGCGCGGAGTTGGCCTGTTTCTTCGCCAAGGAGCCGGAACTGGCGGCGCAGTACCATGCAGCCTATCAGCAGGCCAAGCTGGGCACGAGCGTGCAGGCGATCCTGGAGGACGAATCCATCGACCTGATCATTACGGCGGGGATTCCTTGTGAGCGTGCCGAACTTGGCATCGCGGCCATGCGCCACGGCAAGGACTTCATGAGTGACAAGCCGGGCTTCACCAGTCTGGCGCAGCTCGAGGAGGCGCGGCGCGTGCAGGCCGAGACGGGGCGCATCTATTCGATTGACTTCAGCGAGCGTTTCGAGAATCGGGCGACGACGAAAGCGGCGGAGCTAGTGCGCGGCGGAGCGATTGGACAGGTGGTCAACACCATCGGCACAGGTCCGCATCTGGCGCGGCTGGAGACGCGGCCGCCGTGGTTCTTCGAGCGCGCCCAATACGGCGGCGTCATCACCGACATCGCCTCGCATCAATTCGACCAGTTCCTCTACGTGACCGGGGCGAAGCAGGTACAGATTGTCGCCGCGCAGGTGGCGAACTACAACCACCCGGAGCACCCGGAACTGGAGGACTTTGGGCACGTGATGCTGAGCGCCGAGAACTGCACGGGCTACATCCGCGTGGACTGGTTCACGCCGGATGGGCTGCCTACCTGGGGCGACGGACGGCTGTTCGTGGTCGGCACAGAAGGTACGATAGAGGTGCGCAAGTATCTGGACATCGCCGGGCGTCCGGGCGCGGATCACTTGTTCCTGGTCGACCAGAAGGGTGTGCAGCATATCGATTGCTCCGGCGTGGAACTGCCCTATGGGCGGCAACTTGTGTACGACATCTTGCACCGCACGGAGTCGGCTATGTCGCAGGAGCACTGCTTCTATGCATCGGAACTGGCCTTGCGGGCGCAGAAGATGGCGGCGCGGCTGGGGTATTTGGCAGAGTAAGCAGCTGTACGGATTCGGTTGTTAGGCGGAATGTTGTAAGGGGGACACGTTGGCGATCCGAACGATCAGTGTGGATGATGCACTATATGAGTACATGATGGAGGTTTCGCTGCGCGAGACGGACGTGATGCGGCGTCTGCGCGAGGAGACTTATCGGCTGTCGTCGCGGGATTTGGCGTCGGCGCCGGAGCAGAGCCAGTTCTTGGCGCTGCTGATGAAGCTGGTCGACGCCAAGCGCGCCATCGAGGTGGGCATCTACACGGGCTACACGACGTTGGCGATGGCGTATGCGCTGCCGGAGGACGGCAGGCTGCTGGCTTGCGATGTCAGCGACGAGTATACCTCCTTGGCGCGGCGCTACTGGCAAGAGGCGGGGATGGCCGAGCGGATCGACCTGCGCCTGGCGCCTGCGCTGGAGACGCTGACGGCGTTAGCCGAAGACCCGGCGCAGCATGGCGCGTATGACCTCATGTACATTGATGCAGATAAGCCCAACAATATGGCTTACTTCGAGTTGGGGTTGAAGCTGCTTCGCACCGGCGGGCTGATCGTGATCGACAACATCTTCTTGAGCGGGTCCGTGATCGACCACACGCAGCAAGGGGATGGCGTGGTCGCCATCCGCGAGATGAACAGGCAACTGCTGGATGATCAACGCGTCGACCTCAGCGTGGTTCCTATTGGGGACGGCATGACGCTGGCGCGCAAGCGGTGATCGCAGGGTCCGGCAAGGACGAATTGACGGCATGAGTTTTTCTATCGGTTCAAGCGGCGTCAACATGGGGCCGGGCCGCGCCTTACGCGGTCTGGGTGAAGAACGGGAAGGGCGCGCCTTCGACCGCCGCGTTGTGGTGCGACTTCTGGCCTATCTGCAGCCCTACCGAGGCCGCATGCTGGGGGCAGTGGCGCTGATGTTTCTGTCGACCGGTCTGACGCTCGCCACGCCCTACTTGGTGAAGATAGCGATCGACGATTACATCGCCGCCGGCGACGCGAGCGGTCTGACACGAATCGCGCTGTTAACGGCTGCGGCGTTCGGCGGCATCTACGTAACCGCCGCCGGACAGACCTATCTGCTATCGTGGGTTGGGCAGAAGGTGCTGGCGACATTGCGGTCGCAGCTTTTTGAGCATTTACAGCGGGTGTCAATCGGCTATCACGACCGGCACATCATTGGCGTCACCGTGTCGCGGGTGATCAACGATGTGGGCGTGATCAACGAACTGCTGTCGCAAGGCGTGGTCACGCTGTTGGGCGACACGGTTTTATTAGCAGGCATCGTCGTCGTGATGGTGTCGATGAGCCCGCGTTTGGCGCTGCTCACATTTTCGGTGCTGCCGCTGATGGCGCTGGCGACGTATCTCTTTGCCAGCCGCGCCAAGGCCGCTTTTCGCCAGACGCGCAGCAGCGTTGCGGCGGTGGTGGGCAACCTGGCGGAGAACATTTCGGGCATGCGCGTGATCCAGGCGTTTGCCCAAGAAGACGCGAGTCAGGCGCGCTTCGACTCGGTGAATCTCGCCAACCGCGATGCGCACGTCGACGCGATGTCGCTGTCGTTCATCTTTCTGCCCACGGTAGAGTTCCTGAGCATGGTCGCCACGGGGGTGGTGCTCCTGTTCGGCGGCATTGCGGTGATCAACGGGCAGGTCACTATCGGCGTGTTGGTGGCGTTCTTGGCCTACGTATCGCGCTTCTTCGCACCCATCCAGGACTTGAGCCAACTCTACACGACAATGCAGGCCGCCATGGCGGGCGGCGAACGCGTCTTGGACCTGCTCGACACCGACGTGGATGTGGACGACCCGGAGGACGGGCGCGCCATGCCGCGAATCGAGGGGCAGATCGAACTGGACGAGGTCGGCTTCGAGTACGAGGAAGGCGTACCTGTCTTGACCGGCATCGACCTGACGATTGAGCCGGGGCAAACGGTCGCCCTCGTGGGGCCGACGGGCGCGGGCAAAACGACTATCGCCGGGCTGATCGCTCGCTTCTATGATGCGACCGAGGGGGAGGTTCGGATCGACGGCATTGACGTGCGGTCGGTGACGCAACAATCTCTGCGCAGCCAGATGGGGCTTGTGCCGCAGGATCCGTTTTTATTTACAGGCAGCGTGCGCGACAATATTCGCTTCTCACAGCCGGTGAAGTCGGATACGGACGTGGAGGCGGCGGCTAGGTACGCCAACGCGCATGAGTTCATCACGCTGCTGCCCGAAGGGTACGACACGCAGGTGATGGAAGGCGGCGCCAACTTGTCGCTCGGCCAGCGCCAGTTAATCTGTATCGCCCGTGCGGTGTTGGCGGACCCGCGCATCCTCTTGCTGGACGAGGCGACGGCGAGCGTCGACACGGTGACCGAGGTGTTGATCCAGAGCGCACTGGACAGGCTGCTGGAGGGGCGGACGTCGGTCGTGATTGCTCACCGGCTCAGCACCATTCGCCATGCCGACCTGATCTGCGCCGTGGATGGCGGGCGCATTGTGCAGCGCGGCACGCACGAGGAATTGCTGGCGGCGGGCGGGCTGTACGCCGATCTCTATGCACGCCAGTATCTCTGACGCTGGCTCGTGCGGCTAGTCGACGTCGTTTGCGTGAGGCATCTTGCCCGTTACGTTGTTCTAGTAAACCGATAGCGGAGGATGGGAGAACTGCCATGAGCGACGTGGGGGATTCGATTCGCTACAACAAGGAACGCTGGGAGGAATTGGCCCGCGCCAACGTGGCCTATTCTCGGCCGTTTCTCGACCTCGACGTCAGCAGCGCGCGTCGGCTGCTTGATCCGGATGGCATCATGGACGAGGTCGAGGGGAAGCGCGTCCTTTGCCTGGCGTCGGGTGGGGGCCAGCAATCAGCGGCGTTCGCCCTGTTGGGCGCTGAGGTGACGGTCTTCGACATCTCCGAGACGCAGTTGGAGCGTGACCGCATCGCCGCCGCGCACTACGGCGTGCCAATTCGGGCGGAGCAGGGCGACATGCGCGATCTGAGTCGTTTTGAGCCGGCTTCGTTCGACCTGGTCTATCATGCCTATTCGATCAACTTCGTCCCGGATGTGCGCCCTGTGCACCGCGAGGTTGCGCGGGTGTTGCAGGCGGGCGGGATGTACCGCATGGAGTGGTTCAACCCATTTATGCAGACAGTCGACGAGACGAGTTGGAACGGCGAGGGGTATCTGCTCAAACACGCCTATGTCAACGGCAGACAGCTTACCGAGTTGTTTCCGCATTGGGACGTGGCGGATGAGCAGGGGGTGAACCAGCGCATCGCCAGCCCGCACGAATATGTACATGCCCTGAGCGCGGTGGTCAACAGCCTGGCGGGTTGCGGTTTCGTGATCATCCATGCGCGCGAGGATGTCGGCGGGGATGAGGCCGCCGAGCCGGGAAGCTGGACGCATTTCATGCGCGTGACCGCGCCCTATCTCGCGTTCTGGACGAAATACCGGCCTGACGTCCTGATGCCGCAGGCCTAGGCGGCCTGGAGTTGCCGCGTTGTGGGACCGAAGCCAGAGCCGCGCTAAGGCAAGCGGTTTCCTAATGATTTGATGTGTTGTGGTAGACTACGTGAGATGACTTCTTGGGTCATCAGATCGGTCATTAGTGGTCCTCGACGAAGTGCATACCCCATATAGTTAGTACGCCCCGCAGAGGTACAAACCCGCCTAGGGCACTATGAACGCAGGCGACTTGAACGTAGGCGATGAGGTGACGAGAAATTGAACGGTAAACTGATAACCCACGGTTGGCGGTTGGCATTGGTTGCTGTCTTGTTAAGCGGTTGCGCGTTGCTGCCGGCGACTGAAGTGGACCGGGCGACCGACGGCAATCCAACTCCCACGCCGATCCCGACTGCGATCGTCCCCGTCAAACCGACCTATACGGTCAAGCGCGGCGAGATCGTTAATGAGTTGGAGTTTAGCGGTCGCATTGCGCCAGTGGAGGAGGAAGACCTCTTCTTCCGTAACAGCGGGCGCTTGCGCGCGGTCTTTAATAAACGCAACGACATGGTGGAAGAGGGGCGGATTCTGGCGGAATTGGAGATCGATCCGCTGGAGCGCGAACTGGAGTCCGCCTTGCTGGAACTCGAGAGAGCGCAGGTGCGGCTGGAGCAGGCGCAGGAGGCGCACGCATACGAGGTGGCGGTAGCCGAGGCCAATCTGGAGATGGCTCAGATCCGTTTGGACGCGCAGCGCAGCGAAGCGACGCCTGATAAGACGGCGATCGCATTGCAGGAGAAGGAGATCGAACTCCAGCAGTTGGCACTGGATCGTCTTGCCAAAGGCGTCGACCCGCTCCTGATCAGCGACGTGTCGCGCGCCGAGTTGAACGTGAGCAAACTGCAAGCCGACATCGCTGATTCGCAGGTGATCGCGCCGTTCGACGGACAGCTTCTCTCGTTCGCGCTAACGCCTGGGCAATCGGTCGACGCTTATAAGTCCGTGGCTAGTCTGGCTGACGTCAGCGAACTAGAAGTGAGTTCAGACCTGATCAGCAACCAACTGGTGGACCTAGCCGAGGGTCTGCCTGCGCGCATCATGCTGGTTAGCCGTCCCGGGGTGGAGTTGACCGGTTTCATCCGGCGGTTGCCCTATCCGTATGGCAGCGGCGGCCGCGGTACGACAGTGGAGGACATGGATAAGTCCTCGCGCGTTACCGTTAATCAATCGCCGGCAGAGGCGGGGTTTGAGTTGGGTGATCTTGTGCGCGTGACGGTCGAGCTAGAGCGCAAGGACGATGTGTTGTGGCTGCCGCCGCAGGCTCTGCGCATGTTCGAGGGCCGCCGCTTCGCCGTGATCCAGGATGGGGATATGCAGCGCCGCGTAGACGTGGTCGTTGGCATCATCACGCCGGAGCGCGTCGAAGTTAAAGAGGGCCTCGAAGAGGGACAGGTCGTCATTGGGCAATAGAACAATCAACCAGAGATGAACTTTCTGCTGCGTACTCTTGCCATCTTTGCGGTTGCGACGCGCCGGCTTTTTGCTCAGCGCGGGCTTGCGCTTGCCACTGCGCTCGGCCTGGTGGCCTCCGTCGCCATTGTGATGAGCATCCCCCTCTATACGGATGCCGTCTATTACCGTATTCTCCAAGATGAACTCACCAACGTGGAGGGCGAAGGCGCGATGCAGCGCCCGCCTTTCGCTTTTATGTTCCGCTATGTCGGCTCACTGTACGGCTTGAAAGAGTGGGAAGACATCGAGCAGGTCGATACGTACATGACCCAACAGGCCCCGGATTTGCTGGGGCTGCCTGTGGAGCTGACGGCGCGCTATCTGCGCACCGACAACTTCCGCCTTTTTCCCACCGAGGACCTGGCGTATGCCGATGTCAAGGACCCGTTGGCCTGGGTGAACTTCACCTATGCCAGTAATTTCGCAGACTATATCACTTTGCTGGAAGGTGCGCTGCCCGCGCCTGCCGATTCCAATATGGACTCGACGGTCGAGGTGTTGGTCTCGGAGACCATGGCGGATCAGTTTGGCATCCAGGCGGGCGAGGAGTTTGTCACTTTCCGCCGCGCCGATCAGGACACGGCGCGACGTACGATACAGATTCCCATCCGGGTTGCCGGGGTTTGGGTTGCGACCGATCCGAACGACCCGTATTGGTTCTATCGCCAGTCGGTGTTTGAGAATCAGTTCTTTGTGGCGGAGGAGACATTCCTACAGCGTATAGCGCCTGCGCTTTCGGATGAGATTGCGCAAGCGTTATGGTATATGGTGCTGGACGGCTCCGACATCAATTCGAGCGATGTCAGCTGGCTGGTACATCGCATCACCACTGTGCAGCAGCAAGCGGCCTCCATCTTGCCTAACACGCGGTTGGAAGTGTCGCCGCTGGATGCGTTGGTGCGCTATCGAACGTCTTCGGGGGTGCTAAACATTCTGCTCTATGCGTTTAGCATACCGATCATTGGTCTGCTGCTGGCCTTCATAGGGTTGGTCGTGGGGTTATCCGTCGCAAGGCAGCGCAACGAGATAGCGGTGTTGCGTAGTCGCGGCGCGACAGTGTTGCAGGTTGTGGGCATCGCCACGTTGGAGGCGATGCTGCTTGGCCTAGCGGCTTTGGCCGCGGGATGGCCGGTGGGCCAACAGATCGCGCATACCATCGGCGCGACGCGCAGCTTCCTCGACTTCACCGTAGGCTCTGAGTTGCGCGTTGAGATGACGATGGCAACGCTGCGCTTTGGCCTGTTCGCCGTTGCCATTACGATGGTGGCGCAGGTGCTGCCCTCTTTTGGGGCCGCGAAACACACGATCGTGACTTATAAACGAGAACAGTCGCGCACGATGCGTCCGCCCTGGTGGCAACGGGCGTGGATGGACGTTCTGCTTCTGATCCCGGCTGCGTATGGAACCTATCTTTTACGCCAGCAAGGGTCGATATCTATGCCGGATACTGTTGCGTCGGCAACGCCATTTCAGAACCCT
Organism: Chloroflexota bacterium; assembly: GCA_030058085.1. Classification (GTDB taxonomy): domain Bacteria; phylum Chloroflexota; class Anaerolineae; order Caldilineales; family Caldilineaceae; genus JASGTU01. Next base: position 8,704 of record JASGTU010000358.1, read on the forward strand.
CTCCTCTTCTTGATCCCTGCGCTGGGTGCGTTGGCATTGGCCTTGCTCATGCTGCGTCTGTTGCCGTTCACTATGTCGGCTATGGCCTGGCTGGCGGCACACACCAAGAGCGTGGGCTTCCTGTTGGCGACACGGTATCTGGCACGCGATCCCGCCTTCTACAGCACGCCGCTCGTGCTGTTGATCTTGACCCTGAGCCTGTCGACCTTTACGGCGTCGCTGGCGCAGACACTCGACGCCCATTTGTACGATAACAACTATTACGCCGTGGGCGCCGACGGAAGGTTAACGGAGTTGGGGCGGACGACGCCGGTCGACGAGACTGCGCCGGCTAGCGACAGTTCCAGCGAGATCGGCGGGGGCGGCTCTGGCGCGTCAGCTTCCGGCAGCGCGCAGAACTCTGTGATCCAACAGGAGAAATGGGTGTTTCTGCCGGTATCGGAACATCTGCGTATACCAGAGATTCAGGCGGCGACACGCGTCGGCGACTTCAAGGGCCGCATCCAGGCGCAAGGTGCGTGGACCGATGCGCGCTATATCGGCATCGACCGCGTCGATTTTCCGAAAGCGGCTTACTGGCGGCGCGACTTCGCGCCGGCAGGCTTGGGATCTCTGATGAACGCCCTAGCCGTGACGCCGGACGGCATTCTGCTGCCGGGTAAATTCATGCGCGAGAACGCGATTCGCGTTGGAGACCCAATCCAGGTGCGCATCACCAGCTATGCGGCGGGCGCGGACATGACCATGACCGTCGTAGGCGAGTTTGACCATTTTCCCACCTGGTTCCCGACTGAAAAAGACGCTGTGCCGCTGATCGTGGGCAATCTGGAACACTTCTTCGAGCAAGCCGGCGGGCAGTTGCCGTATGATGTCTGGGTCAAGACGACGCCGGACGCCGACTTTGAGAAGATCGAGACAGAACTGCGCGATCTTGACATTATGGTGCTCGACTGGCGTTCGGCGCGCCAGCGGATCGCGGAGGAACAGCGTCTGCCGGAGCGACAGGGGCTCTTCGGCGTTCTGTCGGTGGGCTTCTTGGCTGCCGCTTTGCTGACGGTGCTCGGTTTCTTCCTCTATGCGCTGTTTTCGTTCCGCCGCCGCTATATCGAGCTTGGCACGTTGCGTGCGATTGGGCTGTCCGCCGGGCAGATGACGACTTTCTTGGCCTGGGAATTGGCCTTCGTCATCTTCCTCGGCCTGGCGGTTGGTACGGTTATCGGCGCGGTTGTCAGTAATCTCTACATCCCGTTCTTGCAGGTTGGCGCTGACCCCAGGGCGATGACGCCCCCGTTCCTGGTGGAGATTGCATGGCCGGCCATCGTGCGCATCTACCTGCTGTTCGTGATGCTGTTTGTGGCGGCGCTCGGCGTCTTGGCCGCCCTGCTTTTGCGCATGAAGATATTCCAGGCGATCAAGCTGGGCGAGACGCTGTAGCGGGGAGAGGATATGTCCGAAGAGTTTATCCTGTGCGAAGGGCTGGTGAAGATCTATCAGGTCGCAGATCTGGAGATGGTGGCGCTGCAAGGGCTGCACTTCACCGTCGACAAAGGCGAACTGGTGGGGATTGTCGGGGCCAGCGGCAGCGGTAAATCGACGCTGATGAACATCCTCGGCGGGCTGGACAGGCCGACTGCGGGGCGCGTGCGCGTGGGCGGCAATGACCTGTTGAAGATGCCCGACCGCCAGCTTAATAAATACCGGCGTGAAGAGGTAGGCTTTGTCTGGCAGCAGAGTACGCGCAACCTCGTGCCGTATCTCAACGCGGTGCAGAATGTGATCCTGCCGATGACGCTGGCAGGCTTAACCGGCTTGCAAAAGAAGCGCCGCGCTGAGGAATTGCTGGAAATCGTGGGGCTGGCCGACCGCATGCACCACCATCTGCCCGAACTCTCCGGCGGCGAGCAGCAGCGCGTGGCGATCGCCGTGGCCCTCGCTAACCATCCGAGCCTGTTGCTGGCCGACGAGCCGACCGGCGAGGTGGACTCGGAGACGGCCAAGACGATCTATCGCACGTTCCAGACGCTGACGCGCGAGCTGGGCTTTACGACCTTGATCGTCAGCCATGATCCGGGCATCGCTCGCCACGTGGATCGCGTTGTCGCCATTCGCGACGGCATGTTGGCGAGTGAGACGATCCGCCAGTCTGTTTCGACAGAGATGAACGCCAACGGCGATGCGACAGGCGCAGAAGAAGCCCACGAAGATCAGTATGCGGAATTGGTGGTGCTCGACCGAGCAGGCCGCGTCCATGTGCCGCAGGAGTATCTGGAGCATTTCGATATACGGGGGCGTGCTCAACTCGAGATCACGGAAGATGGCATCTTGATCCGGCCTGCCGTTCAGACCCAGACTGCGCAGGTCAAGGTGAACGGCGATAGCGCCGATGCGAGCAAACGGCTTCCGCCTCGACCTCAGCAACCTGTACCGGAGACAAAGGGCGTGCGTAAGCTTTTGGGCCGCTTCTCGCGCAAGAAATGACGCAATTCAGGAGCAACACGGTGCCGTCGAGCAATGGAAATGGGGTGAGCGTTCCCGTTATCGAAACAAAAGAACTGTGGCGCGTCTATCGCCTCGGCGACCAGGAGATCCCCGCATTGCGCGGCGTGAACCTGACGATCAACCCGGGGTCCTACATAGCGCTCAAGGGGCGCTCCGGCAGCGGCAAGACAACGCTGCTCAACTGCCTGGGCGGGCTGGACCGGCCAACAAAGGGAACGGTGCGCGTTTCCGGACAGGAGATTGGAACCTGGAACGAACGCCAACTCACGCGCTGGCGACGCCATCAGGTCGGCTTCATCTTCCAGTCGTTGGGCTTGTTGCCGGCTCTTTCGGCTTACGAAAATGTCGAGCTGATGCTGCGCATGATTGGGGCTGACCCGAAGGAACGGCGCAGGCGTACGTTGGAGTGCCTCGAACTGGTGGGGCTGACGAAGTGGGCTGACCACCGGCCGTACGAGATGTCTGGCGGGCAGCAGCAGCGAGTCGCCGTGGCGCGGGCTTTGGCCAACAGTCCGCGCCTGATCTTGGCGGACGAGCCGACCGGGGAGCTGGATAGCAAGACTGGCCGCGAAATGCTCACCCTTTTCGGCAATATCGTGCGCGAACAGAATATGACGATGCTCATGGCAACCCATGATAGCTTGGTTGACGATTACGTGGACGAGGTGCTGCATCTGCGCGACGGCCAGATCGTCACCGCACAGCAGTTTGCAGAAGAACTTGAAGCGGGCGGCGCGCAAAATGCAAAGCCGTCTGTTTAGCCCCATCCAAGGGCTTGCGATTCAGTCCATTCCAGCTACCTTCCAGACAAATCGAGGAAAACATGGCTAAAGTAGGCGTCATCGGGTGCGGCAACATCAGCGGCATCTATTTTCGGTCAAAGAAGGTTTTTCCGATCTCGGACATCGTCGCCTGCGCCGATATTATCCCAGAGCGGGCGGAGGCGGCGGCTAGCGAATACGGACTGCAGGCGATGCCGGTGGCGGACCTGCTCGCCGATCCGTCGATTGACATCGTGATCAACCTGACAGTTCCGGCTGCGCATGCCGAGGTCAGCATGGCGGTGTTGGACAGCGGCAAGTCGGTCTACAGCGAAAAGCCGCTCGCCCTGAATACACGAGACGGCCGAGCCATTCTGGAGCGGGCGCAACTGAAGGGCGTACGCGTGGGCGGCGCGCCGGACACCTTCCTGGGCGCGGGCCTGCAGACCTGCCGTAAGCTGATCGACGACGGCTGGATCGGGGAGCCGGTTGCCGCCACGGCTTATATGACCAATCATGGTCACGAAAGCTGGCATCCTGATCCGGAGTTCTACTACCAGACGGGCGGCGGCCCGATGTTCGATATGGGGCCGTATTACCTGACGGCGCTCGTCTCGATTCTCGGCCCGGTTTCGCGCGTGACCGGCTCTACACGCATCACCTTCCCGGAGCGCACGATCACAAGCGAGAAGAAGTACGGCAAGAAGGTCGAGGTCGAAGTGCCTACGCATGTGGCCGGCGTGCTCGACTTTGCCAGCGGCGTGATCGGCAATATCATCACAAGCTTCGACGTGTGGGCGGCGCAACTGCCCTTCGTCGAAATCTACGGGACCGAAGGATCGCTCAGTTTGCCGGATCCCAACACCTTTGGCGGACCGGTGAAGGTGCGTCGCGCCGGCGCCACAGAATGGCAGGAGATTCCGCTGGCGTATCACTACGCGACGAACAGCCGCGGGCTGGGCGTAGCCGATATGGCGCACGCGTTGCGCAGCGGTCGTAAACACCGCGCCAACGGTGAGATGGCTTTCCATGTGCTGGAGATCATGGAAGCCGTCCATGTCGCATCGGCGGAGGATCGGCATGTGCGGCTCAGCAGTACGTGCGAGCGACCGGCAGCTTTCCCGTTGGGCCTGATGCCGGGCATCCTCGACGACTGAGCGTTCGGATCGCTTCGGCGAAAGCGTCGGAACGGGCTTAGCAGCTGTTCCTCTTGTAGGAGAGTGCGTTGACCGCGTTCACGACCCCTATCCGCATAGGCGTCTTGGGCGCGGCCCGCATCGTTCCGGCCGCGCTCATCCATCCCGCCCGTCTTGTCGCCGGCGTTAAAGTGACAACGATTGCGGCGCGCGATCCGGCGCGGGCGCAGCGCTTCGCCGCCGCCCACGGCATCCCGCGCACGCACGCAACCTATGCGGACGTGATCGCCGACCCGGACGTCGACGCGGTGTACATCCCGCTGCCCAACAGCCTACATCATCGCTGGACGCTGGCTGCTTTGGAGACGGGCAAGCATGTGCTATGTGAGAAGCCTCTGGCAGCTAACGCCGCCGAAGCCGCCCAGACGGCTCGGGCGGCGGAGCAGGCGGGGCTTGTGTCGATGGAGGCTTTCCACTACCGCTACCACCCGCTGGCGGCGCGCATGAAGGCGATCATCGACAGCGGCGAATTAGGGACGGTGCGGCGTATCGAAACGCGGGTGTGCTTCCCGCTGTTGCGCCGCAACGATATCCGTTTCCGATACGACCTGGCCGGCGGCGCGATGATGGACGCGGGTTGCTATGCCGTCCATATCGCCCGTTTCCTGGCCGGCGCCGAACCTGCGGTTGTAGCGGCGCAGGCGCATCTTCGCTCGGAGCAGGTGGATCGGCGCGTCGTCGCAACGCTGGCTTTCCCTGACGGCGTTTCAGGCAGGGTGGAGTGCTCGCTGTTCTCGCGCAAACTGCTGGACGTACAGGCCATCGTCACCGGCGATCGCGGTGTGATGCGCGTCATCAATCCGGTATTGCCTCATCTGTTTCACTGCCTATTTGTGCGGACGACGGAACGCCTGCGTTGGGAGCGGGTGTTTGGCCGGTCAACCTATGCGCATCAGTTGGAGGCGTTCGTGAGCGCTGTGCGGACGGGCACGCCGCCGCTGACCGGTTCGACGGATGCGCTCGCCAATATGCGCGTCATCGACGATGTGTATGCGGCTGCTGGGCTGCAACTGCGGGGAACGTAGGCGTCATCGCGCGATCAGACTTCTGGCGACCTCTTTGTTGAAGCTACAGTCTCTTCTTGGGAATTCGTCTCGGTAGCGCAGTTCTAGTCACTCAGCGAGGACAGGATATGACAGGCGAACAGGTAACAGACGAGCACGTAACAGATGAGAAAGCAATAGGCGAGCAAGCAACAGACCAGAATCGAACAGACCTACGAACAAATGGCGATGACGAAGAACTGCCGATGCCTTGGCCGCAGGTACAATCGGCGGTGTGGCTGATCGGCTTGGCGATCCTCTTCTGGCAGGGTTGGTTGTGGCCGGGCATCCTCGTGCTCACCGCCATCAGCGGCCTTATCCAAGCAGGGCTTCATCTATATGTGAAGAGCCGCCAAGAACGGGCGATTCTTGAGACTGAGCGAGCGGCGCGCCTGCCGGAGAACTGCCCGAACTGCGGCGGGCCGCTTAACGCATCCTCTGTGCGCTGGACTAGCACGAATACAGCGGTTTGCCCCTATTGCAATGCCACCGTGAAAGCGACTGAGCCTGCCTGAGCCAAGCGCAGAGAGGAAGAATGGCATGCGAATCGGCCTAGTCTCAGATACGCACGTGCCGCAGCGCTGCCGCAGGCTGCCCCCGGCGTTGTTCGATGCGCTGGCTGGCGTCGACATGATTCTGCATGCCGGTGATGTGGGCGAACTGGCGGTGCTGGATCAGCTTGGAGCAATCGCGCCTGCGGCGGGTGTGTTCGGCAACGACGACTCCGCCGAGGCTAGGCGCACGCTGCCCTATCAATTGGCTGTCTCGGCGGCAGGGCGGCGCGTGCTGCTGTGGCACGGTCATTTCGAAGACCGCGCCGAGGAGGCCGCCTCGCGTGCCGGCGATGCGTTTGAACCGAAACTGGCGCGGATCGCGGCGCAGGCGCAGGCCGCGGGCGCACAGATTGCCGTATTCGGCCACTGGCATATTCCGCTGGTGCGGCGCATGGACGGCGTGCTGTTGGTGAATCCGGGCGCGGTGGCATCGGGCAACGAGGTCACACGGCAATTGCGTCAGACTGCTGCCCTCATGACCGTAGCGGAAGGCGCAGACCCAGAGGTGACGCACATTGACCTAGCCGCCCCCAGCCAGGCTTATGACCCGCAGATCGATTGGAGCAGCGGCTTTCGGTCGACGCTGGAGCGCTTCTCTGCCTCGATCCTGGCCCCCGATCTGGCGGAGCGCTTGATTCTGGTGCGCCAACGGCTAACCGGCGATGATATCGAACTGCTGCGCAGGTTAATATCGCCACTTGCACACCGCTGTTGGCAGGGGGAATTGTCCGCCATCGATCTCGAACTGGCTCGGAGCGCCGTGGATGCAGATGCGACGCTGCCTGAAGATGCTAGGCGGCGATTTCTCCAACTGTTTGACTGAGTACGCCTGACCACCAATACCTGATAGGAGCCTTGACATGGCGAAGAGTGACTGGTTCGTCCACGACCGGCTGGGCATGTTTATCCACTGGGGCATCTATTCGCTGCCCGCTCGCCACGAATGGATCAAGAATCGCGAGCAGATATCCGACGAGGATTATCAGAAATACTTCGACCATTTCGATCCGGACCTCTACGATCCGTCGATTTGGGCGCAGGCGGCGCGACGGGCCGGCATGAAGTACTTCGTGGTTACGAGCAAGCATCATGACGGCTTTTGCCTGTGGGACAGCGCGCTGACCGACTATAAGGCGACGAACACGCCGGCTAAGCGCGATTTGATCGCGCCGCTGGTGCAGGCCTTCCGCGGCGAGGGGCTGAAGGCGGGCTTCTACCACTCGGTGATCGACTGGCATCACCCCGAATTTCCGGTCGACGGGCTGCATCCCATGCGCGAGAACTTGGCCTTTCGCGAGGCGGCCAAAAACCGGGACATCCGCAAGTATGCCGAGTATCTGCACGGGCAGACGCGCGAACTGCTGACGCGCTTCGGCAAGATCGATGTGATGTGGTTCGATTTTTCGTACTCGCAGCGTGATTGGGGATGGTCGAAGGGCAAGGGCAGAGATGACTGGCAGGCGGAGAAGCTGCTGGCAATGGTGCGCGAACTACAGCCTGATATCCTGGTGAACGACCGCGTGGAAATCGGCGCCGACTTCCGCACGCCGGAGCAGTATCAGCCGGTCGGTCGCGTGATGGTGGACGGGAAGCCGGTGCTGTGGGAAGCGTGCCAGACGCTCAACGGCAGTTGGGGCTACCACCGCGATAACCTCGACTGGAAGTCGAGCGAGATGCTGATCAAGATGTTGATCGACACTGTGTCCAAAGACGGCAATCTGCTGCTTAACGTGGGGCCGAACGCGCGCGGCGAGTTCGAGCCGAAGGCGATTGAGCGCCTGAACGATATCGGCGCGTGGATGCGGCTGCATGGGCGGTCGATCTACGGCTGTGGGCCGAGCGAGTTTACGCCGCCGCCGGACTGCCGCTATACGCAGAACGGCAGGCGGCTCTATCTGCACCTGTTCGACTGGCCGTTCGGCCATGTACATCTGCCCGGCTTGGCGCAACGCGTGGCGTACGCACAGTTGCTCAGCGACGCGTCGGAAATCCTGATGCGCACCATCGATCCGAGCAGGCCGGCGCAGAACACGACGATGGGCGGCATTGGGGCTGATGTGCTGACGCTCGATCTGCCGGTACAGAAACCGGACGTAACCGTGCCGGTGATCGAGTTGTTCTTGAAGGATTAACGCCGGCGGGCGTAAACAAGGGGACCGGCATATCTCGCCGGTTCCCTTGTCAGTTCCTCTCGTACTCCGGCTACTGCCGGGCGCTTATTCCGAAACGTATGGATCGCTTGCCACCGGCAGCGGGGACGAAGGCCGGCGTGCGGCCAGGGCGCGATCGCGGATCTCGCCGAACTTGTCGCTGATGGATTCGATGCGCGCTTCCATGGCCGGGTCAGGTGCGAGGCCGCGCGTCGAGCGGTGGTAGGCGGCGACCATGGCGATCATGGCGAAGGAATCGCCCAGAGCCACCTTGACCAGCAACGCCAGAACGACAACTATTACGATGGACAGCGCGCCGAGCGGCTGGGAGATGGCGCCAAGCAGAAGGCCGGCCGGCGCAGACAGCAACACGACAACCAGGATGAAGGGCACATAGCTCAACAGCATCAGCGCGATGGCATTCATCAGCAGCGGCTTCCAAACCATGCCGTAGAGCACCAGCCCCTCGCGGGCGGATTGCCAGACGCTTTCGTCCTTGCGCCAGAAGGCGCGAGCCAGGACCGCTTCGTCAACGTAGTTGCCGGCGTAGTGTACGATGCGCGTGGATATGCCGGCGATAGTTCTGCCGATGCCGCCGGGAATCCACGATAGGGCGGCGGTCACCATGCCGCTGAAGCCGCGGATCACGCCGGCAATGAGCGCGTCGACCACGAACATAACGCTGACCTCGCCGAAGCGCTCTGCGATGCGGTCTTTGCCGAAGGCGAATTGGTTGATGCCCTGGGGCAGATCGCCGGTTTCGAGAATGTGTACGACGACGGCGAGCTGCGCGGCCTTGACCAGGTAGAACGCGTAGCGGTTGGCGAGTCTGTAGAGCGGGATGAGGGCGACAATGGCGACAATGACGGCTATGATGCCGGCCGGCGGCCAGACTTGCGACAAGACATAGCCGATTCCGGCGACCAGGGCAAAGTAGACGATCGACGCCACCCAAAACGCTAGGTACAGGCCGAGACGCAGGAGCATGATCGGCGCTGTCTTGAGCATGATGCGAAATGCGAGTCCAAACTGGATTTGTCCAAATTGCACTGTCAACTCCTCCTTGCTATATTGGCTGAAGGGGTTCTGGCCGAGAGCGGCGAATGCTGTTTATGCTGGTGCCGCGTGGACCTTACATTTTTGGGGTTTGCTTTTCTACAGCGTACTTATTAGTATAGCAGCATCGGTCAATCTAGCTGCGTAGCCATTTCTCTCCTGAGGCCGTATGGTAAGCGTCTGATTTCAGGAGGTACATGGTTGACAGAATTTGGTACACTGGTGTTACAATACGCGCCCGAAGCAATTACTCTGGAGTGAGGTATCGTGTAGAGCAGTTGGCTCCAGCGCCTCGGCGACGCAGTTCTGCATCGACATTTCGAAAGCAAGCAATCCTGAAGGAGGGACCATATGGCTTTCAGCTACACCAATTCCAAGGGCAAGACGTACATCCTGCATCACAAGCAGACGACACTGAAGAACGGCAGTCAGCAGACGATCTACTTCTTTGCAAAGGAAGCCAAAGAAGGCGCTCTGGATGCTGTCCCTGCGGGCTATGAGGTGTCAGAGAGCAAGAATGGGCTGCCGGTCTTGAAGAAGCAGAAATAGCAGGACCGATCCTCCGGTTCCATTCGCATAGACAAGGCCTTGGCAACGAGGCGACAAAAAGGGGAGATCCAGTACAACCGGATCCCCCCTTTGTCGTTGCAATACGGACGGTTGAGCGTTAGGCATCCAGCCGCTGCACATCGGCGGCAGCCGGGCCTTTTTGGCCTTCCGTCACTTCGAACTCAACACGTTCCCCTTCTTTGAGAGTCTTGTACCCCTGCCCCAGAATGGCCGAGTGATGGACAAAGACATCCTTTTCGCCGTTGCTTCGGGCGATGAAACCAAAGCCCTTCTGATCGTTGAACCACTTGACCGTTCCGGTTTCGCGAGCTGCCATCCTTTTTGCCTCCTAATGCATCTGGAACACACCAAAAATCGGCGCTGCGCTCGTCTCCAGCAACGCGGTGACCGGTGAACCGCACCGCAATGCTACCCGGGACGGCAGGGCAAATTGATGAATTTGGAGCGAACGAATAGCGTCTGTGCAGTCGAGTCTACACCGGAATTGCGGCGAGCGTCAAATCGGTTTGAGGCGTTGGCGGCGCGATGCTTGCCTGACGGACGCATACGCGCACCCCCCTTGCCGGCTGGGCTAAGTGCGGCGGCGGCCTGCACCGGCGCTCTGCCCAGTCGGTGCAGGCTTGTACGCTTGGCTAGCGCTCGTGATCGTGCTCGTCGTGATCGTGCTCGTCGTGATCGTGCTCGCCGTGGACGTGGTCGTGTTCTAGTTCTTCGGCTGTAGCCGCGCGCACGTCGACGATCTTCACCCAGATGTGCAGCGTCTCTCCCGCCAACGGATGATTCAGGTCTACCATGGCATACTCATCCTGTAACTCGACGATGACGGCTTCGATGGTCTCTTCTGCTTCCTCGTCGTACAATTCCACCTCGTCACCCTCGACTAACTCCATATCGTCTGGGAAGAGGTCGAGGGGGATCGTCTCGGTTGCGTCGGGGTCATATGCGCCGAACGCTTCTTCGGGCGGCAGCAGCAGGTTCTTTTCGTCTCCGGGCGCGAGGCCGCCAATCGCCGCCTCGATGGCCGGGTATACGTGGCCGCGCCCTTGGATGAACTGCATAGGGCCGTCTTCGTCGCTGGCCTCGACTACCTCGCCGTTGTCGAGCGTCACGCGGTATTCCATCGTGACCACCGACTCATCCTGTACGGTCAACCGCTCTGAGTTCGCCATTGATATTGGATTCGCTTTCTGTGGGAGTCGCCTCGCCACGCACTGTATGGTCACTGATCGCTGTGGGCTCGAAGAAGCCGATTCGGCGTTGTATCTCCGTTTAGTCCAGCTTGTAGGCCTTCTTGGCGAGATCGTAGGCTGCGGCATGCGCCATCTCGACGGCATCCTCCATGTCGATCACGCTGCGCACCACCAGATTCGCCAGCCAGTTCGCGTCGACGCGGCGCGCCAGATCGTGTCTAGCCGGGATGGAGACGTAAGCGCGGGTGTCGTCGTTGAAGCCGGCTGTGTTATAGAGGCTGGCGGTCTCGCTTACGGCCTGGCGGTAGCGGGTCATACCGTTCCAACTGTCGAAGAACCACCACGGCGGGCCAAGCTTGATGGCGGGGTAGTGGCCTGCCAGCGGGGCAAGCTCGCGCGAGAACGTGGTTTCGTCCACCGTGAAGAGGATGAGCGTGAAGTCGGGGTTGTTGCCGAATAGGTTTAGCAATGTCTGCAGGTTGCGCGTGTATTCGGTCGCCAACGGGATGTCGGCGCCCATATCGGGGCCGAATCGGGCATATAGGCTCTCGTTGTGGTTGCGCAGCGCGCCGGGGTGCAGCTGCATGACCAGCCCGTCCTCCGCGCTCATGCGCGCCATTTCGGTCAGCATGTGCGCGGTGAAGCGCGCGGCGTCTTCCGGAGTCGCCTCGCCGCGGCGCGCCCGTGCGAAGATGGCCTGCGCCTCGTTTTGGGATAGGTGCAAGGTCTGCGGGCTGGTGGGGCCGTGATCGGTGGCGGTTGCCCCCATGCGCTTGAAAGCCTGGCGGCGCTGCTCTAGGGCGCGGATGTAGCCGGCGTAGTCGCCTGCGTCGATGCCGGAGACCTCGCTCAGACGGTCGATGTGGTCGATCCAGCCTGGGGTGTCGATGTGTACGACGGCATCCGGCCGAAAGGTGGGCAGGATGCGGCCCTTCCAGCCGGAGTCGCGGATCGCCTGATGATGTTCCAGCGTCGACGTGGCGGGGTCGGTGGTCGTGAGCGTCTCGATGTTGAAGCGCTCGTAAAGGGCTCGCGGGCGAAAGGCCGGCTGCGCAAGTTTTTCCTCGATTTCGTCGTAGATAGCTTGCGCCGTCTCGGAGGTAAGCTTGTGCTTGATGCCGAACACTGCGGCGAGTTCGTCGTTAAGCCACATACCGGTCGGCGTGCCGCGGAAGAGGTAGTAGTGGTCGGCGAAGATCTGCCAGATGCGGCGGTGGTCGGTCTCTACCGGCGTGCCGTCTTTGGCGGGGACGCCGAGCTGTTCCAGGCGGATGCCCTGGGAGTAGAGCATGCGGAACACATAGTGATCCGGTATGATGAAGAGATCCGCCGGAGAGCCGAAGGAGTAGTCGGGGTCGGCAAAGACGCGCGGGTCTACGTGTCCGTGCGGGCAGATCAGGGGAAGATTAGCCGTCTGGCGGTAGAGTTCGAGAGCGATCTTCTTCTGCGCGGGCTCCGGGTCGAAGTACCGGTCTTCGGGGAGATTGAGCGTCGCGGGTTGTGCCATCGTCGATGCCTCTTTCGTGGTGAACGGAAACTGGTGCGCGTCCGGCTGCTTGCCGGCGTTAGTGCCGCCGCAAACATTCCCGCAGAGGTGCGAGAGGGGGCGTCGCGCCATGAGGAAAGTCTTGTCACAGTATAGCAGCGGCTTTGCTGCGATTCAAAACCTGCCAGGTGTGCTGGGTTGTGCGCGGTTGTTATTGTCGCCCTATTGGTATATGATTGGAGCAGCGCACCATTCACCGCCTTATCCGGATCCAAACAAATTCCGCTCCGCAGAATCGCGCCGCAACTCCTGTTGATTGCTGGGGCGGCCTTTATCACTTCACACGGTTTCCCCACGCGAAAGGGATCCGCTCATGGCTATGACTTCCAGGCAGCGCATGCTGACGGCATTGTCGCGTGGCATCCCAGATCGCCTCCCGGTCACAACCCACCACATAATGCAGTATTTCCTCGACACCTATATGAACGGCGTGACGGACCAGGAGTTCTTTGACTTTTTTGATCTGGACGCCTGGCTGTGGGCAACGATCTGTCGCCCGGACGCAGCGCGCGGCCAGTTCTTCGATCCGTCGGACGTAACGCCCGGATTCCTAAATGGCCGGCGCGTCGTCACGGACGAGTGGCGCATCTCGGCGGAGGAACTCGAGGATGACCAGTTTGATACCGTGCGCTACCGAATCGACACGCCCAAGGGCGCGCTGAACATGGTGGTCCAAGCGAATGCATATACCTCGTGGGTGGCGGAGTTCTTGGTGAAAGAGAAGCGCGACGTCGAACTGATTGCCGCCTATGCGCCGCATCCGAACTGCGATGGCGAGGCTATCAACCGGCTGGCGGAGACGTTCGGGGAGCGCGGACTGATTCGCGGGGTTGTCCTTCCTTTCGATATCTACGGCCAGCCGGGGTGCTGGCAGGACGCCTGCTGCCTAGTTGGCTCGGAGCGGCTCATTTACGAGACATTCGACGATTCGGCCTGGGTGCATGAATTGATCCAGGTCGTCGGCGAACGCAAAAAGACTTATCTGCGCTCGCTCAAGGGCGTGCGTTTCGACCTGCTTGAGTTGGGCGGCGGAGATGCGTCGTCCACGGTGATTTCACCCAAGATCTTCGATGAGTTCGTGGCCCCTTACGACTGCCAGTTGATCGACCTGGCGCACGCAATGGGGCAGCGCGTTGTCTACCACACGTGCGGCGGCATGATGCCGTTCCTGGAACGGATCGCCGGCCTTAACCCCGATGCGATGGAAACGTTTACGCCCGCCAATATGGGCGGCGATACGCGGTTGGCCGAGGCGAAGGCGCGCATTGGCGATAAGGTTTGCATGATTGGCGGCTTCGATCAGTTCCACTATTTGCTAGACTGCAAGGAGACGGAAACACGCGCCGAGGTGCGCCGTTGTTTTGAGGAGGCAGGGCCTAGGGGCGGCTATATTCTCAGCCCATCCGACCATTTTTTCGATGCGGATTTGAACCTTATCGCCGCGTTCGCAGATGCGGCGCGTCGCTGCGTATACGTCTAGGGCGCGGCAAAGGTTATCGATCAATCAATTGTCGTAACCGTAACAAGAAAGGGGCGTGTCGCATGTTGAAGATGATGACGGGCAAATGGTGGGTGTTGCTTGTGCGCGGCATAGCCGCCATTCTCTTTGGGCTGGCAGCTATGGTTTGGCCGGGCCTCACGATCGGGGCTCTGATCATCATGTTTGGGGCGTTCGCCATTGTCGACGGCGTAGGCGCGCTGTTCGCCGCGTTTGCTCACCGCGGAGAGGCGCAGTATTGGTGGGCGACGGCTTTGGAAGGCGTCGTGGGCATCGTCTTGGGTATCTTGGTGATGGTTTGGCCGGGGATATCCGCTATTGCTTTGCTTTTCTGGATCGCGGCGTGGGCTATCGTAACCGGCGTGTTTGAGGTGGTATCGGCTATCCAGTTGCGCAAGGAGATCAGCGGGGAGTTCTGGCTGATCCTGAGCGGTGTGCTCTCGATCCTGTTCGGCATTTTTGCATTTATTCGGCCTGGAGCCGGCGCGCTTGCTGTGATCTGGGTGATCGCGATCTATGCGATTGTCTTCGGCATCACGCTAATCATGTTGTCGTTCAAGGTGCGCGGGCTGAATCAGGCGCTGGCGTAGTCGTTTGCAGGGGATGACGCGCTGCGTGGCTGCATGCGACAACTCCTGCGTCTACTGGTTAAGCAATAACCGTTTCATAGAGCTCGGCTTGTCGTTGCACCGCCGCACGGTATAAGGCGTGGCGCGACGGGTCGGGCTCGAATACTTGTCCCGTATGGGGCGGCAGGTCGGACGGCTTGTCGATGACGCCGAGTTGTTCCAGGGCGAGGAGCGCCGGCCCGCGGCTGGTGGCTTCCTTCTCGCCGAGGGTTAGCAGCGGTTCGCCCAACACGTCGGCGAAGATCTGCATCCATGCGGGGGAGCTGAGCAGCCCGCCGCCGCTGGCGATGATTTGGTGTGCGCCCGCGGGCAGGTTGGGCAGGATACGGCCATAGATGACGGCAAAGCGATAGGCGACGGCTTCCAGGCTCGCTTGAACGATATCTGCGGGCTGCGTGTGCAGGCTTAGCCCGTGGATGACCGCTCGTGCGTCTTCGCGCCAGCCGGGGGCGCGTTCACCGGCAATGAAGGGCAGCACCGTCAACCCGTGGCCGTCCGCCGGCTTCTTCGCCAGCAACTCTTCCAACTCATCGGGCGTCGGAAGCGTGAGAATATCGCGCAGCCAGCCGAAGAGATTGCCGCCTTCGGTGGTGGCGCCGCCTAACAACGCGCGCGGCGCGTCGACGCGGTAGAGCCACAGGCCGGGCGGCACACGCTCCAGGTTGGGAGGCACAACCACGCGCATGGCTGCGGTCGAGCCCACGGTAAGAGCGATGCGTTCGGGCGTGTCGCAGCCGCTGCCCACGTTGGCTGCGGCGCCGTCCCCGATCGCCGGCAGCCAGGGGACCTGAGCCAGGGCCGGCCAGCGCTCGGCCCATTCGCCGCGCAACCCGCTGAGCGGGGCATCCAGGTCGCCCAGTGGGGAGAGGCGCCGGCATTCGGGCGGCAGCCTCTCCAGCCAGGCCTGGTCCCAAGTAAGCGAGCGCCGGTTGAGCAGACCGCTCCACGAAGCCACGCTGTAGCTGGCTTTCCATTCGCCCAGGAAACGGTAGAGCACGTATTCGCCGATGCTTGCCCAGCGCACGGCTGCGGCGAGCGTGTCGGGCATGGTGCGCGCCAGCCAGCGGAAACGGGCGGGCAAATAGGACGTGTGGATGAGGCATCCGGTCCGGTCATGCGCCGCGGCCATTTCCTTCTGACCTAGCTCGCGGCGCAATTCTTGCGCATCGGCGGCGTTGCGGGTATCGGCGTAGGTGAAGACCGGCGTGATTGGCCGGCCCGCGCTGTCAATGCCCATGACGTTGCCGACCAGGGTGTCCATCGCGACGGCGCCTATTTGGTCGGCGCGCGGTCCCGCGCTGTGCAGAACCTGGTCTATGGCTTCGACGACGCTGGAGAAGAGGGCCTCGGCCTCGAAGACTGCGCCGCCGTCAGCCGTTGTGATTTGGCGGTTGGCGCGCTGGGCGACACAGCCTTCGACCACGCGCGCCGTTGAGTCGTACAAGATGGCGCGCGTGGAGGACGTGCCGATATCGATAGAGATGACGTATGGCCCTGACGCCCTGTCTGCGCTCAACACATGCCTCCGGAATAGCTTCTACTGGGCGACGGTGTTCTGCAGAGTATCTCCGCCGATGGTGATGGAGATCGCGTCGCCAACGTGCAGAGTGAAGTCATCCGGCGGCACGATGCCCGTGCCGGTCATGAGGTAGGCGCCTTGCGGGAAGCTCAGCTCGCGGCACAGATAGCCCGCCAGCTCGGTGAAGGAGCGTTTCATCTGCGCGGTGGAGGTTTCGCCTTCGAAGACAGTTTGAGCCTCGCGCTTAATCTGCAAGCCGATCGTTAGGTCCGCCATCTCCTCTGGCTGCATGATGCGGATGCCGGGGCCGAGGGCGCAGGAGCCGTCGTAGGTCTTGGCCTGCGGCAAATAGAGCGGGTTCTGGCCTTCGATGTCGCGTGAGGACATGTCGTTGCCCACCGTGTAGCCGACGATCTCGTTGTGGGTGTTGATGACCAGCGTCAGCTCAGGCTCGGGCACGTTCCAGCGCGTGTCTTTGCGGATGCGCACGGGTACGCCCGGCCCGGATACGCGCCAGCCCGGGGCCTTGAAGAAGATTTCCGGCCGTTCGGCTTCGTACACCTTCTGATAGACATCGGCTGTGGCGGACTCGGCCTTGCGCGCGTCGCGGCTGCGCAGGTAGGTAACGCCGCTGCCCCACACTTCTGCGCCATGCTCGATCGGCGCGAGCAAAGCGCCCTCGGCGGCGGACCCCAAGGCCTCCAGAGCGAACAGCAGCGCCGGCAACGTGGATGCGGGCAGAGTGAGCAGCGCGCTGAATTGGAGGCCGGCGGGCAGAAAGCGTCCGTTGGCTGCCCAGCGCGGGCCGTCTGGCGTATTGTGTCGGGTTAGGTACATAGCGGCAACCTCCGAGGTGTATCGGGTTGGATAGAGAGAATGGTTAATGCGTGTGGAGACTCCTCTACCAGGGCGAGCTAGACAGGCGTTTACCCTGAGCATTCTACCACCGGGCCAGTGTGGCGGCTAATAATGGGCGCGAGGCATAGGCTCTTCCCGCCGGTCAGCGCTAACGCTTGTCATATATTCTTTGAACTTGGCGCTAATGCTTCGTCAACTCTGTGCTAACGCAGGCGTGGTACGGTAAGGGCAATAAAGGTAAGGGTTGCCGAAAGCACCGATTCGACCGCGGCTTCAATGACGAATGAAGGAGAAGCGAATATGTATCGCCGATATTTGCGACCGTCACTCTGGCGGGAGATGGAAAGACTACAGCGTGATATGAACCAGTTGGTGGGCGGCCTGAGCAGTCGCGAAGTGACGCCGGCTAGTTTCCCGGCTATGAATGTGTGGACCGGTGACGACACAGCGGTGATCACGGCTGAGGTTCCGGGCGTTTTAGCGGATGAGATCGACATTTCCGTCGTGGGTGAGACACTGACCCTGAGCGGCGAGCGTAAGCCGGAAGAGCATGAGGGCGGCGTACGCTACCACCGGCGCGAACGGGGATGTGGCCGGTTTAGCCGTTCGATTGAACTGCCGTTCCGCGTCGACGCCGAGAAGGTCGAAGCCGCGTATGACAAGGGCATTCTGAGGATCACATTGCCGCGCGCAGAAGCTGACAAACCACGTAAGATTGCTGTTCGTGCCTCGTAAGCGAGATCGCCGAACGTATAGGAGGACTGAACCCATGACGAACGGAGTTCCGACGCTGGAAGCGCAAAAAGAGGAAGCCCCGGTCTTGGAAGGGGCGGAGCGCACGCGTGAGCGCCGCGCCTATGTTCCCCGGTCGGATATCTATGAGACGGAAGATGCGATCTTCGTGCTGGCGGACATGCCGGGCGTGGATGAGGATTCTATCGAGATCACGCTGGAAAAGAATGTGCTGACGATCGCCGCCTATGCGGAATCGTCGGACCTGGGCGATTACGAACCGGTCTACGCCGAATATGAGAGCGGCGACTATACGCGGCGGTTCTCGCTGTCGGATCAGATTGACCAGGCGAAGATCGAGGCCAGCCTACGCGACGGCGTGCTGAAGCTGATGCTGCCCAAAGCCGAACCGGCGAGGGCGCGTACTATCAAGGTGAAGGCGGATTAGGCGCTGGATGCTGACGCTCGTCCTTAGCGAATAGGCCTAATAGCGCTACTAAGGCGTTCATGCCGGGGGAGACTGCCCATCACTGGGCAGTCTCCCCCGTTTTGACATTGGCGAAGGCCGCGCTTACGATAGCGATGCGGGCTGGCCGACTCGGTCCGAACGACAACGAATGGCACTGTTCGCCTCCCCCGATCCGCCGGGCTATCAATGGAGAAGTGACATGGGCAAAACGTATGATGAGATCGACAGCGGGCTGGCGGAGTGGATTGGCCGGCAGAAGCTGTTTTTTGTGGCGACCGCGCCGCTCGCCACAGACGGCATGGTAAACTGCTCGCCAAAAGGATTGGATTCTTTCGCCATTCTGGACGGCAAGACGGTTGCTTATCTGGATTTGACGGGCAGCGGCGTCGAGACGGTGGCGCACGTGCAAGAGAATGGCCGCATTGTCGTGATGTTCTGCGCATTGGAAGGGCCGGCCAAGATTGTACGGCTGCACGGCAAGGGCCGGGCGGTCTTTCCCGGCGATGCGGAATACGCGGCCTTGCAGGCGCATCTGCCGGAACTGCCCGGCACGCGTTCGATCGTGCGCATCGACGTGACGCGCGTGTCCGATTCGTGCGGCTTTGGCGTGCCGCTCTACGAGTTCAAGGGCGAGCGCGATACGCTGATCGCCGGGGCGGAACGCAAGGGGCCGGAGGGTATGCGCGCGTACCAGGCTAAATACAACCGGCGCAGCATTGACGGATTGCCGGGCGTGCCGGAATAACGGCAGATTGAGGCCGGAGCGTGTTAGCGATGCCGATGCGAACCGGCGCGCTTAGCTGGAAGCCGTCTGCTTCGGCTCTCCTCGCCAATACGGGGCTGTCGACGTGGATATGGATCAAATCTCTTCTCCAGCCGGCTAGATAATCCAATGGCCGCCAAAACCATGAAGTATAGGATTGTCTCCGCTCTTGCCATTGGCATGGGTGTCTTTCTGTTATTCTTCGCGGTCTCCGCCTTCTGGATAGGCTATGAAGTGCGCAGCCAGTGCCGGAACGCTACGGAGACCTATAGCGGCGATTGTGTTGCGGCGCTCGTACAATTGCTGGATGACGAAGGCAACGGCTTCAGAGAGAGGAACAACGCCATCTGGGCTTTGGGACAGCTCGGCGACAGTCGCGCCTTGCCGGCCCTACAGCGCTACTACACAGGCGACATCCCCCCGCGCGAGCCTATAGACGAGACCATCAGCCAGTACGAACTGAAGAAGGCGATCAACCTGACCAGCGGCGGCGTGAACGCGGTCGCCTGGTTGTGGCGCCCCTGGCTGCCTAAAGAAGAGGAGGCGCAAAAGGAGGTTCGTGATACAACGGTTGTGGTCGCGCAGAAAGCCGATCCGTACTACGCGCTTGCCGAGAAAATCGCCCAAGAGGAGGACCTGGAACTGCTTGAGGAGTTCACGGACGTGCTCGAACTCCGCCCGAAGCATGTCATCCTGGTTGCCGCGCCGGAGAATCTCACCGCTGAAAGGCTGTTGGGCATCGGACGGGTTTACAAGGAGGCGAATTACTATCCGGCAGTGGGCATTATCAGCGGCTCCACGCCGGAGAAAGCAGAACAACTGTGGGCAAGGAGAGACTTAGCTAAGGCGAATGCCAGCTATATCGGCGGAGATGTTGACATCTTGCAACATGTCTTTGAGCCGACGATAGTCGACATATCCGGCGGCGCTAACCGAGAGATCTCGCTGAACCGCGCCAACCTGGTTGAGGCGCTGCGGCAGGCCGACTACTTCTATTACGTGCGCCACACCGGACCGAGAGACTGGTCTTGGAACGAGCAATACGGCCAATGGACCGAAGACGACCAGTTGCGCGCCGAGCACATTCCGGAGTTGAAGCCGGTCGTCATCTACAGCCCGACCTGCCGGCCGTTCCGCCCCTGGGTGGAGGATTCGATCGCCCTCGCTTTTGTAGACAAGGGGGCGAGCGCATTCCTCGGTTATCTCGATACGCCGCATTCTGATGTTGCGATGAGGCACGGGCAGTCCGTGCCTGGACTGACCTCTTGGCGCGAATTTCCCTTAGGGATCGTAGCCCAAGTCCAAAACAGAATGGCGACAAAGTACGTTTTTGACTTGCCTCAGTTGTTCATGCTGGGCGATCCGCGGATATATCTGTCGGAAGAACGGCCCTATCGGGTAAGCGCTGACGCGCTCCTGGAAAACGGGCGCCGCGCTATTACGGGCGAATCCGACGTCAACGGGATACTGTCTGTCAAGATAGACGGCGGCGCGAAATACGGTTTCCTGTCAATCCGCGGGCTGACCTCCGTCAGCGAGAGGGATCTGTTTTACAACCATAGGCTGCATACGCTCGATCTGGGCGTGGACAAATACATCCTGTTTCCTCATGACGGGGGACGTTTCGACATAACGCTGGCGGAACGCGCCCCTTGGGGATGGAGATGGAGTGACGCCTTGTGGGACGCCTTTGATTACGCCTGGGTGGTCATGTGGCTAAGCACCTATGCCGACAGCAATCCGCAGACCAATCTGGTTGCGCTTGCGTTTTTCGCCGGCATATTGCTCTATAAGGTCGTTCGACAGAAGAAGCCGCTGGCGAGCTACAGCAAGGTATTCCTGTTCGCCCTGGCGTATGCTGTAGTGCGATTGGCCTATTACTTACTGCGTATGGATGTGTATAGCGTCAGCCCCAACCTCGTGGATTACTCGGCCTGGCGAGTGGCCGTGGGAAGCGCGGGCGTTTTCGCCTGTGTTGCCGGCGGGTTGATTATTATGAAGGACAGCCGGCGCGTCTGGGTCAAAGCGCTTGGGCTTCTGCTGGCCGTATCGCGCGAGTTATGGATGGCGGGATTCTACCTCGTCTTCATCACGGCATTGAACACTATCCGGCCTATCACGGGCAATACCAATTTGTGGCAGTTGAGCTACGATACGTTGTGGCTGTCGTTGATCGTTTTGGTATTCGAGGCGCTATTATTCTATGCCGTGTATCGCTATTTGGCTTCGCCTGAGGAACCTACGCCTGCCTGAGTAAGGCGTTGGCAGTTGGTTGGGTTGCAGTGTTGCGGAGTTGATAGCGAGTACGCTAAAGTCGAAAGCAAAGGATGTGCGATGACGGTCCATCATTTTGAACCAACGCAGTATTATACGACGATTGGGTCACACGCGCCGGCGTTGGTTGTGGAGGACGGCGACACGGTGGTGACGACGACGGTGGATGCGCATGGGCAGGGCGCAAGCGGCGACCAGGTCACCCCGCCGGGCAACCCGATGACCGGGCCATTCTATGTACGCGGGGCTGAGCCGGGCGATACGCTGGCGGTGACGTTCGATAAGCTGACGCCGAACCGGCCGCACGGCTGGTCGCGCAAGATGGTGGCGCCGAATGTGGTCGAGCCGGAGCACGTGCCATTTCTGCCTTGGCCGGCGGATGAAGCGAAGGCTTACGCAATTTGGCAGGTGGACAATGCCGCAGCGACCGTTACGCTCATCGATCCGGCTGATACAAGCATCGGCAGCCTGACGTTGCCGATCAATTCGATGGTGGGCTGTTTCGGCGTTGCGCCCGCAGACGGGCAAGCCATCTCAACGGCGACGTCCGGGCAGCATGGCGGCAATATGGACTATCGCGGCTACGGCGAGGGCGTCACTGCGTATCTGCCGGTGTTTGTGGAGGGGGCTCTGTTCCACATCGGCGACGGCCATGCGCTGCAGGGCGACGGCGAGATTGTCGGGACGGGCGTCGAGATCTCGTTCGACGTGCAGTTTACAGTACGGGTTATCAAAGGGTTGCGCAGTCGCTGGCCGCGCGGCGAAAATGGGGAGTATATCTTTACGGCAGGCAATGCCAGGCCGTTGGACCAAGCGGTTCAGCACGCCACGTCGGAGATGCTGCTCTGGCTCAACGCGGATTACGGGCTGGATGCGGTTGGGGCGCACATTTTGATGGGGCAGTGCGTCGAATATGACCTGGGCAACATCTATGACCCTGCCTACACGATGATCTGCAAAGTGTCGAAGCGGTTTCTTCCTGCACGATGACGGCGCTCAAAGATGGACAGGCGCTCAGGGGGTGTAGGGCGAGGCGACGTAACGGCCGCCTCGCTTCTGTTTGTTCTGGTGATGCGTGGCTAGCCGGGCACGCCTTCTTCCCCAGCTTGATTCTAGGTAAGCCAG
This sequence comes from Chloroflexota bacterium, assembly GCA_030058085.1. Lineage (GTDB taxonomy): Bacteria > Chloroflexota > Anaerolineae > Caldilineales > Caldilineaceae > JASGTU01. The sequence continues at coordinate 31,136 of JASGTU010000358.1, forward strand.
GGCACATTGGATTGGATCGATCGAACCAGCTAGGAGCTTCGAGTTGACTGTCCAGAGTAGCAATGCCGGCGCAGGGTCAGCCAAAGCACTGCGCCCGATGGCAAGCACGTACGGCTATTTCGCCGCGATCATGGCCCTCGGGCTGGTGTCCGCCTCGTTGGGGCCGACTCTGCCGGGGCTGGCCGAACAGACCGGATCGACCTACCAGCGCATCAGCTATCTTTTTCTGGCGCGTTCGACCGGATATATGCTTGGATCGCTGCTGGGCGGAAAGATTCTCGACCGCCTCCCCGGCCATTCCGTGATCATGGCGGCAATGATTCTGATCGCGGTCACGCTGTTTACCGTACCCACCGTGCCAATTCTCTGGTTGTTGGCTGCGGTGCTGGTGGTGACAGGAATGGCGGAGGGCTCTGTGGACGTAGGCAGCAACGCGCTGCTGATATGGGTTCACCGCAGCAAAGTGGGGCCCTATATGCAGGGGCTCCATCTGTTCTTCGGTATCGGAGCATTCATCTCACCAATCATCATCGTGCAGGTCATGCAGATGACCGGCGGCATCAGGGCCCCGTACTGGGTGCTGGCGTTTCTTGCACTGCCTGTTGCGCTGTGGATGGCGCGGCTGGCAAGCCCGCGACCGATTCACGAGGATGAGGGAGAGAACGCGGTACCGGCCCGCCTGATCGTGGTCGTCATGATTGCCCTCTTCCTGTATTTCTACGTTGGCGCAGAGGTGGCATTCGGCAACTGGATCTACACCTATGCGGTCGAGTTAGGGTTGGCGAGTCAAGAGACCGCCGGCTATCTCACGTCGATGTTCTGGGGCGGGCTCACCCTCGGGCGTGTCTTCGCCATCCCCATCGCCGCCCGCTTTCGCCCGAGATCGATCTTGCTGGGCGACCTGGTCGGGTCGCTGGTCAGCGTGGCTGTGATTCTGGTGTGGCGGGAGTCGAGCCTAGCCGTGTGGGCGGGCTCGCTGGGCGTTGGTGTGTTCATGGCGTCGGTGTTTCCCACGGTATTGCTGTGGGCGGAGCGGCGGATGACGCTGACGGGATCTGTGACGCGCTGGTTCTTCGTTGGGTCAAGTCTGGGCTCCATGTCGTTTCCTTGGCTGATTGGCCAGTTCTTTGAACGGAACGGGCCGATCGCCGTCATGTTCATTATCTTTGCGCTGATTGTGGCCAATATCGCTGTGTTCTACTTGTTGATGCACTATGGCGGGCCGGCGCGACCGGATGAGGCGATAGATGGCAAGGCCCATGTGTGAGTCTATCGAGCAGGCAGGACCTATCGCTGACCGCATGAGAAAAGTCTAGGCCGGCATCGTGGAGTGCGATCCGGCGTTTCATCCATAACCTAGTGGCCCCTTTAGGAGACTGACATGCCGCTGCTGTTTGACATGCCCTTTGAGCAATTACCAGAGTACAAGGGGACGAATCCCAGGCCCGATGACTTCGACGGATTCTGGGAGCGGAGCCTGGCTGAGACGCACGCGCTGGGCACGGACGCCGAACTTGTACCGGCGGACTTCCAGACGCCTTTCGCGGAGTGTTTTCATCTTTATTTCACCGGCGTAGGCGGCGCACGCGTGCACGCCAAGCTGCTGCGGCCCGTGAACAGAACGAAGCCGGGGCCTGCGGTGTTGATGTTTCACGGCTATTCGGGCAGTTCCGGCGACTGGAGCGACAAGCTTGGCTACGTCGCCCTGGGCTATACGGTGGCGGCGCTGGACTGTCGCGGGCAGGGCGGCCTGTCGGAGGACAGCGGGCATGTCCGGGGATGGACGCTGCGCGGGCATATTGTGCGCGGGCTGGACGACAGCCCGGACAAATTGTTGTATCGCCAGATTTTCCTCGATACGGCGCAACTGGCTCGCATCGTCATGGCGATGCCGGGCGTGGACGCGGAGCGGGTAGGAGCGACCGGCGCCAGCCAGGGCGGCGGGCTGACCTTGGCCTGCGCTGCGCTGGAGCCGCGCATCCGCCGCGCCGCGCCCGTATACCCGTTTCTGTGCGACTATCAACGCGTGTGGGAGTTGGAATTGGCGCGCGACGCGTACGTCGAGCTGGAGGAGTACTTCCGCCGTTTCGACCCGCTGCACCAGCACGAACGAGAGGCTTTCACCAAACTGGGGTACGTAGACGTGCAGTACCTGGCGCCGAGAATTCGCGGCGAAGTGATGATGAGCGTCGGGTTGATGGACAAGATATGCCCGCCGTCGACGCAATTTGCGGCTTATAACAAGATCACGGCGCCCAAATCGCTTCGCGTCTATCCGGATTTTGGTCACGAGAACTTGCCGGGGAACGCTGACGCGGTGTTCCAATTTCTGGGCAAGCTATAGTAAAAGGAGAAATGACACTGATGGAGTATCGGCAACTTGGCAATTCAGGCGTGCGCGTATCGGCCATTGGTCTGGGCACGAACCAGTTCGGCGGCAAGGTGGACCAGGCGGGCGTCAACAACATCATCGACGCCGCGCTGGACCTCGGCGTGAATCTGATCGACACAGCCGACGTTTATACCCGCGGCCGCTCGGAAGAGACGCTGGGCATCGCCCTGCAAGGCAAATGGGATCGCGTCGTGCTGGCGACGAAGGTTTTTGGCGTCACGGGCGAGGGGACGAACGACACCGGCGCGTCGCGCTACCACATCATGAACGGGGTGGAAGCCAGCCTGCGCCGCCTCAAGTCTGACCACATTGACCTTTATCAGATTCATCGCTGGGACGCCAATACGCCCATTGAGGAGACGCTGCGCGCGCTGGATGACCTGATCCGCCAGGGCAAGGTGCGTTACATCGGCGCATCGAACTTCGCGGCGTGGCAGTTGGCGAACGCCAACGCGCTAGCCGTATTTCGCGGGTTGACGCCGTTTGTCAGCATCCAGAACCATTATCACATGCTGGAGCGCGAGCAAGAGCGGGAGATGATGCCGTATTGCCAGGCTTTCAATGTGGGGATGCTGCCCTACTTCCCCTTGGCGGGTGGATTCCTGACCGGCAAGTACGAGCGCGGCAAAGCGGCGCCGTCCGGGTCGCGTGGTGAAGACAACCCCTATGTGCAGCGCTACATGACGGACGCCAGCTACGACAAGGTGGAGGCGCTGTCGGCGTGGGCGACGGAACGCGGCCATGCAATGGCCGAACTGGCGCACGCTTGGCTGTTGGCGCATCCGCAGGTGAGCTCGGTCATCTCCGGCGCGACGCGCGGCGCGCCGGGGGTTGCCAAAGCCAAGAGCGCCGGCAGGCAGTTTACAGCGGAGGAACTCGAAGAGGTCAACGCCCTCCAAGACGGCCGCGCAG
>JASGTU010000359.1 GCA_030058085.1 Chloroflexota bacterium
GGCTGTGGGCGTCTGAGTTGGCGTAGGCGTTTCCGTCGCCGTGGCTGTTGCAGTAGCAGTATATGTCGCGGTTGGCGTAGACGTATCCGTAGCAGTCGCCGTCGGGGTTTCGGTCGGCGTGTTCGTAACGGTCGCTGTCTCTGACGACGTGGCCGTCGGGGCAGTCACCGTTATAGCCTGCGAGGCAATGACGACATCCTGCCTATCGACCATTTCCACCGTGAGCGCCGATTCACCCGCACGCGTGATCGGCGCAGAGATTGACCACTGCCCATCGGCGGAAACAGTTGTCGTCACGGCGCCTAGTTCATCCATTAGGATGCGAACAAGGGCAAAGGGTTCAGCAGCCCCGCTGAGCATGAGCGTAACAAGCTCGTCCTCTTCCCCGATGATCTGCTCGCTCTCAATAACCAACGGCGTTTGCGTGTCCGTTGGCGTTGGAGCAGGAGTCTCGGTATCGGTCGTCGTCGGAAGGGGCGTTTCAGTGGCTGTCAATGTAGGTTCAGGCGTCTCGGTGTCGGTCGCCGTCGGAAGTGGTGCTTCGGTGGTTGTCGATGTTGGTTCGGGCGTTTCTGCTTCTGTCGCCGTCGGCAGGGGCGTCTCTGTGTCTGTCGCGGTTGGAGCGGGCTCCGGCGTATCCGTCGCAGTTGGCACGGGCGGTTGCATGGCGCTCACATCGGGTGAAGGAGTTCCCGTATCCGCTGCCGCCGGTTCGGTTTCCTCCGCGTCGCCGGTCGCTGGCTCAACCGGCGCCGTGGGTTCGACTCTCTCAGTAGCGGCGGTAGCGACCGCTTCCAGGCGACTGGGCGTGATCGTCGGCATCAAGGCCGTGGTCGCAGCCGGCGGCTCGCTCGGTACGCTTTCTGTCTCGACCTGTGCAGGTGTTGCCGGGGCGGGCTGCTCGGTTCCCGGCTGGGGCAATCGAGCTTGCGCTTCCAGCGTCGGCACCAGGGTAGCCATAGCGGTTTCATTGACCGGTCGCACGCGAAGGCCGTAGATGACAAATAGAATAAGAAATGCAATAAGAAGGACGAGCAGAATGCCGTACTTTATGATGTCATAACGCCAGATAGACCGAGGAGTCCGCATGCGCGACATAGCAATGTTTCCTTGGTGGGCGTTTTGCTATAAAACTAGCGCTGCTAAGGTGGCGGTGAATGCGAAGGAGTTACCCTTCCGCTGCCGGCGATTCGTCGCCGCTTTCGGGCGCCGCGCCGTTCTTCGGGTCTTCGGAGCGTAGCGTTGAAACGCCGCGCTTTTCTTGCTTTCGCCTCAAAGCAGGCCAGTCGATCATCCACTCGAGCGCGAGCCCGACCGCCAGACCGGCGAAGATGCCCAGGATGAAGTTGAACATATCAGCCCCGCCTACGCTGTGCGCGAACAACAACCTTAGCCGCGCCAGCCCCATTATACCAGAGATAGCGAAATTGGCGCGGCCGAGTTTCTTCACGGCTTCCGGCAATTGGCTCGCATCCACTATGTCATCGCCGGGACGGGAGGTTTGCGACTGCGCGGATCGCGCACGCCAACCAGCAGCCAGACCAGCGCCATCGCCCCTAGAACGATACATATAGAGAAGAGCGTTTGATAGCCGACGCTTGCCAACCACCCGCCGATCAAAGGCGCTATGCTGCCGGCTACGCCAGCGGTTGTGTTGGCAATGCCGACATACGTCGGCCGGCGCGAGGGCTCGGAGAACTCAAGCGCTACGAGCGTGCCTGATACCATATGCACGCCCATGGCGAAACCAACCAAAGCAAATACGACGAAAAAGCCTTCGGGCGCCGGGCTCGTCAGCGCCAAAACGAATCCGCTCACCTGCGCCATTCCGCCGAGGACAAGCGGCGCCTTGTGTCCATAGCGGTCAGCCAGCATGCCGGCAAGCAGACTGCCGACTGTTTGCCCAAGCAACAGCACCGCCGTGAAATATCCCACAATACTGTCTTCGACGGCCCAGCGTTGTATGGCTGTCACAGTCAAAAACCCGGTCCCCATCGCGCCGGACACCATCACCACGCGGTAGGCCAAGAAGCTCCGGAATATCGAGTCACGCTTGACGACGCGCCCCATCCTAGCCCATGAGCCGCTTTGGCTGTCCTCGTGGTCGACACTGCGTTGCTCGGGCTCGCGGATCAGCGCTATGAAAATCCAACTCACATTGATGGCGATGGCTGCCGTCAGAAAGACAAGGAAGAAGTTCCACGGAAAATCATAGTACGCAAGCAAGCGGCTGCTGACTAACGCGCCCAACGCGCCCACGCCTGTACCGATGAAACTGGTCAAGCCGAAAACGGTGCCGCGCCGATTAACCGGAAAACAGCGAGCGATCAGGTCCTGCCAAGCCGGCCCTAGAATGCCCGCGCCGAAGCCATGCCACGCATACGTGAATAGGAACAGGATAAGCGAGGTATAGGGCCAACGGACAGCCATCAGCGCTGCGACCGGCCATAACCAAACCGGGACCCTCTCCAAGAAAAAGCCGGCGTTAACCACGATCGGCTTCTTGCGATCGACGCGTTCAGTCAATCCGGCAGCGAACAACTGGGGAAGGAACCAACTGGACTGGGCGATCATGGCAACCAGCCCAATCACCATCGGGTTGAGCGTGATCTTGCTGACAAACAGCGGGACGATCGTGGCCGACGACGCAAAGGCGATGCCAAACCAGAAGGTTCCTCCGTCCAGCAGATTCATGGCGAAGTTCCAGTTATAGTTGCGTTGCGCCTCGGCCAACGCCTCTTCATCGCTGCGTTCGGGAACCGGCTTGTCCAGCAACAGCAGCCGTGTCAGCATCTTGTGCAGAACGATCATGCGCTGCGATCTTTCCGTGGAATTTGATGGGACAATGAAGACAGCGCCAACTTCGCGCCATTCCTTGCACTCTATCCCGCCCTGTGGGTCTGGTCAAATTCGGGGAGATCACAACAGGAGACAGTACCCCGCCCGCATCCTGATCCGGCAGGTTTGACCTGAGGTTTTCTACGTAGGATAATCCTACGTAGCGGTGAATTCGTCCGTGTGAGTTCAGCCTGTCTCAGGCCCTTATTGACAGCATAATACGTATGCCATCGGAGCGAACGCCCCATAGCGGTGATGACCTCCAGAAGCGCAAAGCCGCGCAATACTATCTGGATAAAATACCCATCAACGATGAGGCCCCCGACCCGCGCGAGCCGGATGCGACGACGCTCTGGCGGCAAACGCAGAAGCAGCGCCGTACTGCGCTTTCGGGCTCGTGGGTGCTGATCGTCGGCTTTGCCAGTATTATCCTGATCGGCACGCTGCTGCTAAAACTGCCCTGGGCATCGCCGTCCGGTCAGTCGATCACTTGGGACGAAGCGGTCTTTACGGCGACTAGCGCCACCACGGTGACCGGGCTCGTCGTCCTCAACACGGCGCAGGACTTTTCGCTCTTCGGGCAGGTTGTCATTCTCCTTCTGCTGCAAATAGGCGGAGTGGGCTTCATCTCGTTTAGCGTGCTGCTCTTCCGCTTGATCGGTCGCCGGGTGACGCTACAGACGCGGTTTATCGTTCAACAGAGCGTCGGGGCCGGCGAACTGAGCGGCGCGCTCAATCTGGCGCTCTATGTACTCGGCATCACGCTCTCGTTGGAGGCTGTGGGTGCGTTCTTGCTGTGGCTGCGCTGGCAGCACACGATGCCTGACGGTCAAGCGTTGTGGTATGCCGTCTTTCATGCCATCAGCAGTTACTGCAACGCCGGCTTCGATCTCTTTTCCGGGACAGAGCTAGGCGTGCTGTTTGGGTATGGCGCCGACTTGTACACGTTAACGGTAATGGGCGCGCTGATCCTTTTGGGCGGGTTCGGCATCACCATCATCTACGACCTTTGGAGTTACTTATGGGATCACTCGCTTAGCCTTCATACGCGCATGACGTTGACGCTGACAGCCGTGCTGACCGTGCTCGGTTTCGCCCTCTTGATGCTCGATCCATTCTTCCGCAATGGCATGGCAGGCGTGCCATGGCACGAGCGCGCGGCTACGGGACTTTTTTCCGTGGTATCGGCGCGCACGGCAGGATTGACCATTCTGCCGATTGAACAGCTGACGGAAGCGTCCCAACTGGTCCTCATGCTGTGGATGTTCATCGGCGGCTCTCCGGCTAGCATGGCGGGTGGCGTTTCGTCGAGTACGGTCGGCGTGCTCATCCTGGCCGTGTTGGCGACGGCGCGCGGCCATGCTGCAGCCGTTGCTTTTGGCCGCACCCTTCCTGATGAGACGATTTCCAAAGCGGTCGCCATTATGACGGTCAGCACGCTGCTCGTCGTGGCGATGACGCTCACGCTTGCACTTCGCGGCAATGGGCCGATCTTCGCGTCCGCCTTCGAGGTCGTCAGCGCATTCGCCAACGCCGGCTATTCGATAGGCGCCACGACCGAACTGGACGCGTTCGCGCGCTATATTGTGATATTCACAATGTTTTGGGGCCGCCTGGGCCCGCTAACCATCGTCGTGGCATTGGCGCAGCGGCTACAGCCCACGCTGGTGCGTTTCCCGGAGGAGCCGGTGATTCTAGGCTAGAGCCGACACCATAGACAGGACAAGATGCAGGACGCATGAGCAACTGGGGTACCGAAACTATAGAGACCGATCGACTGACATTCCATTGCCGCCTACAGGGCGACCCCAATGGGCCGCCCATGTTGTTGCTACACGGAAGCTCCGCTACGGGTCGATGGTGGGAACCGCTCCTGGAGGTGCTGCCCGATTCGCTCAATGTAGCCGCGCCCGATCTGCGCGGCTGCGGGCTTTCCGGCAAACCAGAGACTGGCTATGCCGTGGCAGACCAAGCCGCCGATATTGAGCTGCTTGTCGAGGCGCTGGGATGGCACGACATCGACCTTGTTGGTCACTCCACGGGCGGCGCTGTGGCAATCGAATTCGCGCTGCGCCGTCCCGATCTCCTCCACACGCTGACCTTAGCGGATAGCGTTCCCATCCAGGGAAGCTATTCGCCGCCAGAAACCCTGCGTCTCTTGGCGGAGATGCGACATGACCGCGCTCTGCTTCGCCGTGCGCTTGCCCTGCTCATGCCCTCGCTAGTATCGGGTATACAAGATGAAGACGGCGAGCCGGCGTTCTTCGGGTTGCTAGTGGAGGATGCCGCGCAGATGGCCCCGGCTGCGTTCACAGAGATCGCGCGCAGCGTAAGCGAGTGGAATCGCCTGCCGGACGCCGGACGCCTCACGCTGCCCACGTTGCTGATCTGGGGGGAGTTGGATATCCTCGTCGATCGCGACGACGTCACCGGCACACTGCTGGCTATCCCTGGCGCCAACAACCTAGAGGTGCTGCGCGGGGTGGGGCACTGCCCAATGATAGAGGCGCCCCTCACCTTCGCGGAGCGCCTCCTCGACTTCATCGTTTTAGCGGACGCGGGCGAAACCGGCTGACACGCCCATTTTTCGCGCTCTGAACGTCGAGCTTGAAGAGATCACGCCTCGAACATCTGGCCCCGTTCTGGGCCGACCGAAACATAGTCGACCTTCACGCCCGCCAATTCGCTGATCCGCGCCACATACGCCTTGGCATTCTCCGGCAGATCCGCCCAACTGCGACAGTCCGACGTGCGGCGGCGCCATCCCGGCCATTCCTCATAGACGGGCTTCACCTGGAAGAGGACAGGCGTATCCGGCATGCTGTCGGTGATCACGCTTCCATCCGGCAATTCATAGCCGGTGCAGATGCGGATAACGTCGAAGGTGTCCAACACGTCGAGCTTCGTAACGGCTAGACCGGTCATGCCGTTCAGCCAAGCGGCATAACGGATAGCTACACCGTCGAACCAGCCGCACCGTCTCGGTCGCCCCGTCGTTGCGCCAAACTCGCCGCCTTCGCTGCGCAGTCGTTCGCCATCCTCGTCGTGCAACTCGGCGGGAAACGGGCCATCCCCCACGGCTGTGCTGTACGCCTTGACCACGCCGATCACGCGGTTAATGGCGCGCGCCGGCAGACCTGCTCCTGAACTGGCATAGGACGCCGTCGGGTTGCTGCTCGTCACATAGGGATAGATGCCCCAGTCAAGGTCGCGCATGACGCCTAGCTGCCCTTCGAGCATCACCTCTTCGCCGGCGTAAATTGCCTGCCGCACGATCGGCAGCGTGTCAACAATGCGCGCGCCAAGCCGTTGGCGATAATCCATGCACGTCGCATAGAGTTGATCGCCGTCGACGGGCTTCCCGCCCAATATCTCCAGCTTGCGATTTACCGTACGTAGGGCGTTGTCCAGCCGCGTCTCCAGCCAATCCGCTTGCAGCAGATCGCCCATGCGCAGCCCACATCGAGCCGCCTTGTCTGCATAGGCCGGGCCGATCCCGCGCTTAGTCGTACCGATGGTATCCTTGCCGCGGGCGGCTTCCTCCAGCACATCCAACTCACGGTGATACGGCATCAGCATCTGTGCACGCGTGCTGATCCATAAGTTTTCGAGACTAACACCCGCCGCTTCCAGGCCATTCATTTCTTCGAGCAACGCTTGCGGGTTTACCACGCAGCCGGACCCGATGATGTTCTTCGTGTTGGGGTTAAAGATGCCGCTCGGAACGAGATGCAATGCATGCTTGCCATATTCGTTGACCACTGTGTGGCCTGCATTGTCTCCGCCCTGAAAGCGGATTACAACATCGGCCTGTTGGGCCAGATAATCGATTATGCGGCCCTTGCCCTCGTCACCCCACTGGGCGCCCACAACTGCGGTTACGGACATGACTGCCACCTCCTGGACACCGGCTACGAAACAGAATCAATGGAAGAGCGGCCCGCCGATAACTGCCGGCTAGGCCTTCGGCGTCTGGCTATTTTGCCGACTCGCCGCCGTCGATCGTCAATACCGTTCCCGTAATAAACGCTGCTTCGTCGGAGCAGAGAAATGCCGCCGCCGCGGCGATTTCTTCCGGTCTGCCGATCCGCCGCAACGGGATCAACGGAATCTGAGACTCGAAGAAGTCTGGCGGCATAGACGAGAACGCTTCGGTTAGAATCAGGCCAGGGCGAATGGCGTTAGAACGTATGCCCGTGGCGGCCCATTCTAGCGCCAACTTGCGGCTAAAGGCCTCGACGCCCGCTTTGCTGGAGGCATAGGCTGCATCGTCAAATTCGCCTGACACGGTGCTGATACTGCTGATGTGAAGGACATTGCCGCGCACAGCCGCCAGAAGCGGCAACGCGTGCCTCACCATCTCAAACACAGCATCCAGATTGACCGCCATCACCTGACGCCATAGCGCTGGCGTCATCTCTTCGATCGTCCTGCCCGCAGAAGCGCCGGCATTCGCTACCAGCACGTCCAGACGACCGTAATGATCGGCTGTGCGGTCGACGATTGCCTCAGCGTCGGTCGTTATGTCTCCCGCCAGAGCGAGTGCGTCCAGACCTTCGTCACGCAAGGCCGCGGCCCTTGACTCCAACAACTCGGCGCGCCGCCCGGTCAGAACGACCGACGCGCCTTCATAGGCAAGCCGTTCGCCGATGGCGGCGCCAATGCCGGCCGCGCTGCCTGTCACCAAGGCAACCTTGCCGGAAAATCGCCGGCTATTCATTTCCGCTAGAGACTTCATGCTCTCTCGATTCGGCAGCGAAGTTAGGTAGCGGAGCCAGCATCAACGGCTCGGTTGAATCTGGTAGTTTGGCGCCTCTTTGGTGATGATCACGCTGTGCGGGTGGCTTTCCTGGTAGCTGGCGCCGCTGATGCGCACGAACTCCGCCTTCTCCCACATTTCAGGGATTGACGCTGCCCCTACATAGCCCATTCCGCTGCGTAAGCCGCCCATCAACTGGAAGACGAAATCGCGCAGATGGCCTTTATACGGCACCTGGCCTTCAATGCCCTCGGGCACAGTCTTGCCGCTGATGTCCGGGCTGGCAGAGTCGCCATTGCTCGACTGGGCGGTCTGATAGCGGTCGCTCGCACGCCCCTTCATGGCTCCCAAACTGCCCATGCCCCGGTATTCCTTAAACGAGCGTCCTTCGCGGATGACGATGTCGCCCGGCGATTCATGCAGGCCGGCGAGCAAGCTACCCAGCATAACCGCTGACGCGCCTGCAGCCAGCGCCTTGGTGATGTCGCCGCTAAAGCGAATGCCGCCGTCTGCGATGACTACAACCCCCAGTCTGCGACCGGCTTCGGCGCATTCGGCGATAGCCGTGAGTTGCGGCATGCCGGCGCCGCTGACGATGCGCGTTGTGCAGATCGAACCGGCGCCGACGCCTACTTTCACGACGCTTGCCCCGGCCTCAACCAGGTCCTTCACACCGCGGGGTGTCACCACATTGCCGGCCAATATCGGCATATCCGCATAGCGAGCGCGCAGGTCACGTATAGTTTGCAGCACGCCGCGGCTATGGCCATGCGCCGTGTCGATCGCCAGAGCGTCCACGCCCGCTTCGACGAGAAGCCCAGCCCGTTCTAGGCCAGCCTCTCCGACGCCCACCGCAGCGGCAACCAACAGCCTGCCGCGCTCATCCTTGGCGGCGCTAGGGAAGTCCTGCCGTTTGAGGATGTCCTTATAGGTGATAAGCCCCTTCAGGAAGCCTTTATCATCGACCAGTGGCAGCTTTTCGATCCGATAGCGGTGCAAAATGTCTTGCGCCTCTGCCAGGGTCGTACCAAGCCGTGCGGTGATGAGGCCCTCGCTGGTCATGAAGTCGGAGATAGGTCGCCTATCGTCCTGAGCAAAGCGTACGTCGCGATTGGTAAGGATGCCGACCAACCGGCCGTTTTCGTCGGTGATGGGCACGCCGCTAATCCGATAGCGGCTCATCACCGACTCGGCGTCGGCTAGCGTCGCATCGGGCGGCAATGTGATAGGATCGACGATCATGCCGCTCTCACTGCGCTTCACCTTGTCCACTTCGCCGGCCTGTTGCTGCGGCGTCAGGTTGCGATGGATGACGCCGAGGCCGCCTTGCCGCGCCAATGCCACAGCTAGCTCGCTCTCTGTGACCGTGTCCATGGCAGCGCTGAGGACGGGAATGTTCAAGTGTAATCGCTCGTGTAGATGTGCGCTGATGTCCACGTCCGACGGCAGAACATCGGCGTAGCCAGGCACGAGCAACACATCGTCAAATGTCAGAGCTTCAGAGACAAAGCGGTCGCCGCTCTGAGGGCGACTGCCATTACTCGTATCCGCCTCCGCCGACCACGGCATATCGTGCATTCTGATATTCATGCATCCCCCTGCTGTTTTTGCCGCCTGTACCGTCGATACTACTATCCGCCGCACAT
>JASGTU010000360.1 GCA_030058085.1 Chloroflexota bacterium
CCAGCCATTAGCTGCCGTCGCCTTCAGACGCAACCGTGGCCTTAGGGTCTAGGCGCGTGCCGCCGAATGCGATCACGCCCTTGTATTCCTGACTCATGGTTTGGAAGTCGCCGGCCATCTGGTCAACGGCCCCGCCCACACGTGCGGTGTTGGCGAGCTTCTGGTATAGCTGCGGCTCGGCAAAGCCGCGGATGAAGCCAACCTCCAGCGCAGGCCGTCCGACGCTCGGAGACGCGAACAGGAACCAGGACGTATCGCCGTTACTGGACGATGCAACAATCGGAATGTACGGGTCAACCACGAGAGACAGTGCAGACCCAATCCAGTTGTTGACCAGCAGTTCGGCTCCGCTCGTGCCGCCCATGAGCGACGTAAGATTCAACGTCGCCGCATTCAGGATGTTGCGCGCCGTGATTTCAAGCGCCGGCGGCACAACCAGGTACGCAGCCTCAACTGCAATCGGCTCGCCTTCGGAGTCGACCATGCCGCGCAACATGCCCAGCGCCGTCGCCAGAGACGAGGCGGTGAGTGCAGGATTGCCACTCACGGTGTTGTCAGCATCGTATAGGCTGGCGTGCGGCCCCGTGCTGTCCACATAGAGGCCCGTCACGAACTTGGCGACCGTGCGCGCACCGCCGCGACCGAGGCGGTCGGGAATGTCCTCGAACGCGCCGAGGTCGTCATTCATCAGCGCCTCGAAGCTGATCTTCGCGCCCTTCGCGTATTTCTGCGGCGCGTACTGGTAGCGCGTCTCGGACAAATCGCCATACGTGATTTCGGCCTGCTCCGCTACCGCGTCCCACTGCCCCTCAAGCCCATCCGCTGCAAACCGGCTCACCGTGCGGAAGTCGCGCAACGTGGCGACCTTGACGAACTGTCGCCACGGAGACGGGAATTCGCGATACCGGGCCAGCATCATGCGATCCAGCACGTCCCCCGTCAAATACGGGAAATCACTGGTCGTCATGGCCTCAGACACGCGCAGGATGCCAGGATAATTGGCCTCGATTGCGTGCATCAGCGCCGGCGTGCGCGGCATGAGCGCCTCTTGCAGGTAGTAGCTAGGCACGCGCCCGCCCAGTAGGTCAGCCCACAGCGACGCGGCGCTGGCCACCTGCGCCTCGCGCGCCTTTTGATGGCGCTCGAAGCCGTTCAGTTCATTTTCACCCAACGGGGTGAAATTCTCGTTAGCCATATCCCCCCCTATACACTCACGTCAACTGTGTATTCAATTACGACAACACCGGCAGGAGAGGCTAGGCCATCCCCAACCTTAGTACGATACCAGGCCAACACATCGCCCGCAGTCACGGCCTCATTGTCCAGCGTAGTGCCGAAATCGGCGGGAACGCCCGCGGCAAAATCATTGCCCGCGGTCTGCGCAAATGCCGTCAGCACGTCCGTCCCCGATGCATCATCTCCGATGTTGCGCACGTCCAGCGTAGCCGAATTCGTGTCCGCGCCGGCCTGCACCGTTGTCGGAATAAAATAGATGGCCGAAACGGTGACGTCTTCCGTGCTGACAAACAACGGCGAAACCAACCCCGATGCAGTGGCCGCACTAGCTACTGCCGGGACCGAAACCGCCACGCTCTTGATTTGCTGGTCGGATACGGTCACATCAAGGGCAGGACTCGCCGGCTTGAGAATCTTGATTGTGTCCGTATCTCCACTTCCGATTGCTTCCATCGCGAAGCCGAAGAACGCGTTGTTCGTGGCCTTCTTGCTCAACGGCGGCGTGTCATCATCGTCGTAGTAGATCGTGTCGCCTACCGCAACGGCGCTGTTGCCAGAATCGTTGATCGCCTTGACGCTCATTTCGACGACGCACGGGCCGAAATAGACAGTCGTATCGGTCGCCGCATTACCGCCATCGCCCTCGTCAGTCAGCGCAACGCCTGTGAGTACGCCATAGCGCACAGGATCGCCGCTGTCCGGTGCAGCCGGATGGGAGCAAGCCACAGAGATGCTCCAGCCCGGCTCCTGGATAATGTTAGTTGCCATATCCCCCCCCTAGAATCGCCGTCCGTTGACGGCATGTTCGACGCTAGACTCGCTCAAACCCAACCGGCTGAATGCCTCAGCCATGCGCTTTGCCGCAGTCTCGCCGGTTGGCTCACTCTGTTGCGCAGCGCCCATCCCCTCGACGCGCCCCGTCGGGAGCGCCGATGCCAAATACGCCTGCTCCGCCTCTACCGCCTCAACAATGCGCGCCCTGTATGCCTCGCCGTCCAGTTGCCCATCCTCCGCAATCGGCGGATTGACGGCTAACTGTTCGACCAGGCGCGCCTTCGTCACGTCCGGCACATTAGCGCCGGCTACCTCGACCTGCACGAACGCGCGCGCTTCATGTAACAGCAACGTTTCGCGCAGCCGTGCATTTTCCTGTTCTAACCGCTGAACAGTTTCCTGCATTTCGCTGTCCACCTCGATCACCTCCTTAACTACCTCCGTCTGCGATTCATCCGGCGCAGGCCGGCGCGCCGCCTCGAACATTTCGACGATCTTGCCGCCGGCCCCGGCCTGTGTCACGAAATCCACCGTCTTTGCCGCCGTGATTTGCTGGACGATCTGCCCCTTGCGCCCCTCTGCCTCACCGGGCATGGCCCGGCCCAACGCGCGAATGCTGACGCCGATGTGCGGCGCCAATTCGTCAACTGCCTCGCGGTACGGCCCGAAAACCCGCGCGTCAGCATAGAGGCCAGGCCCGGCAATGCCGTCTGGATCGTAACGCGCGTCGCTCACCAGTTCCGCCGCCAGTTTGTCGAGACTGCCCTCAGGTCGTTCGGCCTCCTCGGTCGGCGTCGGATGATCCCAAAACATCTGCACGCCGCGCCGGAACACTGCCGGCCCATCGCGCTCTAGCACATCAGCGGGATAATAGCCGCTGCTCCCCCAGCCCGGCTCGATAATTTTCACTGGGATCGTGCCGTCGCGCCGCGTGGCCCGTTCGACCAGCGGCACGAACTCCGCCTCTAGTGCGGCCTCGGCCACCGGCTCAGGCTCCGGGCTAGATTCCGGCTCAGGCTCCGGATCATCTTCCAGCAGTCCCAACACGGCGCGCAACGCGTCCAATGCGCTGCGCAGCTTGCTTTCATTTTCTTTGCTCAGAATTCGTCCGGGCATAGCGCCTCCTCTACTCGACTATAGCACGCCGGCGCGGACGCCCCATCCGCGTGACGTAAAATTCGTCCGTCTGTGCTATAATGAACACGTAAACTCCAAACGAAAGGGCGAACAATGGCGACAAACATCATCGTGAAGCGGTACAAATCCGACTCCGTCTACCAGCGCGATGCGCAGAAAATGCGCGACCAGGGCTATACCGTGCAGAGCGTGACCAGCGAACAGCCGCGCTCCGGCTGTATGCGCATCATCTTGACTGGCGGTCTCGGCGCGCTGTTCTGGAAGCCAAAGCCGCAGCTTGTCGTAACGTACATCCGCGCCTAATCCTCAAACGCCAACCAGCGCCACCCGTCATCATCCTCGTAGATCGGGATGATGCGCGATAGGCGGCGAAGAATGCGATACCCGCTGTCCGGCTGGCAGTCTGTCAGGCGCGCAACGTCGTGTTGCGTCAACGTCTCGCCCGACGCCAACGCCAGCGTCACCTTGACCGCGCGTTCGGTCGGCGTGATGTCAGACCGCAACCTATCCGTCATTGTCACCCCGCGCCCGGCGATAGAGCACAGTGCATCTACAAGATGGGAACCTTAACGGCTGCATGTGCCCGCTCGAAAAGGGTTGCTCCAACGGAATCCACCCCTCAGCCTCATTGCCCCGGCATCCGTCCGACACGCGGTCATCACCAACGGTCAGCCAACGCTTTTCCATACGCAGCCCGGCATCGCGCAGGTCACGCGCGACGATAGCGTTGCCCTCCTCGTAGGCCATGCCGGTCTCAGTCACGGCGACAAGTGTAGCCCGGTCTGCAATATGCGCCTGCGGCTTCAGGCCGGCGAATCCGTCGAATTGCGCTTTGATGGCGTCCGCCGTGCGCGTGTAGCTCCAGCCCTCATCCGTCGCCTGGCGAATCAGCGTGCGCATTTGGTCGCGTGTCGTGCTGTTGATGCCGCGCACCAACTCCGCGCCATGTTCCTGGATGTAGGCCACAGCGCGCGGGTGCGACAGGCGAAACGATACGTCTACCGCCAGTTCGCGTATCAGAGATTCCGCTCCCGCCGTTAACGCCAACTCCGCAGCGTTGCGAATCGGATCGAAGAACAAACTGAGCGTCTGCTGTTCGGCAATGTCGAACACCGTCAGCCAGTCACGCTCCATGATTGACTCGGCAAACTGCCCACGCAGCCGGGCGAAGCCGTCCAGGAACACAGCGCCTTGTCTCTGGAATGCACGCGTCATGTCACGGCGCAATTGCCGCTCTATCGGCTGCAACGCACGCCGGCGGCGCGCTGCGTTTGCCGCTTCGAGGAATCTATCCAGCGCGGGAAGGAGCGCACTAAACATTGCCCGCCTCTTGCAAATGCAAAATCGCCGCGCGCAACTCGCGCACAGCCTGCACAATCATTGCCACAGCCTGCGGCCTAGCATCCGGCTCAGCCTGTTCTGCGTCTTCCGG
>JASGTU010000361.1 GCA_030058085.1 Chloroflexota bacterium
GCCCGGGATCTGTCCACGCGTCCGTGAGTGCCGGGATGGCGCCGTTCTCGTCCGGGGCAGCCCAGCGAATCTCAATGTGATTGTCGTATCGGACGGGCGATCCGCCGACGTAGTCGGGATTCGACACGCCCACATTGTTCAGCGTCTGGCTGCCCTCGTTGCGCAGCATGATCGCCCGGTACTGCCACGGCGTCGGATAGATTATGTTATCCATGCCAATCACGTTGTTCAGCGTGGGCATGATCTGGATCGTCTCAATGCCGGACGGGATCGCGTCAGATGTCGGGCGCCGCACAATCAGGTAGTGACCAGGCAGGCCGGCCTTGACGAGCTGTGTCTCGCCCGCGGCGATCGCCACGGACTGGATCGCCGGATTCTCCAGCGACACGCCCGCCGGCGCCCAGCGCAGGTAATCCACGCCGCCAGAACGGTACGCCTGGAGAAACCCGAGACCCATCGGATTACCGCCGGACACAAACTCGACAACGAGATTACGGATAGGGTTCACGCGCCGATACGTGCAGGAATACACGCGCTCGCGCGAGCGGTAGCCACCCAGGGACAGGGCGGGATCGCGCTGCACGCCCCCATCGGAGGCCGCGCCCGTGAGATATGCGCGAACTGCGTCCGCTCCTGTCTGCACTGCACTCATGTCGTTGTGCTCAGAATGATCCCGTCGTCAAACGACACCCATGTCCAACCCAGTTCCGGCACGTCCGGCCGGCGGACCATGACGGCAGTCAGGGGCCGTTCCAGCCCGTCAACGCCGCCCTCAGTGACTGCCACTACCCGCCATTCATAGGCCGTCATGTCCTGCAACCAGCGCGTCTGGTACCAATAGAATGGCAGGCCCGTCTCCTGAATCCGTGCGCGTTCCGTCCAAGTCCCGCCAACCTTCTCGTCTATCCGGTAGTGGTTGGCGCCGTCCACTGGCTCCCACGAGAGGATCATCTTGTCGGGGTAGACTTCCGCTGGCGCGTCGTCCATAGCGTCGAGGACGTCAATCTGCACCTGCTCGCGCCGCGCCACGTCGAACTCGTACGACTCCTGGCGGGTCTGCATCATGAGCAGCCCGTCCCGGTAGACGTAATACGTCGGACTGGCGAGCGTGCTGTCCCACGTGACTCGCCAGCGCGTATCGCTGATTTGCTTCGCTGTCAGATTCGTGACGGCCATTACCAGTCGATGTCCTGTAGTACCCACTCCATGTCGAGCACGGCGTACACGCCCGACGGCTGGCTAGACGTTGGACGCACCATTACCGCCCGGACCGGCCGGACACTAACCACGAGCACGCGCGGGCGCGTGTTGCCAAACTCATCGCCCACGGCGTAGATGTAGCCCTGCATGAGCGAGTACGCGTATTCGGCGTTGTCGACGGCCGCATCGGAGTAGCAGAGCGTTCGCGTCTGCACTGTCGTGGGCTCAGCCTTGAGCCCCACAATGTTCCACGCGACACCCGGCGTGTTGGGCCGCGTGATTTCTTTCGGGATCTCGCCTGCATACGGAATGCGCCCGCGCATTGCGAGGAAGGTCTTGGTTCCGATGTAGGGCTCAGCCATTTAGAAGCCCCCCTCAGTGCGAAGACTTACCTGCTCGCGCTTCGCAGGCGTCGTGTTCGACGCGATCTCGCGCAACACTTGGATGCTCTCCTGCAATGCGCTCTCAAGGCGATCCTGTTGCTCCATCCCGCTCGGCGGGCGCGCATCGTAATACGGGCCGAATGCCCACATGCGCTCTGTGCCACCTGTGCCAATGGTACCCGTGGTACCCGTCTGGACACGCCTCCAGAACCCTGCCTCGCCAGTCTCCAGATCCACGCCCGTACCGTAGCCAACCTCAGCGGCCGCGGCGAGCTTCTGCGCTTCCTTGGCGCGCGCGATGTCGGATTCCGGACCCATGTACGCGTATGCCTCGGCCGTGGCAACGGCCTGATCTTCGAGAAACTTCTTGCGCAGCGTCGGATCTTGCTGGAGCGTTCGCAGGCGCTCTCCGAGATCGTATTTCTGCGCATACGTGGGAGCCTCTGCTAGAACCTGTTTCAGCAGCGCCATGTTCTCCGGTGTGAGGATTGTCGCCAGCGCCGTACGCTCGCGCTGTTCCTCGATGCCCATGAGGCGAAGCGTCTCAGCATTCACGCCGCCGTATCGCCGCTTGGTGATGTCGCCAATCGCCTCCAGACGTTCAACCTGGCTCAGATCGCGGAACGTCTTGCCGGTGCTGCCGAGCAGCTCCTTTGTGATCTGCTCTTGGACGGTCAGCGCACCGCCTTTCTTCTTGAGCTCCTTGATCGTCTCGACGCCGACGTCGGTAAGTGTCCGGTTGACGGCCTGCACGTACGTTGCCAGCATCTCATTGGGGATTCGCTGACTCAGCGCCGTCGTGACTGCCGCGCCGAAAAACGGCTCAGGCTCGCCCGTCTTGCCAGTAAACAACGGCCAGAACGGCGCGACTTCGGCGAATACGCGCTCATTCGCGCCGCTGGGCACAGCAGCGCCCACCAGCAATGAGTTAAACGCCTCCTGCGTCATTTTGAGTTGTTCAGCAATTTTAATTGTTCCGACAGCCGTCTCGGGCTCGCCCGTCACGCGCGACAGTTTCAACGCCTCGACAGCGGCCTCCGCGCCCTTTTCAAACGTCCCATAGATCGCCTGTCCCTGCTCGAAGAACTCGAAGCCCTTCTCGGGAGAAATGCCTTGTTCAGCAGACAGCACAGCGGCCTCTTTCAGTACTCGGGAAACGTCAGTGCCGCTCTTTTGCAGCATCGCGAGCGAAACGCCGCCCGCCGCTGTTTTCGTCTGGCGTTCGCTGAT
>JASGTU010000362.1 GCA_030058085.1 Chloroflexota bacterium
CACCATCTATCGCCTCGCCCTGGCTGCCGGCTGGCAACCCCCGCGCCAGCCGGAACCGGGCCGGACCGCCCGTCCAAAAAGAAGAAGCCCGCCGTCCAGGCGAGCTTCCTCCGGTCGTAACGGCTCCTTTCTCCGCCGCCTGACGCAGCAGGTCTTGCGGATCACGCATGGCCGATGACGCCGGGCGATAGGGCGAAAGCCGCGAAATTGGTTCAGTTGCATTTCACGTTCGCGGCAAGCCGCCTACTCCTTCGCCGGCAGCAGCGAGTACAGATACTGGAACACCGCCAGGCTGGGGCCGATCACGTCGCCCTGTTCGGTGTTAACCAGCGCCGCCACCACCAGCTTCGTCCCCTGCAGCCCGGAGAAGAAGGCATGATAGCCCGGCACGTCCCCTCCCATGCCGAACGAGCCGGGCGGCAGCATCTCCATCGTCGCCCCGCCAAAGCCCCAGAGCAGCCCGCTCTCGGCATCCTTCGCCACGGGCGTCGCCATCTGCGCCAGCGTCTCCGGCGAAACCAACGCGCCGTCGAACAGCGCGGCGGCAAAGGCCATCAGGTCGGGCAAGTCGCTCACCACGCCGCCCGCCGCCCACGCCGTCGACGGATGCGGGTAGTCCGGCACATCCACGCTGCTCAGATAGCCGTCCGGCAGCTTGAAGTAGCCCGGCATCACCACCTCGTCCCAGACGCCGTCGTCGCCGGCGAACGCTGCGCTGTGCAGGCCGAGCGGCTCGAAGATGCGCGAGCGCACTTCTTCTTCCCAGGAGTTGCCGGTGATCGCCTCGACGATCAGCCCCAACAGAAAGTAACTCGTGTTGGTGTAGTGGGCGATGTCGCCGCCCGGCTCCGCCACAGGACCCCGCCGGTTGGCCTTGTCCACCAGCTCCAGCGGCGTCCACTCCTGCGCCCACGTTGGGTCCCGCTCGTTTTCCGGCGGGATGAAGTTGGACAGCCCGCTGGTGTGCGTAAGCAGCATGCGCACCGTGATCCGCTCGCCGTTGGGCTGGTCCGGGAACCACGCGTCGATCGTCTCGTCCAGCGAAAGGCGGCCTTCCTCCACCAGTTGCATGATGACCACAGCCGTGTAGGTCTTGGTCACGCTGCCCAGCGGCGACACCGTGTCCTCGCTCCAGGGGCGTTCTCCCGCCGGATCGATGTAGCCGGACGTCTTGATGATGACCGTGCCGTCAGCCAGACGCACCGCCATAGCCATGCCCAGGATGTCCTGTTCGCGCACCTGGTCATCCAAGAACCCCTGCAGCATGGTCGCCACGTCGGGCGGCTCGGCTGCGGTCGCCTCGGGCATGGTGTAGCCGGGCGCCAGCAGCTCCAGCACGCGCGGCATCAGCACGGCATAGCCGGCTGCCGGATCGAGCGTGTTGACGGCCCCTGCAATCGTGATCGCCTGCTCCGGAAAGCGGAAGACGAAGCTGGAATAGCCGCCCACCGTGTCGCCGCTGTGGCCGATGGCGCTGAGGCCTTCGCCATAGTCTGCCTGCTCCAGCCCCAGCCCATACCCTGTCAGGATCACGCTCAACGGGTGGTCCGGCGCGAACGACACGAAGGTCAGCATCTCGTCCAGCGTCTCGCTCTTCTGGAAGAGCCGCCCGGCCAGCAGCGCTTCCAGAAACGTCGCCAGGTCCGGCGCATTGGTGACGAGCGATTGTCCGCCCGCCGCGCCCACGATTGACGCCGTAGCCGCCTCCGTGGCGTCCGCCAGCCCGGCGCCAAAGTCGCCGTAGCCGTGTGCATGGTCGCCTGGAACGGCGCTATCCTCGGGCGCGGGCAGGAGCGTGTTCTCCAAGCCCAGGGGCGCCAAGATGCGGCGGCGCATCTCCTCGCGCCAGGGCCGGCCCGTGGCCTCCTGGATGACCAAGCCTAGCAGGGCGTACCCCGTGTTCGAGTAGTATTGGGCTTCGCCCGGCGCAAACCACGGCTCTTGCGCCGAAGCAAAATCGAGCAACTCTTCTTCTTCCCATACCCTGGCGGGATTGGCCAACACCTCCGGCCCCGCCAGGTCCATGAAGTCGGGCAGCCCGCTGGTGTGGTTGAGCAGCATGCGCACCGTGATCTGGTCGCCGGCGGGGAACTTGGCGGCGACCCGTTCGGGCAGCAGCCCGGCGATGGGGTCATCCAGCGCAAAGCGTCCCTCCTCGACCAACTGCAGCGTTACCGTGGCGATGAAGGGCTTGGTCAAGCTGCCGGCGCGGAAACGGTCGTGGGGCCGCATGGCGGTATTCGTCGCCACTTCGCCTAGCCCGGCGGCGCCGCTCCACACGCCGAGAGCGGGCGCATGTACGGTCAGCACTGCGCCGGGCCAGTTCGTATCCGGGCCGGCAACCGCCGCCTCAAGCGCCGCCTGAAGCTTCTGCGCCAACTCCTGATCCGGGGCCTGGGACGTTGCAGCCGCAGAAGCAGCGCCCCCCTGCTGCGCTTGGGCGGGGGCCGCAGCCGGCGGCTGCACGGCTTGGCAGGCGGCCAACAAGAGAACGAGAACGAGAACGAGAGACAGCGCCGGCGGACGGTTCATCTTTCCCCCTTTTTCAGCGCCGCTGAGGCGCACCGCTCACCCATTGTCGTTGCGGGTGCGAATCCGGAAACGGGCGATATAGCGACGATTGGCAATCGTCGCCTCGTGGTGACGTCTGTTTCGGAAAGTGATCCCAGTGTGAGTGAATGGCGTGACAAAAACGTTACAAAACGTTCGGCAGCGCCCGCCTTCGGCGCGATAGTCCGGCCTCGCTCACCGCCGCGCTGCGCTAGCATGTGCAGGAGAAACTGGCGCTGAGTGTTGTTCCCCCGAATTGGTGGACAGGTAGATAAAACCTAGTACACTGATAAGGGGGGATAAGCGACATGCAAGAGAATCGACGGCAGTACAGTGCAGCGTTCAAACGAGAGGCTATCGAGTGCGCCCTGCACAGTGATAAGGCGCCTGCTCCATCTCCACATGCTCGGCTAGGTCGGGCGCCGGGCTGTGATGATACTCGACCGCCTCCACCTGCACGATGACGGCGTCGGGGTTGGCCGCGCGCAGCGCCTGTTCCGTCAGCGCCACGCCGCGACAGACCGGCATCATCACCTTGACGTAGCCGTCGTCGCCTTCCAGGTGCGGCGGCCATTGCCCCAGCCGCCCGCAGAAGAGCGCATTGACCATCGGCTCGTTGAGCGGCGTGTAATAGCGCACCAGGTCGCGGTAGCGTTCGGCAAAGGCATAGGCGTACTCGCCGTTGCGCTCGACGTATGCGTGGTTGATGAAGGCGTTCTCCATCCACAGCGGCGTGCCGTAGTGCATCAGGTCGATGATGGGGATGCAGCCGACCTTGTTCATCAGGTGATCGAGCGCCTCGTCCATCCACGACCAGTCGAACTGCCCCGGCGCGGGGTTGATCTTGTTAATTCGAGCTGCTCGCTGCCGGCGAGGCTCATCATACTGTTCAATCTCTCGCAAGCCCATGCCTCCGGAGAGGGAGCGCTATCTTCACCACAGGGTCTTCGCCCAAGCATTTGTTCGGCTTCACCTCTCCTGGCTATACACACGAGATTGTCTCTCATCTCGTCTGCACGCGCCACTCTTAACATACAAGCATCTGTTGGTCGGCTAGACCCTTCGCTCGGGAACCCTCTGCGCTCAGGGTGACAGCATGCGCGCCCCAAAGATGAAATGCACCCTGTCGGAAAAGGGGTCACAAAATGCGGGCGCGCCGCCCATCAACAACGCGCGCCGGCGACGACTCGCCCCTTTGCCCGATTCTAGACAAGCCCCGCCCTGCCGGGCGCAGACAAGAACCGCCGGCCGAAGCCGGCGGTTCTTTTGGAGATGACTCGATTCTGGCGCTGCGGCGAGGCGTCCAGGCGCAATCAGTCCGCGTGCAATCAGTCGGCGGTCATCATCGGCAGGTAGAGAGGCTTCTGCGGGG
>JASGTU010000363.1 GCA_030058085.1 Chloroflexota bacterium
TGGGCGGCGAATACCACGACGTGGCCACGTCCGACGCGGTGAATTTTCACCCGGCGCTGACTACCGATACGGCTTCCAGCGCCTATCAGGCGATGGTCTATTCGGGTGCGCTCCTGCGCTTGGACGAGAATAC
This sequence comes from Chloroflexota bacterium, assembly GCA_030058085.1. Taxonomy (GTDB): domain Bacteria; phylum Chloroflexota; class Anaerolineae; order Caldilineales; family Caldilineaceae; genus JASGTU01. The sequence continues at coordinate 134 of JASGTU010000363.1, forward strand.
GTTGGAATACATCCCCAACATGGCGGAGAGCTATACAATTGCCGAGGACGGGCTGACATTCACCTTCAAACTGCGCGAGACGATGAAGTGGAGCGACGGCGAGCCGATCACCGCGCATGACTTTAAGTGGACGTACGACATGATGAAGGACCCGGTCAACGAGTTCCCCTATCTGTCGCAACTCGACTTCATCACGTCCTATGAGGCGCTGGACGACTACACGCTCGAGATCAAGATCGACGAGATCTATGCGCCCGCCCTGGGGCAGATGTCCGGGCTGATTACGCCGCTGCCCAAGCATATTTGGGTAGACCTGGACTGGAGCGATCCGGAGTCGAACCCGGAGATCAACAACCCCAGCGTGGTGTCCGGCCCCTTCAAGCTGGCCGAATGGCGGCGCGACCAATACGCCATCTTCGAGGCGAACGAGAACTATTGGTATCACGGACGCCCGAACTTTGACCGCTACGTGATCGAGATCGTGCCCGACCAGGATGTGGCCTATCAGAAGCTCAAGAGCGGCGAATCCGACACGGGCGTGATTACGCCGGAGAACCTGGAAGAGGCGCGCGCGCTGGACAACATCACGGTATATGAGTGGTGGCCGGCCGCGGCGAGTTGGAGCTACATCGGCCTGAACATGCGCGAGGGCTCCCCCACCAGTGACATCAACGTGCGCCACGGCATCAACTACGCCATCGACAAGGAACTGCTGACTGACGAGGTGATGTTGGGCCAGGCCAAGCGGCTGTGCTCGGTCTTCCCGGAAACGTCTTGGGTCTACACCCCGGATGTTCCCTGCTACGAGTATGACACGGAAAAGGCCATCGCTGCGTTTGAGGCCGCGGGCTACACGTACGATGGTGAGCGGATGGTCGACGCCGATGGCCAGCAGTTGACGCTCAATCTGCTCTTCGGGCCGAATACGAGCAAGGTGCGCGAGCTGATCGCCGTGGTGGTGCAGGACTATCTGAGCGAAATCGGCGTCGTGGTGGATATCCAGGCGCTGGAGTGGGCCAGTTTCCTCGAGGCCACCCAGGCCGAGGAGCCGGACTGGGACATGTTCATCGGCGGCTGGCGGGCCACCATCGAGCCGCACATCATGTACACCATCTGGGCCGAGGAGAACATCCCGCAGCTCAACTCCGTCGCCTACGTGAACAAGGACGTCGAGCAGCTCTTCGCGGAGGGCGGCGCGACGTATGACACAGAGGTTCGCAAGGAGAAGTACGGCGAGGTGCAGCGTATCATCGCCGAGGAAGCGCCCTATGTCTTCCTGTTCTACCAAAAGGCGTGGAGCGGGCAGAACAACCGCATCCAAGGCATCGAGCCGACTCCGCTCGGCATCGGCTGGAACATGGAAGACTGGTATATTCAGGCCGAATAGTACGCGTGTGTAAACCTTCCAGGAAGCGCGCGGTGAGCTTCCTGGAAGGTCGTCTCGCGCCGCATGTGGGCCGGCGGACGCGGCAGGGAGCCTAGCATGACTCGGTATATCATCCGCCGCAGTTTGCAGTCGTTGGTGTTGGTTTGGATTTCCACCTTGATCGGCTTTTCGATCTACCAGATGGCGCCGGGCGGTCCGTTGCAGTTCCTGGACGATGACCCGCGCCGCACTCAAGCCGATGTGGAGCGCCTGGAACGAGTTTATGGCATTGACCGCACGGTGGCGGTGCAATATGTCGCCTGGGCGTTTGGCGAGGACTGGCTGCCGCAAACCGATTTCTGGCGCAGCGGGCGTTGTCTCAACGATGCCGGCTCCTGCGCAAAAGGCGTTGTCCGCCTGGACTTCGGGCGCTCCTTCTCCTTCAAGGGCACGCCGGTCATCAAACTGATTGCCGAGCGCATCCCCGCAACCTTTACACTAGCCTTCACCAGCCTCTTGATCAGCGTGGGCATCGGGTTTCCGCTGGGCATCATCGCCGCGCTCAACCGCGGGCGCTGGCCCGACAATGTGATCCGCGTCAGCACGGTCTTGCTCAACACCGTGCCGGAGTGGTGGATCGGCCTGTTGCTGCTGATCATCCTGGGCGGATATCTAGGGCTGGTGCCACTGGGCGGCATGTGCACAATCGGTGACTGCACGTGGCAGAGCCGGATGCACCACCTGCTGCTGCCGGCTACGGTCAGCGCCATCGGCGGCTGGATCGGCTTCTCGCGCATCTTGCGCTTTGAAATGCTGGAAGTGCTCAACATGGACTACGTGCGCACGGCGCGGGCTAAGGGCCTCTCGCAGCGAACGGTCCTGTGGCGGCATGTGTTGCGCAACGCCATGATGCCCTTTGTGACCGGGCTGAGCGGCATCTTCCTGATGATCCTGTCCGGATCGGTCCTGTTCGAGATGGTCTTCTCATGGCCTGGAATGGGGCGGCTCGCCATCAACGCCATCAACGCACGGGACTATCCGGTGATGATGGCGCTGTTTGTCATCAGTTCTTTCCTGGGCATCCTGGGCGTGCTGATGGTAGACATCCTGTACAGCGTGGTGGACCCGCGGGTCCGTTACGACAGGACGGTGGCCTAGCATGTCGGCGAGTTCGCTAAGTATGTCCTCACGCGCCGATGCCGGCGATCTGCAGACGAAGCAGCAGACCTATGCCGGCGCCGTGTTCACCAAGATCTACCGCGACAAGATCACGGTGTTCGCCCTGCTGCTTCTGGCGTTTGTGATCGGCATTTCGGTGGGGGCGCCGTGGATCGGCGACAACGTACTCGGCTTTAGCCCGACCAAGACCAACCTGCGCATGCGCAGCAAGCCGCCCACCTGGGCCAACGAGGCTTGGCCGATCTTCCAGGAATTCACGCGGACGTGTAACAGCGACGCCGGCTGCGACTGGTCAAAATGGGGCGCGATTTTCAGCGCCTCGCGGACAGGGCTGCGGGGCTGCTTCGGTTCGGGGCTGGGCGATTGTCACTGGATGGGGACTGACGACGCCGGCCGCGACGTGCTGACACGGGCCGTCTATGGCGGGCGCATCTCGCTGCGCATCGGGCTGTGGGTGGCGACGATCTCGATGACGTTGGGCGTCGCCATGGGGCTGGTCAGCGGCTACTACGCCACGACGTGGATCGACGACATCATTAACGCCATTATCATGACGCTGGGCAGCATTCCTCTGCTCTTCTTGCTCATCATCCTCTCGCGCATCTTCCAGCCGGGGCCGGAAGGGCTGGCTTTGCTGATCGGCATCTTCGGCTGGATGGGGCTGTCGCGGCTGGTGCGCGGCCAGATCTTCTCCATCCGCGAACGCGAGTACATCATCGCCAGCCAAGCCATCGGCGCGCCGCCGCTGCGCATCCTCGCGCGGCATGTGCTGCCAAACGTGTCGTCGATCATCATCGTCTCGGCCATTTTCGGCGTAGCCGGGGCTATCATAGCCGAGGCCGGCCTGAGTTATCTGGGCGTGGGCATCGGCCCGCCGCTGCCAAGTTGGGGCAATATGATGCAAGGCTCGCTGGGCAACTTCCAGAACGCGCCGTGGCTGGTGATCACGCCCGGCCTCTTCATCTTTATGACGACGTTGGCGATCTACCTGATCGGGGACGGTCTGCGCGATGCGCTCGACCCGTGGATCCGACAATAGCGGGGCGGGCAAGATACGCGGTGCGCAGGCGATGGCTGTGGACGGGCCTGGCGGCTGTGGTGGTGGTGATCGCCGGCGCAGCGGGGATCTACCGGAACCAATCGGCGCCGGACGCGGATGAACTCAGGGCGACTGCGCAGCCCACTTTGCAGCCGACGTTCACGCCCGCGACGACGCCGGCCCCCGCGAGCGTAGCCGAACCCAGTCGTGATTTCGTGCAGTTGGTCGCCGCCGGCGAAGACCTGTTCAACCCCGTGCTCACCACATCGGACACAGGCGCGGCCGTGCTGGATAAGCTCTACCCGCGGCTGCTCGGCCAAGATGTGCAGACCGGCGAGATCGTCCCCACGGAATTGGCCGAGCGCTGGGAGCTTGCGGAGGACGGGCGCGTCTATACGTTCTTCCTGCGCGATACGCTTTATTGGAGCGACGGGCAGCCTGTGACCGCGGCGGATTTCCGCTTCACCTACGCGGCCCTGGCCGATCCAGCAGTGCAAAGCCCCTATCGGGACCGGACTCAAGCCATCGCCCAGATCGAGACGCCGGACCCCTACACGGTCGTGGTTACGCTCGTGCAGCCCGACTGCGCCGTGTTGCAGAGTTTGCGCCGCCCGCTGCTGCCCAGCCACCGCTATGCGCCCGACTTCAGCGATCTGGCATCGAATCCGCTCAACGCCGCGCCGGAGGTGAGCGCGGGGCCGTTTCTCTTTGCCGGTCACGAGCCGGGCGAGCAGATCGTCTTGACGGCTAACCCCGCCTATTGGCGCGGCGCGCCGCCCATGCAGCGCTGGGTGCTGCGCACCGTCCCCGACGCGACGGAGCGACACCGGCAGATGGCTGAGGGCTTGGCGGATCTGGCCCATTTCTCCGCCGAGGAGATGGCGAGCATGGACCCGGCTCCGAGCGACGGCGGCTTGACGTGGCAGAACGTCGCCGCGCCCGCCTTCCATTTCTTGGCGTTGAACCTGGCTGATCCCGGCAATCCGCAGCCGGGGCGCGACGGCAACGGCGCTCTGCTGGTGCAGGAACCCCATCCGCTGCTCGGCGAGCGCACGGTCCGCCAGGCGATTGCACTGGGTATCGACCGGGCGCGTGTGATCGAGCAGGGGATGGCGGGCCGGGGCTATGCGCTCACCGGCGATGTGCTGCCGGCTATCCCCTGGGCGCACGCCGCGGACCTGGCGCTGTCACCCTACGACCCGGATCAGGCGCGCAACTTGCTGGAGAGTACGGGCTGGCGCGATAGCGACGGCGATGGCGTGCGCGAGCGGGACGGTGAACGGCTGGCGCTGCGGCTTACGGTCAACGCCGATAACCCTATGCGGATGCGTGCTGCGGAGCTAATTGCGGCGGACTTGGCGGCGGTGGGCGTTGCCGTAGAGTTGTCGCCGGCGACGTTTGAAGCGGCCGCGGCGGAGTTGATCGGGCAACGCACCGATCTGGCGCTCTTGGGCTGGGACAATCTGCCCGCCGACCCGGGGCTGAGCGCGTTTTGGTCGAGCGGCGACGATGCGCCCGGCAGCGGGGCCAACTTCACAAGCTTCCAGGATGCCGCGGTCGACGCCTGGCTGGAAGAGGCGCGAACGCTGCCCGGCTGTGACTTGGCGGCGCGCGGCGAGCTTTACCGGCAGGTACAGCGTCGCGTCGCCGCGGAACTGCCCTACGCCTTCCTGAGCGGCGAATTGCCGGCATGGGCGCATTCTACGCGTTGGACGGGCATCGCGCCCGGCCCCTGGGGCCTGAACGGTGACGTGCATGCATGGCGGCTTGCCGACTAGCGGTGTGTCAACATAATGTGTGCGGTTGTCATTCTGAGCCGAAGGCGAAGAATCCCTGTGTGGCGGACGAACAGATTCTTCCTCCCTCTGGTCGTCAGAATGACAGAAAATCGTTGCCAGAGCACTAGCGCTAGGCGGCGTCTCTCTTGTCGTATCCGCCCGAACGAACCGGAAAAGTGCGAGGCGATCAATCTATGCCGGAACCTATGCCAGAGCGCAAACCGAAACTGCTTGACGCCATCGACGAGGACGAATGGTCAGCGCTAACCGCAGCCTGGCCGCGGGCCAAGCGCGAGCACGTGCACTTGGTCGTCGACTCCCCGTTTCTGACCGGCGAACATCAGCGGGTGGTGAGCGACGGACGCAGAGCCGAGATCTGCTACATCGGCTATATCGGGCGACCGGACACAGGCCTATTGCTGCATATCAAGAGCATCTATCCGGACGGGGCTTACCGGCTGCCGACGGGCGGAGTGCGCCAGGGCGAAGCCGTGCTGGAAACGCTGGCGCGCGAGATCGCCGAGGAGACGGGCTTGCGGGTGGGAGAAGGCGCGCAGGAAACGCACGTGCGCCGCTTGTTGGGCGTGCTGTCGTATGAGTTGGCGCATCGCGGGTTGGGCGTCAGTTACGCTTTTGCCACCTATCATTTCCTGGTCGAGTTTCCGGCCGGCGCAGTACTGAATCCCCAGGACCCGGAAGAGCGCATCGCAGGATGGCAGTGGCGCACACCGGTCGAGCTAGGCCGTGTAGCGGATACGCTGGAGGCTACGGGGAAGAATGCGCCGTACTGGGCGGACTGGGGGCGGTGGCGGGCGTTGAGCCACCGCTTCGTAGCCCGGGCGCTGGGCTGATGTGAAGGCGCTAGCCGCGCTCGCCGGATTCGACATCCGGCCCCATGTTGGCGGGCTGAGTCGCGGCTTGTTGGGCGTTCTGCGATCTCGCCGCGCGCGCGGACGGATGGCGTGCGGCGCTGTTGTGGGTGAAGAACAACTCGCACAGCTCGACGGTATCCTCGGGGCTGGCTAGCCAGCGCCAGTCGAGCACGCTGCTCATTTCGGTGTCGGCTACGCCGGGCACGGTGCGCACCCAACTCATCACGTAGCCGGTGAGCGCGGCCACGTTCTTGCCGAGCAGCAGAAGCAGCAGGTCGGCGTCGGCGCTGTGGTAGCAGTTGAGCAGCCACACCTGGCGGACCTCCGGATGGGGCGGCAGGTCGAGCAGATTTTGGAAGCAGATGCGGTCCATGCCCGGTTCGACGTCGATCCAGACGCTGGCGGCGACGGTGTGGCTGCTGGGGCTGACTTCCATCTCCAGTTCGAGCAGCGTATCGATGTCGGCGCGGCCGCCGAAGCTGAGGGTGGTGCGGGTTTCGCGCACGCCTTCGACGCTGCGCACCACGTCGAGCATGAAGTTGTTGAACTCCGCCAGGTCGCGCACGAGGCAGGCGAAGCGCAGGTCGGCCCGCTGGCGGAGCCAGTTGACGAAGAGCGGCGCGACGCCGGCTGAGCGATACTGGCCCACGTTGCGCAGCAAGCCTTCGCGCGCGATTTCGTCCTTGCCGCAGACGATATCGCAGTCGATGAAGGCAAGTATAGGCTGGCGACTCGTATTATTTGGCGCGCCGGATGCGCGATCTGTGGCTGAGGCCATCGAATTGTCCTTCCTGGGCGGATTAGGGGGGATTGGCTTCATTGTACCGACTTCCGCCCCAACTGTGCAACTGGCGTCACTGCGTTCAAGAGCTTGATGAGATAGACCGCGCCCGCCGCCTTTTTGCGTATTAGCGTCGAAAATGACGAGGCGACCGGCGCAGCCGGCCGCCTCGATCTCACTGCGAGGCAATGAGCAGGCGGAGAGTGTTACGGGCGACCCGCCAACTCGACTGCGTCGATCTCATTCCAGTTTTCAATCGCATCGGTATCCAAGACGATGCGAATGACGTTGGCGGCGAAGTCAACCTCGGCCAGTTCCGGGCTGAAGACCCGGAAATCTTCTTCAGGGGCTTCGGCTTCGCCTTCCCACAGCGTTACCCAGGCGTCGCCGGCGGCATCGTAGGCTTCGATGCGGATGACGGCGCCGGGGTTGTAGTTCTCGTAGATGCGAACAGCGGTAGGCATAACCGCATACTCGTAGGTCAGTTCGAGCGTCTGTTCGCCAACCTCTGTGCCTTCGGGCGCCCATGCGGTGTCGAAGTCGCCCGCCGCCGGCGTGTCGGGCGCGCCGGTCGCCTGCAGCGCCGAGTAGGCGTCATCTTCGTACTGGGACGTGGCGGTGGCGTCTACCGCCCATTGGCTGGCGATCAAGTTGGGATTTTCGAGGCGGGTCAGCAGAACGAAGTTGCCGTCCTCGTCCGAGTATTCGGCGCTGACGGCGATTTCGTACAGCCCCGCTTCGGTGAGCAGAATGCTGGCAATTTCGGATGCGCCGGAGGCGCTACTGCTGGCGGAGGGCAGGCCATAGCCTTCTGCCGTATAGCCGGAAATGTACAGGTCGAGGTCCAGCCCTTCCTGGCCCACGAGCGCGACGGTCAGGAAGTCGCCCGGTTCGGTCACCTCTAGCTGGTAGACGCTGCGTTCGCCGGCGACAACGCTGCCCCAGGTGAGGCCGTCGACGGCGACAGCGGGGGCCGGGCCGGTTTCGGTCACGGTGAGGGCGTATTCGCCGGTGTAGTCATTGCTGAGAACGCCGATGTAGTAGCGTCCGGCAGCCGGGGCGATGAAGGTGATCGCCTCGCGCGAGCCCACGAAGAAGGTGTACCACAGCGCTTGGTCAGGCGCCATGCCCGCCTCCAGGTCGAAGTCTGTATCTTCGGCGTCGGAGGAGAGCGCTACGGTGACCAACGCGCCGGCCTGCGTTACGTTGAATTCGTAGGCCGCGAGCGTGTCGCCTTCTTCGAAGTTGCCGGTGACGGTTTCGCCGCTGGTTAGGCCGGTTGGCGGTTCGCCGGCTGCCCCGGAAGCCACCAGCGTGATGGGGATATCTTCATCAGCAGGCTCGACTTCGACGATGACGTAGTACACGCCCGCCTGGATGTTCTCGACGGCGAGGCTGGGCTCCCAGAAGCTGCTTTCATAATAGACGCCGTCGTAGAGGCGGTCGATCAAGGTGATGTTGACCTCTTCGACCTCGGCGCCGGCCTCGATGGTGAGGTTCTCGTAGGGGACGTCCAGGGACAGTTCAAGAATGACTTCGGCCTGTTCGGCGGCGATGGTTGCATCGAATGGTTCGTCGATGGTCATGGCTGCCGGCGCTCCGCCCAGGTAGGGGATGAGCGAGAACTCGGAACGTCGTTCGGCGGGTGTTGCCGTAATCAGGTATTCTCCGCCCTGGCTCCAGAAGTGGAGCAGGTCGCCTTGCTCTGCGGTCAGGTAGAAGGCGCCGATGTCGTCGCCCTCGGCAGACAGGTCGAAGACATCTTCCTCGCCGGGTTCAATATAGAGGAAGACTTGCTGCGGGTAGGGCGTTTCGGGTACGGAGAGGAGGGCGTAGCGCTCTTCGTTGACGCGGTCTTCGTAGTAGATGCTGCCGGGTAGGAGCGTACCGGGCTGATCGAAGTCCGCCGACATCGTGCCGAAGTAGGCAAAGACGGCGAACTCCAGCGCTTCGGCGTCTACGGCGATGAATTGCAGTGTGGCTTCGCCGCTGTCTAGCTCTAGCTCCACGGTCTCGAAGATATCGTTGAAGACCTCGTTGCCGGCCGCATCTGTAACAATCAGGTCAAAGGCGACCGACTTTTCCTCGTCCACAGCGGTGATCCGGTAGGTTGCCGCTTCCGGGATGGAAATCTGATAGGCGGCGGATTCACCGTTCGCCATTTCGCGGAAGACAAACTCGCCCAAATGGAGGGGCGTGGCTTCGTCTGCCGTAATCTGTGCAGGGGAGGCGGCCAGGGCAGTGTGCACCGGCAGGGTGACGAGCGCGGCGATCACCAGCAAGGCGACCAGCGCTGCACGGCTGGAAAAGGCGACTCTCGGCGATCTCATTTCGATTTACTCCTCGTCATGGACAGAAATCCGACGCTTTGATGAAGAAGATGGAACGCGCCGCCAACGGCCGCCCATTGCGGGCAGGCGCAAGACGGCTCTGACGGGCCGGCGTTCGGTGCGGCTTCCCTTCTAGTATACATGTTTTGCCGCGCTTGTACATTTCGCCCCGTACGCTGGGTCCGCCCTTAATTGGGGTGCAGGATGACAGCGTGTTCGCCCCAAAAACGATATGCATCCCTGTACGCTTAGGCGCTCCGGCGTTCCGGACTGCAGCCTTTGCGCGGGCTGCAAATTGACACTTCTCCTGATTCAGTAGACAATATTGAGTCGGTGCGTCTGGGGCGCGCTGCTTTTCGGTTAGTTGTTGCGCGGTGAGGCGAGCGTTGTTTGATTTTGTGATTGAGGGCGGACCGCCTGAAGACGATGTAACGGTGTGGAGCAAACTGCCGCTGCAGGCGCTTGCGCCGGGCGTGCTTACGCCGTTCAGTTATAGCGTGCTAAGCGAAATTGTGGACCGGGCCTGGCATCAATACTATGATCGCCTGGGCTTTAAATCGGCGCCGGGCACACGTACGGTGCGTCAATGGCAGGGTCGAGCCTATGTAAACCTCTCAGCCGCCGTCCGGCTGGAGGCGAGCTGCGCCGGCGTGACGCCGATGGCTTTGCGTTTGAACGGCGAACTGCACCCCCTCGCCACGCTAGAAAAGCCGAGCTTGCTGGGCGGTCTGAAAAATGGGCGCAATCAGAAGAAGATCGATGCCCTGCTGGATGCAACCGACCAGGGCATCGGCGAGACGGCGCGCGAGGCGTATTACTGGATGGTCAAGACCCAGGAGATGCGCTGGACCCAGGCGGACACGCTGCAGGTGATGGAGGAGATTGAGCGGGTAGGCGTGGATAGCATGTTGGCCTATTACGCCGCACGCCATAACCTAGAACTGCTTTACAACCGCCTGATCCGCGCTACGCTGGAGACGGTCGGATACCCGGCTGCGCTGCCGCTGATCAACGGCGCGCTGTGCGACCTGGACGATCTGGTTGAAACGGAAATAGCCGCGGCGCTGATGAGCTTGTGTGAGCGCTCGTCTGCCGATGATGCCGTGGCGGCCTGGCTCAAGCAGGATTCCTTCGACAACTGGCGCGCGCGCGCGCCCAACTCGACTTTGGCGGAAGGTTTGACCGAGTTTATCGGCACGTACGGGCATCGCGTGGTAGGAGAAGCCGAAATCGCCCGGCCGCGCTGGTACGAAGACCCTACGCCGGTGATGCACGGGCTGCTGGGCTGCCTCTTGCGCCAGGCCAAGCCCCCGATCAGAACCCCGTCGAGCCAGAGCAGGCAGCGGCTGCTGGATGCGCTTGATGCGGCGCAGGTCAAGGGGAGCGAGGCCGTCATACAGCAACTGCGCCGCCTCCACCACCTTCAAAGCCATGCCCTGCATGCCTTGGCATACATCTGGGCGGGCACGCGCGAATGGGCTAAGGCCGCGGCACACGAGGCGGCGCATGATGGCCGGCTGCAGGAGGAAGACGAGGTATTCTTCTTCCAACTGGAGGAGATCAAGCAGATGATGACGGGCGAGTGGAATGTCAGCGATCTGAGCGACATCCACGCCACCGCGGCGGAACGCAAACGCCAGGTCGAAGCCTGGCGAGAGTTGCACACCCCGCCGGTGCTCGTCGGCGACCGTGCCGCGCGGTTCACAGGCGAGGGGCTGCCGGGCGTATCCGGCTTGGCGACCGGGCCGCTGCGTCGCCTGCCCGAACAACGAACCGAGGGCTGTAAGGGCGCCATCTTGGGCGTCGAGTATCTGGATAGCGGTTGGGCGCTGGCGCTGCCGGCGGCCAAAGGTTTTGTGGCCGCGGGCGGGACGCCGGCAGATCCGTTTGTGGCCGCGGCTCGGGCTTGGCACCGTCCGACAGTAATCGGCCTGGGCGAGGCGTACTATGGCCTGGTGGAAGGCGCGCAGACCACGGTAGACGGCGACGCTGCGACGGTGGAGCAGTAGGCCGGGGCGTCTCCACTCGCCACAAGAATAGGGTAACCGCATGACGACTGCGCTTGAGGAACCGAATGTGGCAATAAGCGACGACGTGCTGACGCGTTCGGAGCGCCCGCTCATCTCGGTGGTGATCCCCCTCTACAACGAGGAGGAGAGCATCCCGCACCTGTGCAGCGCTTTGACGGCTGCCTTGCAGCGCTATGGCAAGCCGTATGAGATCATCGTCGTCGACGACGGCTCGAAGGACCGCAGCTTTGAGCTGCTGGCCGAACAGACGCAGCGCGACCGGCATCTGATCGTGATCCAACTGCGCCGCAACTTTGGGCAGACCGCGGCCTTTGCCGCCGGGTTTAACAATGCGCGCGGCGATGTCGTGATTACGATGGACGCAGACTTGCAGAACGACCCCGACGACATCCCGCTACTGATGGAGAAGATCGACGAGGGATACGACATTGTCAGCGGCTGGCGCAAGGACCGGCAGGACCGTTTCCTGGACCGCCGCCTGCCGTCGATGATCGCCAACCGTCTGATCTCCAACGTCACGGACGTGCGCCTGCACGATTACGGCTGTTCGCTCAAAGCATACCGCCGCGATGTGTTGCAGCATGTGCGCCTCTATGGGGAATTGCACCGCTTCATCCCTGCGCTGGCAAGCCAGGTCGGCGGAACGGTGACCGAGGTGCCGGTCAATCATCGCGCCCGCCAGTACGGTCGCTCCAAGTACGGCATCAGCCGGGCGGTGCGCGTGGCGCTGGACCTGATTACGGTCTGGTTTCTGGGCGGCTATTCGACGCGGCCGATCCATGTGTTTGGCACGTTGGGCCTGATTTCGGCGGCGGGCGGCTTCGTGATCGGCCTCTATCTCACCTTTCTCAAACTGGGCCTGGGGCAGAGCATCGGCACGCGGCCGATGTTGCAATTGGCTGTGTTGCTGGTGGTGATCGGCGTGCAGTTGATCACGATGGGGCTGTTGGGCGAGATGATGACCCGCACCTATTTCGAGAGCCAAGACAAGCCCATTTACGTCGTGCGCCAGGTCATATCAAACTCTGACGCGCAGGAATCTTGAGCGACGGCCCGGCTGAGGGCGCAGGTGCAGCGCGCCTCTGCTGCCGGATTCCGGCGCTCCATCTCCCATACTTCACATGACGCCGTCTGAACGCTCCGCCAACCGTCCGGGGGACTTCCGCGCCTGGATTTGGGTTGCAGGGGCGGCTGGCGCGTTGGCTGCGGCGGTATTGCTCACACCTGCGCCGTTGTGGCTCGCCTATATGGCGATCCTGGCGCTGGGATGGGGGCTGCCCGGTTTGCTCCTGGCGTGGCTGTGGGAGCTGCCGGGGGTTGACCTGCCCGCCTTCTTGCTGGTCGCGTTCGGTCTGGGTCTGGGCTGGCTGATTGCCGGCGCGCTGCTGATCCATCACTTCCCCGGCCCCATCGCGGGGTGGGCCAACCCCGCCGTCTACGGCGCCGGTGCGGTCGTGTTGCTGACGATTGCGGCGCGCCGTTCCCCACGTCTCCCTGCCCTGGGCGATGCGCAGATGTGGCGCTGGGGGCTGATTTTGCTGGCGCTGACGGCGCTGCTGCGCCTGCCGGGTCTGGGTTACCATGAGTTCCACGCCGACGAAGCGGTGTTGTTGCGCCAGGCAGGCCGGGCGGTGAGCGGGCAGGACGACGCGCTAGCCGAGCATACCAAAGGCCCCGGCGAAATCGCGGTGACGCTGGCCGTCTACCGGGCGCTGGGCACAGCCGACGAGACGACCACGCGGCTGCCCTTCGCGCTGATGAGCGTGGGGAGCGTGCTGGCGACGGCTTGGCTGGGACGCAGGCTCTTTTCGCCGCGGGCGGGGCTGTGGGCAGGCGTCCTGCTGGCGACGAACGGCTTTGCCCTGGGTCTGTCGCGCATTGCCCAGTATCAGCCCGCGGTGCTGCTTTTTTCGGCGTTGGCCGTGTGGGCGATGTGGGAGTTCGCGCAGCGGGGCGAGGGGCGTTGGCTGGCGCTCGCCGCGGCGTGGAGCGCTGTGGGCTTGATCATGCACTACGAGTTCGGCCTGCTGGCTCCGGCGCTGCTCTATTTGGCCTGGCGCGGCTGGGCGCGCGTCCGAGACGCTTCGCATGGGGCGCAACGCAGCCTGGCGGTAACCGCCGGCGCGGCGGCAAGCTTGGCCGCGCTGGTCGTCGGCGCTGCGTACCTGCCCGCGTTGCGGCATCCCTATCTCTCGACGACGCAGGGCTATCTCACCAACCGCCTGGGCGAGGTCGGCGCGTTCAATTTGCCCTTTTTCGTGGAGATGGGCACGTTCTATAATTCCACGTATTATTTCGCCGGCTTGGCGCTGCTGGCGGCGGCGGGTACGGCGCTGGGGCTGCGCCGGCAGCGCGTGCAGACCGCGCTGCTGACGCTGTGGTGGCTGCCCTTCTTCGTGCTCTACATCTTCATCATTCGCTATCCGGGCACGCACTTTTATCTCCTGATGGAGAGTTGGTCCCTGCTGGCGGCTCTGCCGCTAGCCGCCGTGACGGCGTCGTCCGCTCGCCCGGCGCTGCGTTGGGTCGCCCCGGCGCTGATCGGCCTGTGGCTGGCGGTCTCGACGCACTATCTGTACCTGATATTCTTCCGCCAGGACCCGGAGTATCTGGTGAATTACGACGCTGAGCGCGTGCCCTTCTATTGGGCGCCTTTCCCCGTCCCCGAAAAGCCGCGCTTCGGCTTCCCCATTCAGGAAGGGTGGAAGACGGTGGGCGTGCTGGGCGAATGGGGCTATTTGCAGGAGACCTACGGCAGCAACGATTCGGCCTGGTCGCTGCGCCGCTGGTATCTGACGGCATTCACGAAGCGCGATTTTGACCGCAACCCGGACTTTATCTTCGTGGCTACGCATGTGCAAGAGGCGAATCCCGAGTTCGACGACGATCTGCTGGACAGCTATACGAGGGCGGGTGAGGTGCGCGTGCGCGGCGAACCGCGCCTGGAGATCTGGGCGCGCACGCCGCTGCCCGCCTATGTCAGCTATGACGCCGAGCAGTTTGCCGCGCCGTTTCGGGCGGACGTGGCAAGCCTCGAACCCCAACCCGATCCGCCGGCGCGCGTGCAGGACGCGACGCTGGACGAATCGCTGCGGCTGCGGTCCGCGCATCTGCCACAGACGCGCTATGCCGCAGGCGATACGCTGCACCTGCTGCTCGTGTGGGAGCCGCTGCAGCCGCTGTCCCAGGATTACAAGGTGTTCGTGCATGTGGCAGGGCCGGACGGGCGACCTGTGGCGCAATGGGACGGGCTGCCGGGGCTGAATACGGCGCGCACCAGCCAATGGCCTGCGGGCGAACCGTTTCGGGACCATGTGCTGCTGACGTTGCCGGCGGATACGCCCACAGGCGAGTACGCGCTGTTGGCAGGCATGTACGACGGCGAGACCGGCGCGCGGCTGGGCGATGCGGCCATCGAGATCGCCACGGTGAAAATCCGGTGAACAGGAGCGCAGTTTCGGCATGAGTATGCGCACACGCCTGATCCTAGTCTTGCTGATCAGCCTGGCGGCCTATACGGTGACCTTGGCGGACGTCGCTTATGGCGTGCAGGCGTTGGCCGCGCTCATCCTGTGCGGACTGCTGCCGGGCGCGCTGCTGGTGGATCTGGCGGTGGGGCGCAGCGCAGCGCCGCCGACGCGCGCGGAGCGGATCGTCCTTTCTGTGGGCATGGGCTACGCTGCACTTGTGCTTGGCATGTTGCTGTTGAGCTATCTGCCCGGACCGCTGCAGACCTGGCAGGTCTACACCGGGTATGGGCTGCTGGCGGCTGCGCTGCTGGCGTTGATCTGGCGGCGTGACCGGGTGCGAGACTATCCGCCCGGCCGCGTCATCGGCGACGGCATCGAGGCGGATTTTCCGGCGCGGCCGGCGAGCACGCGGACAGTCGCCGCGGTGGCGCTGGTCATCGTGCTGGGCAGCCTGCTGCGCCTGGGCAATGCCGGCTACGCCGAGTTCCACGGCGACGAGGCCCGCGCCGTATTGCGCGCCGCGGCGACGATCCAGGGCTATGAAGATGTGCTGTTCCTTCACAAGAAAGGGCCCGCCGAGATTCTGGCGCCCGCGGCGGAGTTCGCCCTGGCAGGGCGCGTGACCGAGGCGACGGCGCGGCTGCCCTTTGGACTGGCGGGCATTATGGCGCTGCTCACCGTCTACCTGTTGGGGCGGCGTATGTTCGGGCCGCTAGCGGGCTGGGCCGCGGCCATGCTGCTGGCGGTGGACGGCTACGCCGTCGCCTTCGCACGCATCGTCCAGTATCAGAGCGTCGTCATCCTCACGACGGCGCTGGTCGTCTTGATACTGTACCGGCTGCTACGGCGCCCGCAAGCCGTGGGCGGCTACCTGAGCTTGGCCGCGGCGCTGGCCGCGACGGGGCTGCTGGCGCACTATGAGGCTGTCTACGTGTTTGTGCCGGGGGCGTTCCTGTTGGCGATGCTGCTGCGCCGCTACGCGACCCTGCGCGACGACCTGGTGCGGGCAATCCTGTCGGCGGGCGCGCTGGGC
The DNA here is from genome assembly GCA_030058085.1 of Chloroflexota bacterium. Lineage (GTDB taxonomy): Bacteria > Chloroflexota > Anaerolineae > Caldilineales > Caldilineaceae > JASGTU01. Next base: position 16,012 of record JASGTU010000363.1, read on the forward strand.
GCGGCGCTGACGGCGCTTTTCTATGCGCCCTATGTGCGGCATCCGCAGTTCAGCGCCACGTTTACCTATCTGGTCCAGCGGCGCGTGGGCGGCGAGGGCCTGCCCTACAACAACTTGGCCGATTTCTTCGACCGTACGACGCTCTATAACTCGACCTACTATGTCCTCTTTTTGATCGGGTTGGCCGTGTTGACGTTGGCTGCCGCGTACCGCCGCGGCGCGGGGCGCGGCTGGGGCAATGTTGCAATTGCGGCGCTCATCGTCGGCATGGCGCTGGCTGTGTGGCGGCCCGCCTGGCTGACGGTCGCGGGGATCGACCTGACGTTCGTCGTTTTTCTGATCGCCATTGGGCTGGCCTGGGCGCTGCCAAGTCAGAGCGTCGAGGAGCGGACATTGTGGCTGTGGTTCGGCGTCGCCTTCCTGATCACGCTGTTTCTGCTGGAAAAGCCACGCACGCACGTGTACGTGTTCTTCACGCCCTGGGCGCTGATCGCGGGTATGGCGCTTGAACGGGCGTGGCTCGCGTTGCGGCAGCGCGCCAATCCGTATGTGGCCCAGGTTGCAGGCGTGGCTGCAAGCGCGGGGTTGATCGGCATTTTCGGCGCGTACACGTTCTGGTATTTCGTGTATACGGACGTGGAAATTCTGCGCACATGGCAGGAGAACCGGCCCGCCGGCTACTGGACGACATACGATGTGCCGGACAATCGCGCCCTTTTCGGCTTTCCGTTGGCAAACGGCTGGAAGGCGGCGGGCCGGCTGATGGCCGACGGCGCCATTGCGGACAAGTACGCCACCAACGAGGTGGAGTTGTGGGCTCCGTATTGGTACACGCGCGGGGCGTGGCGTTGCGAGGATCGCGCCGAGTGGTTCTTCCGCATTGCCAATCCGCAGCCGGACCCCGAAGGCTACGCGCGGGCGATTGACGAGTATCTGGCGAAGGACTATGCGCATTGGGGCGCGGTGACCATCGCCGGCGACCCGCGCATGGCGATCTACCGGCGCAGCCAGGAGCCGTTCAGCGTGCAGACCTTCGCGCTGGAGCAGTATGCCGCCGCCTTCGACGCGGCCGCGTCGCCCGACCTGCCCCTTGGCTACCCGGTGGTGGAGCCGCCCATCGGCAACCCGCTAGACGTGAACTTGGGCGATCTCATCCGGCTGGAAGGTTTCGACCTGGCCTACACCTCACCGCTGGAACCGGGCGAAACCTTCACGCTTACCCTCTACTGGCGGGCGCAGCGCTCGATCGACGCCTCGTACAAGGTGTTTAACCAGTCGTTTTACGGCGAGGGCACGATGGTGGCGCAGCAGGACGGCTTCCCCGTCTGCGGTATGCGCGGCACTTGGCTGTGGGACCCCGGCGAACTGATCGTGGACATCCACGAGATTACAGTGCATCCGGATGCGCCGCCGGGACTGTATCCGCTCTTCACGGGCCTCTACATTCAAGAGACTGGCGAACGGTTGAATGTGCTGGACGAGGCCGGAAATATCGTTGGCGACCGCATACACCTGACGGACATTCGCATCGGTGCGGAGTAGACGGCGACATCCTCGCCCGGCATACTTGCCGGTGGGACCGCCTAGCGCTAGCGCGCCGGCGTGAGGAGCAGCGCATCGCCGGCTAGCCTGGCCCCGTCCGCGGCGAAGGCGGGCAGGCGGACGCCGGTCGCCGGGTCGTAGAGGCCCACGGCGATGCGGTCGATCTGCGTTACGTCCGGCACAGCCGCGGTGATCGCCCGCCGATCCACGATGATCTCACCGGGCCGCCAGGCGCCGGTCGGGTAGCGATTGGCGTAGGGCGCCCCGTCCGCTTGTCCCAGCATGTTGCCCGCGCTGTCCAATAGGTGGACGAAGACGCTGTAGTTGGCGGCGACGGGGCGTTTGGCGCGCCAATAGAGCGCCAACTCCGCCTGCTGCCGGTCGAACTCCGCGCCGAGCAGCGTAATGTCCTCTCCGAAGCTAACTTGTAGCCTCTCGGACGGGCGCGCGACGCGGCCCTGGCTTACCCAAACGCGCCCGACCTCGAGGAGTTCGTCGGATCCGCCGGCCTGATCGAGGCGGCGGCCTGTGCTGCGGTCGATCACACCTAGGCGCAGCGCATACTGGATCGGGTCGATGCGCTCTGGGATCGTTAGCTTGAGCGGGTTGCGCACATAGAGGCCGGGCGCCCAACTCGACGTGGGAATGTCCGACGGGTGCATCGGGTCGGCGGTGGCGACGGTTTCGCCTGTGAACGGGTCATCCAGGTGGAGGAAGACGGAATAGTCCTCGTCGAGAGAGCGCAGCGCCCGCCAATAGGCGACGACCGTGAGCGTGCCGCCCGGCTTGACGACCTGCACCGGCGGGTCGATGCCGAGCAGGCGCAGCTTGTCTTCGAAGTCGACATGCAGCGGTTGGGAAGCGGGCAGGGCTGTGTCGGGCGGCGAGTGAAGCTGCAGCCTGCCGGCCTGGGTTGCGCGGATAAGGAGGATGGCCGCGACAATGACGGCTACATTCAGGACAGCGCGGCCATTCCCTGCGCGGCGTCTCTCCTCTGGGGCCGGTTGTGCGCGGCGGACCGTGTAGAGAGCGATGGTCGTCGTCGCCATCAGGCCAAGCCACGCCAATGTGGACGCGGCCGCGGCAGCCCGTCGTAGGGGCGTGCCGCCGAAGGTGAGGACGAGCGAATGCTCCCCCGCCGGCAGGTCGACGTCCATCAGACCGCTGCCCGCATGGGGGCGGATGGCTGCAGGCATGTCGTCGACCGCAGCCCGCCAGCCGGGGAAGTAGAACAGGTTGAGCGTCAGCGTAGCCGGTTGCGGCAGGTTAATCCGGAACTCCTGGCGATGTACGCTGGAATGTGTTTGACGTCCGGTTGCGCCTGGCGACAACGGTCGGGGCAAGCGGTCGATGGGGTTGCCCGCCCGGTAATCCTCGACGAGCGGCGACGTGTTGAAGGCGGCTTCCGCCCAGATGGGGTTGAACTCGCCCAGGCTGGTAGTGCCGATCGCGTTCGTTCTAACCTCGAAGCGCACGACGGCGGCAGGAGAGGAATCCCGACCGAGCGGCAACTTTTGCGGATAGAGGTTGACCAGCGCCGAACCCATAAGCAGGCTCAGGGCGATAAGCGCGACCGCGGTTCCGGCGCGGGGACGAAGCCGCCCGGTCCCATAGACGGCGAAGGCGGCGAGCCAGGCCAGCCCTACAGCGGTAAACCCGTGCCAGCGGAAGGGCCACTCAAACAGGTCCATGTAGGGCAAGACGTTCCAGAGCGGCGCGGACCAGGCCGTCGCCATCAGGGCGCAGAAGGCGGTGAAGAGGATGAAGAAGACGCCTGCGCCGCGCAAAGCGTCGTTTGCCCTTGCGCCGGCGCAAGACGCGTCTGCGGGGAGCGCGGCGAGCCGGCCCGTCAGCGCCGTCATTACAAAAAGCAGTGCGCTCGCGATCCCCAGCCACACTTGCACCGCGCCGAGCGTGAGCGGGAAGTAGGGATCGATGGCGCCGGCATCTAGCCGCGGGGAGTAGGCGATCAACTCGGCGAGCGGGATGAAGCGCGGGCGGAAGTCGCTGGCGACGATGCGCTGGAGCGACACGTACTTGCCCTCTAGCAAGGCCGGCGCCCAGAACCATGCGCTGATCGCCAAGCCCAACAGACTGCCGGCCGCGGCGCAGATCAGGCCGCGCAGATCACGCGTGGCAAGGTAGAGGACGAGCGCCAAACTCGCGATCATGCCCATCAGGAGCAGGGCGGCGGCATTGTGGCTGAGGAGGGCCCCCGCCAGGGCGAACGCCAGCGCGGCGGCATAGGCCATGCGCCGGCGAGTTGTGTTCGCTGTGAATAGGCGGATGAGCGACCAGGCCGCCCAGGGTGAGAAGGTCCAGGCGAGGTATTGGGCGATGTTGCCCTGGATGAACAACTCGCGCAGCATGATCGGCGCGTAGAGAAAGGCGGCGGCGCAGACCGCGCCCGCCCACGCGCCCAACAGCGACGCGCCCAGGCGGTAGGCGCCGTAGGCCGCGCTGAGTACGCCCAGTGCCATCATGCCCTTGACGGCGACGTCCAGCGGCAGGCCCGGCGCCGTGTGGAGAAGGGCGCTCACCTGATAGGGCAGCGGCGGCGCGTAGACAAAGAGCGGCAGGCCATAGCCCAGACCGAGGTTTTCCGACCAGCGGGGGATGAGCACGCCGTCCTGCCAGGCATGCACCATCTCGGCGGCGCGCGTGAAGTGGACGCGCCCGTCGGCGGTATTGGGCAGGCCGCCCGGCAGCAGCGCCCAGAGGATGGGCGCGACGATCAGCGCCGGTATCCACAGGCCGGGGCGTTCAAACGCACGATTCAATCTGCGCGCTATGTTGCCCATGTGGTGAATCCAGCTTATGGAACGGGCGCGATGTTCAGCGTTGCTAGGTGGACGGTGTCGCCCATTGCCTTGCCGTCGAACGAAACAGGAAGACGCTGGAGATCGGCTAGGTTGTACAGGCCGGTGACCAGACGGTACTCTCCGGGCGGGAGATCGGCGGGGAGGTCGAGCACGCGCTCGTCGACGATGGCGCCGTCTGTACGCCAGAGCGTAGTGGGCAGCAGCCCATGCACGGGCTGCCCGTCCCACTGGGCGGCGAGCGCGCCGTCCGGGCCTATCAGGTGGAGGAGAACGGTGTAGTCTGCGGCGACGTACTGGCGCATCCGCCAGTGGAGGGTTAACGGTACAGAAGCGCCCGGCGTCGCGGTTAGCGCGAGCGCGCCGGGTTCGGGTATGGATTGGCCGTCCGCTGCGGCGCCGGTCAGCAGGATCTGATCGCCGAGCAGCGCGGGCGGTGCAAAGGGCGCGTCTGGGCCGCCCGGCAGCGGCGCGACCGCTGCGTAGCCTACAGGCAGCAGGTCGGGCAAGGGCGTTCCGCCGGCGGCGACTGTGGGCGTGATGATCTGGCCCGTGGCGGGGTCGTAGAAGGCGACCTCGACGCGCACATAGCCGCGCCCAGGCGCCTTCCGGCTGTTGGGGGGTAGGACGAACTCATGTCCGTCGACGTAGACCGAGCCGGGCTGCCAATCCGCGGTCGGCATGCCGTAGGGCCAGCCTTCGCTGCGGGCGACTTCGTTGCCGGCGGCGTCGACCAGGCGGACAAGCACGCTGAGGTTGCGGTCGAGGGGCGCGATGCTGTAGAAGTGCAGGCGCACGACAAAGACTTCGCCGGGGGTAACAGGCTCGTCCGGCGTGTCGACGCGCACGAGGCGGATGGCGTCCGCCCAGTCGGTGAAGTAGGCGGGCGGCGCGGCGTCGTGCAGGTTGTAGATGGACGCGTAGTCCGTACCGTGCAGGCGCACGACGTATTCCGGCGTCAGGCCGGCGAAATAGTCGATCAGCCGCTTGTCGGGGACCTGGCGCTGCCACTGGTGCGCGTAGAGTACGGCGTAGTCGCTGTGGAAGAACTCGTCGATATCGACCGAGGCGTAGGGGTAGAGATAGTTGAACGAGCCGCCGCGATACCACGAGGCGACGGTCATGTCCGCGGCGCCCGGCTTGGCGGCGAGGTAGCGCGCGGCCTCGTCGAGCCCTTCGCCCAGGCCAATCATCATGACTTGCGGGGCGCGCTTGGCCCCGCCGAGCAGCGGGTTGTAGTAGGTGAAGTAATAGGGGAAGTGCGGCAAGGCGAGCAGCGCCTGGGCCAGGATGGCGACGGACAGCACAGCCGGCAATGTCCAGCGCCGCGGCCACCGCCTCTGCACCCACAGCCCCAGCGCGGCCCAGCCCATGCCCGCCAGCAGGTTCAATGGCATGTAGACGGGCAGCAGGTAGCGCGGGAATTTCTTCGAGCCGAAAGTCATAAACAGGGTGAAGAGCAGCACGAAAAGCGCCAACCACATGGCTGCACTGCGGCGCTCGCGGCGATCGAGCGGGGGGCGCGCCGTGAAGAAGGCTGCTATGGCTGCGACCAGGCCGAGGAGCGTCACCGGTGTGGCCCGCCAAAGGTAGGTGTGCGGGTAGAACCAGAAGCCGGGGTCGCCGGTGTAGATGTGTCCGTTGTAGAACAGGGCTTTGGAGTGACCTTCGGCGGCGGACTCGCCGGCAGCGGAGAAGATGGCGGCGAGGCTCTGCAGCGGCTGCACCCACATGGCCGGCCACAGCAGGACAAAGACGCCCGCCCCCAGGGCGAACCAGACAAGGCCGGCTAGCGCAGGCTGGAGAAGGGCGCGCCCCCCCCGCCCCGGCCAGGCGCGCCCACCCAGCCCCACGGCGGGCAGGACCCCCAAG
>JASGTU010000364.1 GCA_030058085.1 Chloroflexota bacterium
TTCCACAGTTGCGTCATAGACGAATTGTACCCATATCACCGCGACTGCGCCAAAGCAGCGCCGCGATCCTGCGCGACGCCCGGCCGTGATTGACCGTCCGTTCGCCCTTGTGTATGATGCTCAAAGCGTAACCGTCAGACAAGCACTCACACAGGGGCGTTCACATGTCAAGCTTTCCGCCAGTAGACGAGCAGATGCAGATCCTCATGCGCGGCGTCGATTTCGGCGATGCGCAGACCTACAAAAACATGGAAGCCGAACTGCGCCAGCGGCTCGAAGACAGCCGCGACAGCGGAAAACCTCTCAAGGTCTATTGCGGATACGATCCCTCCTCGCCCGACCTGCACCTTGGCCACACCATCACCATGCGCAAGCTGCGCCAGTTCCAAGACCTGGGCCACGACGTGACGTTCCTGATCGGCACCTTCACCGGCATCATCGGCGATCCGAGCGACAAGGATAGCGCCCGCAAACAACAGACGCTCGAAGACGCCATGAGCAAGGCGGAGACCTATGCGCAGCAGGCCTGGCGCATGCTTGACCCGCAGAAGACGCGCGTCCGCTACAACCATGAATGGCTCGCCGGCCTGACGTTCGCCGACATCATTCGCCTCGCCAGTTCCTTCACTGTGCAGCAGTTCCTTGCCCGCGAGAACTTCAGCCTTCGCTACAACGCAGGCGACGCCATCTGGCTGCACGAATTCTTCTATGCGCTCATGCAGGGCTACGACGCCGTTGCCCAGGAAACCGATGTCCAGATCGGCGGGACAGATCAGCTGTTCAACCTCATGGCCGGCCGCAAACTGATGGAGTCCTTCGGTATGCGCCCGCAGGTTGTGTTGACTTCTCCGATACTCGTCGGCACCGATGGCGAGGCGCGCATGAGCAAATCGACCGGCAACTACATCGGCATCGACGAGCCGCCCGGCGTCATCTTTACCAAGGTTCTAAACGTGCCCGACAAGGCGATGCGTTCCTACGCCGAACTGGTCACGCGCTGGCCACAGTCCAAAATTAACCAGCTCTTTCAAGATATCGAAACGGGTAAGCTCGGCATGCGCGAGTTGAAGCATGAGTTGGCCTGGGAGATCGTAAGCATCTTCCACGGCGATGAAGCGGCGGATCGCGCTGTGCAAGACGCAGCGGACATGCATCAAGGCCAGGCCCCCAGCGATGCTCCAGTCTTCAACTTGACCGGTCCAGCCAACATCATCGATCTGCTGTACCGCGCCGAGGTCGTAAAAAGCAAAAGCGATGCTCGCCGGCTGATCCAGCAGGGCGGCGTACGACTGGATGGCGTGCAGATAGAGGACATCGACCTGGTTGTCGAACCGCAGCCCGGTAAGGAGCAGGTCCTGCAGGCCGGCAAGCGCAGGTTCGTTCGCCTGGCTTCGTAAGGGGAAAAGCAAACTGCTAGGCCATTGCGGTTCCCCCGATAGCGGCAAAGCCGCACCGCAATACCCTAGCAGTTCGAGAAGGATTCTAGCATAGAAAGCGGCGCTTGTAAAGAGCCAATTTGATCAAGATGCTGCAGAAGTCTATTGGAAAGCGCGCAGATAGGGCTTCGCCCGGCTAACCACTCGAGGAGAATGTGACTATGGGTCTTTTTGACGGCAAGCGCGGATTAGTCTTTGGAGTCGCCAACAAGAATTCAATCGCCTGGGGCATTTCGCAGGCGCTGCATGAAGAAGGCGCCGAACTTGGCTTCAGCTACGCAGGCGAAGTGTTGAAGAAGCGCGTCGAGCCCCTCGCCGAGAGCATCGGCGCAACCTACGTGCGCGAATGTGACGTAACCGACGACGTCGCTATCGACGCCTTGTTTGCCGATGTAGCCGCCAATTTCGGACCGCTTGACTTTCTCGTCCACTCCGTGGCCTATGCGCCCAGCGAGGACCTCGGCGGTCGCTTCGTCGACACCACGCGCCGAGGCTTCAGCATCGCCATGGACGTGAGCTGCTACAGCCTCATCTCCCTGGCTAAGCGCGCTCGCCCGCTCATGCCCAACGGCGGCGCCATCATGGCCATGACCTACTACGGCGCCGAAAAGGTGACGCCCAGCTACAACGTCATGGGCGTCGCCAAAGCTGCCCTAGAAGCCACAGTGCGCTACCTCGCCTGGGACCTGGGACAAGATCGTATTCGCGTGAACGCTATCAGCGCCGGCCCTATCAAGACGCTGGCCGCGTCCGGCGTTAGCGGCTTTCGCAAGAGCCTGAACTATGTCGGCGCGATCGCGCCGATGGGCAACGTCACGCAGGAAGACATCGGCGATGCAGCCCGCTTCTTACTCAGCGATTGGGCGTCCCGCATCACCGGCGAAGTGCTCTACGTGGACGGCGGCTACAACATCATGGGCGCGCCCGACCCGGACAAGATGGAATAGGCAACTACCGAACGGAGTGGGCAGGCCAGCACGCCAATGCGTGTCGCCGGCCTGCCCAGTACACAGCTAGATCACGCCTGGCGCGGCGAAGCCGGCTGTTGCATCGTCCAACACCAGCACCCAGTCGTGCCACTCCAGGGGCGTGACAAAATCGCGTGGATTCTTGTCGCTGAACAGCCCTGCCTCCTGCGCTAATCCCGTATGCGGATCGTAGAACCACGCCCGCACCTCAGAGCCGCTCACCTTCCCCAGGTCAATCGTGGCTGACCGCACTGCGTCGGGGAAATAGACCATGGCGTATCGCCCTTGTGCGCTGCGCGTGGCGCACTGGTGAAGCGGTCCATCTTCGTTCTCCGAGACAATCAGGCCATCGTCCGGGATCCGTTCAAAGTATGGCCGGCTCTCCATCAGACGCCGCAGATAGATCATGTGTGACGCCCCAGGCCGGTCAATCGCCTCCCACCAGTAGCGGTCAGGGTGATTGACGGGCGTATGGCGCAGCCCGCAGAACTGCCACACTGAGTGATGGCCGTAAGTCACGCCGCACCCGCCGGCGAAAACCGAACGATAACACTGCCGCCGCACGTCATCATCCCGGTAATATCCGTCCGCGGGATTCCAGTCCGGCCACGGATTGACTGGGTGGTCTTCGTAATTCGGCTCGGCGTCCAGCGTGGGCTTAACCGGCGTCAACGCATAATCGCGGGCAATCGCATCCCACACCGGCGTATCGTGACCCGAACCATGCCCAGACTGGATCATGTTGAAGTCGAGCCACTCCTCTTCGTGCAGATGAACCGATGTTGAGCGGTCATTCCCCCCCGGCGGGTGATAGGTGATCACGCATGGTCCGCCCACGCCGGCGCGAATGCCTGCAGCCATCGCTCGCCACACAGGCCGCCAGTCCTGTCCCTCATGCACAGGCGGGCGGTCCCCGCCGATGATCCAGATGATGTTGGTGTCTTGTGCATAGCGCCTGCCCAGCCATTCGCCATAGGCGCGTGCCGTTTGCTCGTCAAAAACTACCGGACCTGCACCCCACATCGGCGTCACCTTGTCGCCCCACGTAGGCAACAACCCAACGTACAAACTGTACTCGCCGGCCATTCGCACCAACTCGTCCACATACGCAAAATAAGCCTCGTTGGGTCGCGCCGGATCGGCGTCGATAAACGGTACCGCTCCATAAGCATTGGGCGTGCGCAGGCCGTCGAACTCCGCAAGGATCACGGCCTGAATCACCGTGAACCCCTTTTGGCTCCGGTTCGCCAAATAGCGACGCGCCTCGTCCCGGTCGAGTCGATGGAACAACTCCCAGCCGGTGTCCGCCAGCCAGAAGAACGGTTTACCGTCCGCGGTCATCAGAAAACGTCCGCCCTCGTGCAGCTGCACGCGCGGTAAATGAGCGCTAGGTTGCCCAGGCATAGAAAGCTCCTTTTCGTTTGTTCCGTGGCTATTCCTTCAGCGCGCCGGCTGTGAGTCCGGCCACCATATAACGCTGAAGGAAAATATAGAGAAGAATGATTGGCAGAATCGAGATCACAACGCCCGCCATCATCTCGGTATAGCGGGACGAAAACTGACCCTGGAACTGCAGCAGCCCGACGGGCACGGTTCGCCATTCGGTCGAACTGATTAACACGAGGGCCATGAGCAGTTCGTTCCAGGTCGCCAACGCGTCAATGATGAAGAGCGTTGCCAGAGCAGGCGTCGAGAGCGGCATCAGTATCCGCCAGAAGATTCCCCATTCGCTCGCCCCGTCTAGGCGGGCGGCCTCCATCAGTTCAGATGGCACCGTTCGAAAGAAGCCGCGCATCACGAAAATCTGAAACGGAATGCCGAAGACGACATACGGCGGTATCAGCGCCGCCAGATGGCCGGCAATGCCCAATTGCTTCATCATCACGAGCAGCGGCGTAAGCGTCACGTGGATGGGAATGGCGAGCCCAAGCAGGAAGAAGATGAAGATCGTTCCACGGAAGCGAAAGTCCATTTTCGCCAAGGGGTAGGCCGCCAGCGCCGAAATGACGATGCCTAACGGCACCTTCACAATAATGAGGATTAGGCTATTGCGAAAATAGGTCGAGAAGTTGCCGATGCCCCACGCCCGCGCGAAGTTTGCCCACTGAAATTGTTCGGGC
>JASGTU010000365.1 GCA_030058085.1 Chloroflexota bacterium
GCAACAACCTGGCGCTGGCCTATCTTGGCTTCCCTGTGGCGCTGCCCGCCGGCGTCGAGCGCCCTGCCCTCGCGCAGCCGGACACGCGGCCCGACTACGTGCTGCTGCTCAATTCGGACGCCGAACCCGTAGGCGATGCGCTGGGGCGCATGGCGAGTTTCCTCGAAACGAACCCCGCCGCCGGAATCTGCGGACCGCGGCTGCAATATGGCGATGGGCGCTTTCAGCACAGCGCCTTTCACTACCCGGACCTGTTCCAGACAGCCCTCGGCTTCTTTTCATTCTCCCGCATCCGCGGTGCGCATCGCATCCACGACAGCCGACTCAACGGGCGCTACCCGGCCCGGCTGTGGCAAAGCGAGACGCCGTTCCGCGTCGACTTCGTGCTGGGCGCGGCGATGATGGCGCGCGGCGCGGCCATCGTCCAGGTCGGCGGCCTGGACAACGACTACTACATGTACTGCGAGGAGATCGACTGGTGCATGCGCATGGATGACGCCGGATGGGGCGTCTTCGCCATTCCCGCCGCGCTTGTCACGCACCACGCCGGGCAAAGCAGCAAGCAGATTCGCTGGCAGGCCTATGTGCGGCTATGGCGCAGCCGTCTGCTCCTGACGGCCAAGCACCCGCAGCGCTACCCGCCCGGCTACCTGTACCTAATGCGCGGCCTGATTCGCTTCGGCAGTTGGTGGGACATGGCCGGGGCGCGGCGGCGCTTCGCCCGCGGCGAGATCACCGGCGCGGAACTGGCTGCCGAACTCGCCGCCCACGCCGAGGTCATGCGGCTCTAGCCATGACAACTTCCAGCCACAGCGCCTGCCGGCTCGCCGGCGTAATACTAACCCGCAACGAGGCCGCGAACATCGGCGGCTGCATCGAGAGCCTGCGCCCGTGGGTTGATGCGGTGGTCGTGTGGGATTCGGGCAGCCAGGACGCCACTTGCGCCGTCGCCCGGCGGCACGGCGCGCAGGTCGTACTGCGCCCGTTCGACAACTACGCCGCCCAGCGCCAAGCCGCCCTCGACAGCCTCGACGCTGAATGGATCCTCTTCGTCGACGCGGATGAACGCGTGCCCGCCGCACTCGGTGAGGAACTGCGCCGCCTGATCGACCACAGCCCGCTCGACCTTGCCGGCTGCTGGCTCCCGCGGCGCAACTTCATTGCAGACCGCGAGACGCGCGGCGGCGGCTTCTTCCCCGACTACCAACTGCGCCTGCTCCGGCGCAGCCGCGCCCGCTATGTGCTTGCCCGCGAGGTGCACGAGATTGCCGAGTTAGACGGCGAAGCGGCCTTTGCCGAGACGCCCCTTCTGCACTACAACTACCAGGATTGGCGCCAATTTCACCGCAAGCAGCTGGCCTATGCCCGCTACGAAGCGCGCATCCTCGCAGCCCGCGGCATCCGGCCCCGCCCGCACAACTTCGTGCTGCAGCCCTGGCGCGAATTTCGCCGCCGCTACATCACCCTGCGCGGCTATCAGGACGGCCTCCACGGCATGCGCCTGGCGCTGTGGCTGGCGTGGTACTATGGCGCGCTGCCCTATGTCTATCTATTGGGCGTGGGGAGTAGCGAGTAGGGAGTAGGAGTCGCTGCCAAGCGCGCATAGACGGCTGGCTATGCGCGCGCTTGAACCCCCAGATGCCGCCGCAAATCCTCCAGCGTAGCAAATTCGTTGAGCGCAACCGAGTGTTCACCTAGATAGTCCCGCAGACGCCGGTCGAATGCCAGGCACTGCTCATGCAGCCCCCTGTAATCCCTGGCATATACGTACGGCCATAACTCCGGGAATCCCATCTCCGCCAACGCCGCCTCATAGTCGGTCAAACTATTGAAACCGGAATACTCCACCCCCGTGAGCGCCTGGGCAAGGTGGATCATCACCTCATGGTAGAGCGACATCAACTTAGGCCGGAGCATGAACATATCCTCTCGCTCGCATGCCAGAAGCGCATGTTGCAGGTCGCCCTTTAGCTCCGGATACGCTGCGCGAAACACATCGGGGAAGGCGTGCTCGCCGCGTAGAGCCTCCCGCTGCTCCGACAACAGCAGATCGCGGCTTGTGTCGATCAACGTCTCACATGCCGCAAGCGTCTCGTCTGCGCTGGCGGCGAACGTCAAACGCTGCATCGTCTCGGCAAACCCCGCCGGCAGCTTCGGCAGCGCCAACACCTGAGCCAGCTTGCGCGTATCAATGCACGCCTGATTGCACACGGCAAGCGAATGCAACACGGTCGTGGTGATGCGCTCGGCCTGCTGCACACATGCCTCTAGATGCCCGCCGGCCGCAGCCTGTCGCAGCAGCACATAGGGATAGCCTACACCCTGGAAGATCTCCTGCGCCTTCCGCACCATCTCCGGGCGTGCCTCCGGCTGTAACAGGCTTCTCAGCCGCGCCGCCAGCGCGTGAAAGCGCTCCCCCGTCGCCGGTGTACGCTGATAGAGAACCTCACTGTCCAGAAGCACCTTACTGCTCACGTCGGCGAAATCGGCCATACACTCTAGACGCGACCAGTGCAGCGGGTACAGGTCAATCAGGGTATCGTCCACCAGCACGGTGATGTTGTTCCAGGTAGACTCGTGCGCCGGCACGTAGGATATGTCAAGGTCCGAGTACCTGTGCATAGCGCCGGTGATATGAGAACCGTAGTGGAAGATCAGGTCTACCTCACCGCCCAACTCGCGCAGGAGCGCTTGCTGCATCAATTCGATTGCAGCCGTTGTGTCCACCGTCATGGAAGTCCTCTCATTGCGCTGCCCATTTGCCGCTTAAGATTCTGCGATCCGGCTGATGCCGTCCACGCGCTCCACGCGGATCAGGTTTTGCGTCGCCTGCTCGAACGTGTCGTCGTGGCTGATGACGAACAACTGGCGGAAGCCTTTGACCTCCAGGATGCGACGGGCCAA
>JASGTU010000366.1 GCA_030058085.1 Chloroflexota bacterium
CTTCACGATGGCCTCATAGGTCTTCGTGCGGCCGGCGATATCGTCGGACTTCACCGTCAGGATTTCGCGCAGCGTGTAGGAGGCGCCGTAGGCCTGCAGGGCCCAGACTTCCATCTCACCGAAGCGCTGGCCGCCGAACTGGGCCTTACCGCCCAGGGGCTGCTGCGTCACCAGCGAGTAGGGTCCGATCGAGCGGGCATGGATCTTGTCGTCGACCAGGTGGTGGAGTTTAAGGTAATACATCACGCCGATGGTGATGCGGTTTTCGAAGGGCTCACCGGTGCGGCCGTCGTAGAGGACGGTTTTGCCGTCGGGCGCGATACCGGCCTTCTCAAAGGCCTCAGAGACATCCTTCTCATTGGCGCCGTCAAAGACAGGCGTCGCCACCTTAAAGCCCAGCGTCTTCGCCGCCCAGCCCAGGTGGACCTCCAGCAGCTGACCGATATTCATGCGGCTCGGCACGCCCATGGGGTTGAGGACGATATCCAGCGGTGTGCCGTCGGGCAGGAAGGGCATGTCTTCTTCAGGCAATATACGCGAAACCACACCCTTGTTACCGTGGCGACCGGCCATCTTGTCGCCGACACTGATCTTCCGCTTCTGGGCCACGTAGACGCGGACCATGCGGTTGACCCCGTGCTTGAGGCGCATGTCCTCATCCTCGTCGTCACGGTTGAACTCGACGACGTTGACAACGATGCCGGCCTCACCGTGAGGCACACGGGTCGAGGTGTCGCGGACTTCGCGTATCTTCTCACCGAAAATGGCACGGTAAAGCCGCTCCTCCGGCGTCAGCTCGGTTTCACCCTTCGGCGTGACCTTACCCACCAGAATGTCGCCCGAGCGCACCTCGGCACCGATACGGACGATGCCGCGCTCGTCGAGGTCGCTCATCGCGTCGTCGCCGACGTTCGGGATCTCACGCGTGATCTCCTCAGGTCCCAGTTTGGTGTCGCGGGCTTCGCATTCATATTCTTCAATGTGGATGGAGGTATAGACGTCGTCGCGCACCAGACGCTCGTTGATCAGGACGGCGTCCTCGTAGTTGTAGCCCTCCCAGGACATGAAGCCGATGAGGACGTTCTTCCCCAGCGCCAGCTCGCCGTGATCCGTCGACGGACCGTCGGCAATGATGTCGCCGGCCTTCACCGGGTCGCCGATGCGCACCAGCGGCGTATGGCTGACGCAGTTCGACTGGTTCGAACGCATGTACTTGGTCAGCTTGTAGTGGTCACGCATGTCGGGGCCTGTCGCCACGATGATCTCTTCCGGCCCCACGAAGTCGACGACGCCGTCACGCTTGGCGATGATGCAGACGCCGCTGTCACGGGCCGCATAGTACTCCATGCCGGTGCCGATGATCGGGGCTTCGGTACGGATCAGGGGCACGGCCTGGCGCTGCATGTTGGCGCCCATCAGGGCACGGTTGGCGTCGTCGTTGCCCAGGAAGGGGATCAGGCTCGTCGCCACCGACACCACCTGCTTGGGGCTGACGTCCATCAGGTCGACGCGCTCACGCGGCACTTCCAGGTACTTGTCCAGGTAGCGCACGGTTACGCGCGAAGAGGCGAAGCGGCCGTCTTCGTCCAGCGGCTCGTTGGCCTGTGCGATGTAGTAGTTGTCCTCCCGGTCGGCGGTCAGGTATTCGACGATGTCGGTGACCTGCCCCGTCTCCCGGTCGACGCGGCGGTAGGGCGTCTCAATGAAGCCGTAGTTGTTGATGCGGGCATAGGTCGCCAGCGCGTTGATCAGGCCGATGTTCGGGCCTTCCGGCGTCTCGATCGGGCACATGCGGCCGTAGTGGGAAGTGTGGACGTCACGGACCTCAAAGTTGGCGCGGTCACGCGACAGACCGCCCGGGCCCAGAGCCGAGAGGCGGCGCTTGTGCGTCAGCTCGGCGAGCGGGTTCTGCTGATCCATGAACTGCGAAAGCTGCGAGGAGCCGAAGAACTCCTTGAACGCCGCCGAAATCGCCCGCGCATTGACCAGCTGCTGCGGCGTCACGGTGTCGACGTTCTGGACGACGGCCATGCGCTCACGCACGGTCTTCTCCATGCGCGCGAAACCGACCCGCACCTGGTTCTGCAGCAGTTCGCCGACCGAACGGATGCGGCGGTTGCCAAGGTGGTCGATGTCATCCGTCTGCCCCACGCCCTTGAAGAGGCCGAGCAGATAGGAGATGGAGGCAATGATGTCTTCTGCCACCAGATGCTTCGGGCAAAGTTCAGCCGAACGCCGCTCAAGCTCCTGGCTGAGCAGAGGGACCAGTTCCAGGGTCGGATCTTCGCCGCGCAGGGCGTTGACCTCCGCCACCAGCTGGCGCAGCAGGCTGTAGCGGACCTGCTCGCGGATGCCGCAGGCTGCCAGATCGAGCCCCTCAAGGGCCTCTTCGCCATAGATATCCGTCAGGAAAGGCAGGGCATCGACGCGCTCGTTGCCGATGACGCGATGGGTCTCCAGGCTCTCGGCAAAGGTCTCTCCGACGCGCAGGATCGGGTGGATCAGCACGTCGGAGACACCGGCCTGCTGAACGCGCCAGGCCAGCTCCGGGCTGATGTGGTCACCCTCGTGCAGCAGTACTTCACCCTCAGGCGAGACCACTGTTTCCGCCGCCTTATGGCGTGCGATGCGCTCGGCAATCGAGAGCTTCTTATTCACCTTATAGATGCCAACCCGGGCCAGATCATAGCGGCGCGGGTCGAAGAACATCATGCGCAGGTAGTTCTCCGCCGCCTCAACCGAGACCGGCTCACCGGGACGTACCTTGCGGTAGAGTTCGAGCAGACCCTCTTCACGG
>JASGTU010000367.1 GCA_030058085.1 Chloroflexota bacterium
ACTTCAGCCAGGGATTGGCCGCCGTGTTGGTCGGGGCGCAGTGGGGCTTCGTAGACCTGGACGGCAACATGGTGATCGAGCCGCAGTTCGAGACGGTCAATCCTTTCGGCGCGGACGGCTATGCGGCGGCGACAGTTGGCGGAAAATGGGGCTTCATCGACCGCACCGGCCAGTTCGTAGTCGAGCCGCAGTTCGATAGCTACTATTTCTCGGACTATGGGGCGGCAACCTTCTCTGAGGGGCTGGCCCCGGTGATGGTTGATGGGTTTTGGGGCTATGTGGACGCAGGCGGCGCGTACGTGATCGATCCGCAGTACAGCATGGCTGAGCGCTTCTCCGGCGGCCTGGCGCGCGTCGAGATGGGTGAGGAGTACGCCTATATCGACCGCACGGGCGAGATTGTGTGGGGGCCGGAGGTGTCGCCGTGGGCCGTCTCCAGCCAGGGGTAACCTGACCGAGGATGCCTAGGCATTCCAGGGGCGCTGCGTGATGCGGCGCCCCTGGTTTTTGGGCGCGTTCGATAGCCTTGGAGGACTGTGTAGAGGAGGGGACATATTCGATGGCAACCTTGTGGGGTGTACGGCGGTTTGTGGCGCTGATCGCGCTGGCTGCGTTTCAGGCGGCGCTGTTGTTCGCCGCGGCGCGACCCGCGGATGCGCAAGGCGGCGATGTACTGTTCTTGCCCATGATGGCCGCGCCGGGGTCCGCAGATGGCGGCGGACAGACCAGCGCGGCGTTGATCGACGCGGCGTTGGCGCGCGGAGAAATCGACGCGGAGACCGCGCTCGTCTATAAGGTGTTCGCCTCGTTCGGCGACGCGCGCCTGCCGGCCAAGTACCGCGGCGACGGGGACGAACTTGACGCCATCCTCCTGCGCGAGGCGGTGAGCCGGTATGATACGCTTTCCGGGCAGGCGCAGGCGCTGCTGGCGCCCTTTTTCCAGCCGCCGATCTATCAGGGAAGCTGGTACGAGCCGTATGCAGAGCAGGCGGGCGTACAGGGGGCGGGGCAGGGCGTGCGGTCCGCCGAGGATCAGCCATGCGCCTTTGACCCGGGGCCTGCGCCGATCATGCCGGGGGGATGGGCCTGCGCCGACGGCATGGGCGCCAATTTCCGCGTTTGGTGGCGGGCGGATGATCCCAACAGCGCAGCCAAGGCCCAGCGCCTGATCACGGCGCTACAGAACGACATCTGGCCGAAACTGACCATCCTCATGCGCCATGATCCGCCCAGCGACAAGGGGCCGCACCGCTTTCTCGACCGGAACGGCGAGGAACAGGTGTGGTGGGACGGCGGCGATGGGCGGCTGGACATCTATCTGACCTGGACGCCGCCGGGCTCGGGCGGCGCGGCAACGATAGCTTACCCGCCCGGATGCGATAAGCGACCATCGTTTATTCTCGTGTCACCTACTATGGACGACGATACGTTCATTCCGGCGGTGACGCACGAGTTCTTTCACACATTTCAGTTCGGCGCGGACCAAGGCAAGCAGTGCGCCGAGTATGAGTGGTGGTCGGAAGCGACGGCTAACTGGGCGATCGACTTCGTCTACCCGCAGGACAACTGGGAACACAAGTGGGCCTATTACTTCCTGCAGACGCGAGACTGGCGCGAGCCGATCCGCGATCAACTGCTCGACGGGCGTTCCAGCTATCTGTTCCCGCTCTATCTAACCAAGACGACGGGCGACCCTGGCGTTATCCGGCGCAGTTGGGAGAACGCGGCGAATTTCCCCAACGATAGCCTGGCCGCCATCGACCAGGCCATCGGCGGCGGGCTGAGCGATGTGTGGCATGAGTTTGCGCTGCATGTCGCCAATGTGGGGCCGGTCGACGGCTTCAAGCGCTGGGACGGTATCGACTTTCCGCTGCGCGGCGACGAGGCGACAGGCGGTGAGCCGGTGACGGAGATCGTCGGGGACATGCCCCGCATCGGCGACATCAAGAAGACCTACGGACTCGCCGCGCTGGGCGGACAGCCGGACATCAAGTTCGAGATGCCGACCGACATTCCGCACCTGGCGATGCGCGCCTATCGCTTCGTCTTTGGGGACGGGCAGACCCGATCCGTGGGGTTCCTCAACCCTCTGCTCATTTACCCGCAGCCGGATGCCAAGATACAGGCGCTGGTCAAGGTCGCGGGTAAGGAGTGGCAGCGCGAGGACTGGACGAACGACTTCGCCAGGACGTTCTGTCGAGAGCAGCGTGACGAGGAGTTGGAAGAACTGATCATCGTGATCAGCAACGGGCAGTGGCGTAACCGCGACCAGACAGTGTCGATGACGCCGCCGCCCAGGCTGTCCGTGACTAACATCGGCTGCTACCGGTGGGAGGGTTCGTTCGAGACGACGATCACGGCGGCGCAGCCCGGCATTGCCGAGTACACGGATCATTACAGCGGCCGGATCGTGTTTGAGCCGGACGACAGCCTTCCGGAAAATCCCATCTACCAGTACTATAAACTGGCTGAGGCATCGGTGACGTGGGAGCAGCACGGCACGGTGGGCGAGTGCCAGATCGACGGCGGGCCGACGACTTATTCCGGCCTCAGGCAGTTTTCGGCCAATCTGCAGTCGTCGAGTTTCAACGCCGACAAGGCGATGGACTACCGCATCCACACCGGTACGCTGGCGGTCGAGGCAAAGGGGACCTTGCGTAACGCCTGCCCCGGACAGGCGCCCTTTAGTACGGACAAGTTCCACGGCACGATCGCGGCCTTCGGTCAGGGCGAGAAGCCGATCACGGCGGACGGGCTGACGTTGCAAGGGCGGCACAGTGAATCGAGCGGCGGCGTGACGACCGTGACGACGTGGAAGTTAACAGCCAAGCCGGAGCAGTAGGCGGGTTCGTGTACGGGTTTGGCGATGTGATGGCGAGAGCCGGGGCTGCACAACCCCGGCTTTTCTATATCGACGGCCTGTGCAGGGCGTAAATTAAAAGCGGGGCCGGTTTGGGCGGCGGGCGCGCCGATGATAGGATGAGCAGCGGTTGAACGACAATCCCCTGCCGGAGCATCCGGCGCCAGCAGAACAGGCAGACGTCCATGACCGAGACGAACACTCATTTCGATGTAGAAGAAATCCTGGAGCCGGGCCTACGCTATACCGAAGAGGTTGTGCTGAAGCCAGGGGCGCCGCCGACGGACGATGCCAAGCGGGCTCAGCGCGATTGTAAGCTGTGGGCGGAGGGCGTGGACGAGCCGGTGAGCGGGCTGGAGATCGTCTCGTTCCAGAAGCGTTTCGGCGCGATCTCCCTCCCTTCGGAGGGGATCGGCGGCGTGAACACCGACCCGAAACACCGGCAGCGGGGCTATATCCGCAAGTTGCTGACGCGCGTGCGCCAGAGCATGGCCTCGCGCGCGGACGTAGGCTTCGTGTCGGAGGCGATTGAAGGCCTGTACGAGAAGTTCGGCTTCGTCAATTGCCTGACCGAGGGGCATTTTGTGCTGCCGTTGCGGTTTGTGGACCGGCTGTGCGCATACCCCCTGCAGGGGGGGCGCAGCCTGCGGCCATTTACGACCGGCGATCTGCCCGCTATGGCGGCGCTATTCAACGAGGTTCATGTCCAGCGGCCGTGGACGCATGTGCGCCCCTCAAGCTGGAACCAACTGCGCGCGCCGCGGACATGGGAGCCGGGGTCGGCGGTGATCTTGTTGGCGGACGGCGCTGCGTTGGCCGGCTATGCGATTGTGACTGAGCGTCGCTTCGGCGTTGTCCATTCGCCCTACATCGTCGATGAGTTGGCCGCGCGCGATGCCGCTGCGGCGCGGGCGCTGCTGGCGGAGGCGGCTACGATCTGCGCCGACCAGGGGGCGACCGAGATGTGGCTGCGCGAGCCGCTGGACAGCACAGCAGGCCGTGTCGCACGCGGCCTGGGCGGCGAGTACCGGCTGCGCTTCCCGGCGACTGGCGGCATGATGGGCGGCATTTTCCATCGGTCTGCCCTATTGGGGGCGCTGGAGCCGGAATTGCGCCGCAGGTTGGGCGCGGCTGCGCCTACTGCGGACCACGACGCGGCCTACGCGCTCCTCGAGCAAGGCGAACTGATCCCGGACGATCAGACGCTGCTGCGCTTATTGCTCGGCTACTGGTCGATAGGCGGCGCCGCGATTACCGATGCGACAGGCTTGGGCGGCCCGGCGGAGCGCTATGCGGACGTGTTGGCGGCATGGTTCCCCGGCGGGGGCGCGCCGTCCTTGCCGCAAGCCTACGCGCATCATTTGGACCGATATTAGGCCGTAATCGGCGAATCTACAGAGTAGGGACGTTAGTCGGGAAGCGGTCGGCAGCCCGACGACTTGCCTACGCGCCCGCGTTTATCCGTATCTTCGCTCGTCACCTCTTCGTATTTCTCCGCGTGGTTTGAATAGGCCGCGCTACGGGGCTGCGCAAGATACATGCGCAGGATCGTGGCGCCGGCCCGTGGCCTATGCCGCGACACAGGCCGCGACCTGGGTTGTTCGAAAGGAGGCGATATGCCGGAGAGAATGACGGAAGGCGCAAAGACGCTTGCCTTAACGGAATAGAAACTAGACGCGGATCCAACGAAGGGTCCGGGCCGCGGAAAGCGGCCCCAACACGGGCGAAGCGGCCGCGGCTACAGCCTGGCGGCCAGGTCCAATTGTGAAGAGTCTCACATTCTGGCCGTGAAAAGGTGCTATGCTTCACCTGTGCACTTGTTGTGCAGCCGGCAATAAGCCGGGCGAGCGAACATTATGAAAAATACAAAGACAAGCTCGCAGACCAAAAGTGGGAAGGAAAGGAAACACGTAGTATGTACATTTTGATGGGTAACGAACTCAAGACCCTGCATGAGCAGCGCCTGAAGGATTTGCGGCTGGAATATGTGGAGAGTGTGGCTCAAACCAGGCGGTGGCAGCGCCGCCTGGGCGCCACGGTCGAGCGGATCGGCGTGTGGTTCGCGCTCATGGGTGAGCGCATGCAGGCTACGGCGGAGCAGAACGCTGCGGCGAATCTGCGCCGGGAAAGCATGAAGCCGGTGCGCGTGCGCAACCGGTAGTGCGTAGGTATTGAATACCCCGCCGTACCTAGACGGCAATGCCTGGCGCAGGGAAGACACGATAGGCTGTGTCCTCCCTGCGCCAGGTCTATTGGGGCCATCTGATAGACGCCTAGACGCGGCTTGCCGGTAGTAAAGCCGAAGCCACTAATTTTGCGAGAGAACAGGGAGTAATGGGAGGTACTCGTGCGATTTGTGGCGAATTCTTGCGGTTCTCTTGGCGGACGTGCAGGCTTGCAGTCACCCCGCAGCTTAGATGAAATGGGCAGTTGTGCTATTATGGGGAGAATGGCGGATTACGCTGAATCGCCAACCCCACAAGGAGATGACAAGATGGACCAGACCAGTCCGCAAACCTCGCTAGCCCAATTGCTGCGCAAGTCCTACCGGTGTACGGCGCTGGACGAGGAGCGCGAGTATTTTCTGTACCTGCCCGCCGGCTATGAGGCGGACCCGGAGCGGCTGTGGCCGGTGATGCTCTTCCTGCACGGCGGCGGCGAGCGCGGCGACGGTCGCGCCGACCTGGACTGGGTGCTGCATAACGGGCCGTTGGGCGAAGCCTGGATCTACCGGCACGATCTACCCTTTATCATCATCGGGCCGCAACTGCCCGTGTTCGATAAGGACCACCAGATTGAGCTGCGCAAGGACGCGGTCAAGCCGGCGCGCCAACTGGAGGGCGTACCGCCGCGGCGCGCCGTCGAACGCGCCGGCTTCCCCATGGTGCGAGGCGGAAGCCCGCGCCCGCCAAGGTTCGGTTCGCTCGATGCGTGGGGCGTGGAAGGGGCGCCGGGCGGCTGGCAGAACTGCGAAGCCGATCTGCTGACGATGGTCGACGCAACGCTGAGCGAATACCGGGCGGACCCGGCGCGCGTGTACTTGACCGGGCTGAGCTATGGCGGCTACGGCACGTGGTATATGGCGACGGCGCATCCGCAGCGTTGGGCCGCGATTGCGCCTATGTGCGGCGGAGGCAACCCGGCGCTGGCGGCGCGTCTGGCTGACGTGCAGATGCCGGTGTGGATCTTCCACGGCGGCCGCGACGAGGTGGTGGCGCCCAAGTACTCGTACGAGATGGCGAATGCGTTGGAGGAGGCGGGCCACCAGTCAGTGCGGCTGACCATCCACGAAGACCTGCCGCACAACTGCTGGGACCGCGTGTATGCGGGCGAAGATTTGTACAACTGGCTGTTGCAGTTCCATCTGTAGAAGCATTAGGGCGACGCGCGTTGGCTCGTGCAGCGCCCGGCATTGAGATAACCTGCCGCACGCCGGCGATTGGGGAAGGACAACGCAAGCATGGCGATTTCACACGAGAAACCGGGGCTGTTCGAGCCGGTCACGATTGGCGGGCTGCGTCTGCGCAACCGCCTGATGCGTTCCGCTACGGCTGAGAGCATGGCCGACAACGCCACGGGCGCGCCCCTGCCCAAGCTGGCGACGCT
>JASGTU010000368.1 GCA_030058085.1 Chloroflexota bacterium
GTGATCGCACCGCCGGATCGCGCCCGTCTGTACACGCTCGCCAACTTCGAGGGCGAAGTCGAATGGGAAGGCGGCGCCGACTTCTCCAACGAACCCAACGCTAAGTCCTACTCGCTTGAGCTGCCCGCCGGCTGGTCCGCCCGCATTTGGCGCGATGACAACAGGCAGGAGAGCGGGCAGGACGCCGTGCGCTGCTGGTCGGCGCCCGTGCCCAATCTGCAGAACCACGGCTGGCACTTGGCTGTGCAGTCCATCGAAGTGTATGACACGGACGTCTGCGGCGCGGCCGAGGGCAAAGTGGAGTTGTTCCGCAAGGCGAACTATGAAGACCGGTTCGCCCAACTCGCCGTGGGCGACCATACGTTCCCGGAGAACAACCTGCTCTTCGCCATGCGGGTGCCCACCGGCATGAGCGCCATCTTCCAGGCGCCCGACGGCCGCCAGCGCTGCTGGAGCACCGACGTACCCAATATGCAGGACCACGAGGAGTGGTGGCGAGATACCATCCGCATCGAGGTCTTTGCCACGGACGTCTGCAAGGCCGAGCCTGCCGAAGAGGCGGACTGCTCCAGCGTACAGGCTACTGGCCCGGTCCTGTTCTCCGAACCGAACTGCTTGGGAGAAAGCGAAACTTACCTCGAACCAGGCAAGTACAACCTAACCGACCTCCAGGATGATGCTTCCTCCGTCTTCGTGCCTGCGGGCTGGTCGGCGCGCATGTACGAGGGGAAGGATCAGACGGGGGCCAGCGTCTGCGTGCCGAGCGAGGGCGATCTGTGGAACATGGCGCGCGACGCGTACGAGGACGGCTCGGCCCTAAACGAGAGCATCTCCTCCATAGTCGTCTACGCGCAAGAAAATTGCCCACCTGCCGGTAACGGTCTGGGCGAGTCAATCGAGACAGAGGCCTTCGTCAACCCGATCGATGGCGCCACCTACATCTACATTCCGGCCGGCGCCTTCACAATGGGCACTCCCATTGTAAACGATGGACCAACAGGGCCGATTTCGTCATATCCCGAGCAAGTCCTGACTCTCCCGGGCTACTGGATCAAAGAGCGACAGATTACCAAAGGCGAGTTTGCGGCCTGCGTGATGGCGGGCGCTTGCGACGCCGCAGATGGGCAGCCGGTACAGTGGCTCGACATCTACGAAATTGGAGACGATGAGACTGCTATCAATCTGACATGGAGGCAGGCCAGCCAATATGCCAAATGGGCGGGCGGGCGGCTACCCACCGAAGCCGAGTGGGAGAAAATGTGCCGGGGAACGGACGGCCGAGACATGCCCTGGGGAAGCGATCCTTTTCCACCCGAGCTCATGTCCCTCATGCGTGACCACCAGAAGCCGCCTGGAATAACTCCCTACGGGGTCCTTGAGGTCGCCAATCATATTTGGGGAGAATGGACGTCCTCTCTGGCCAGGGCGTATCCCTATGACGCGTCAGATGGACGCGAGAATCTGGGCGAGGAAGGGCCCAGGATATTGCGCGGCCGTGGGCCCATAGGCGTAGTAATGAGTTGGTATACACCCTGCCATCTACGAGAGGGCTACGATCCAACTGACTACGAGAACGTCTACACCTTCAACGGCGCTCGCGTGGTGCTGGACGACACGGAAGGTCTGACGGACGAGACCAGTGCGACACAGACCAGGCTGATCGCCTTCCAGGAAGACAGGTGCGGCAACATCTTTGTTGTCCAAGAAGACGGCACTGGCTTGAGGCAGGTGACTGACGTAGACCAATGCATCTCCAGTTACGCCTGGTCTCCCGGCGGCGACTACATCGCCTATGCAGTGCGCACGTACTCCGAGGAGAGTAGCGGCGAGCTATGGATCGCAGAAATAGAATCCGGAAAGCAGATCTGGTTGGCCCCGGCCGAACAATGGAGCCCTATCGCGTGGCGTGACACGCGCATCGCGTTTCTTCAGACTAACCCAGCCATTGCAGAGGACTTCTCCACGCATATGCTCTTGGGTTACGTGGACCTGAGCGACGCCACGCTGGATTTCCACGCCGCCTCTGACGACATCGTCATGGAATCCCCTGAGTTCTACCATTTTCCTGCGCTCCAGTGGTCGCCTGACGGCCACTGGCTAGCCTTGGACCACTTAGGTTTTACGACGCGCGCTTATCACGTTCCCGGGGAGTATCCCCAACGCGACACTGGCCTTGACCCGACCTGGCTGGGGTCCGCATCGGGTACGCAGGAAGTCGTCTATGTTGGCTGTGCGCTGGAGACCGAGAGCGGACGCTGCACGGTGGAAGGGATCTGGCGATACGATGTCGTAAACGACAGCGCTAAGATGTTCCACCAGCTCCCCACGCTGGAAGACGGGCGGCTCTTGGATACGGCTTATGCCGCGTTTTCTCCTGACGGCCGTCACGTCGCCTACACATATCCCTATCTCTATCTGCTGGACACCTATACCGGCGAAGTCCAGCAGGTAACCGATCACTATGCCCGCCAGCCTGTCTGGACGCCACAGGGGGACCGCATCGTCTACGCGGCATGGGAGGAACGCAACGATGAATACAGCTATCCGGCAGGAGTCCCCTATGCGGCCGTATATGGTCTGTACTCGCTGGATGTTGCGAGCGGCGAGCCGAGGCTGATCACCGATCTCCCCGCCTGGAAGCCCGCCTGGCAGCCGGAAGGAGGGAGCGCTGACCCTAATATCTCGCAGCTACTGGATCATATCACCGCCGTTGACTCGGGCAGCCTCAAAGACGGTCATAGTCCTACAGCACACGGCAGTTCCGAAATGATCCTAATCCCGGCGGGGGAATTCCAGATGGGCTGCGATAGCGAAAATGAACTCGACGGATGCCACTTCGGCTGGGACGGACTGCCGCTGCACACGGTGACTCTGAGCGGGTACTACATCGACAAGTACGAGGTGACCAACGCCCGCTACAAGGCTTGCGTGGACGCCGGGGCCTGCACGCCGCCGCACTCCAGCAGTTCGTCCACGCGCGACTCCTACTACGGCAACCCGGACTTCGCAGACTACCCCGTGATTCACGTGGACTGGTTCCAGGCTGACGCCTTCTGCGCCTGGGAGGGCAAGCGCCTGCCCACAGAGGCGGAGTGGGAGAAGGCCGCGCGCGGCTCGACGGACACGCGCGTCTACCCCTGGGGTGACGCCGAGCCCACGTGCGAGCGAGTTAACAGCGTTGCGTTTGAAGACGGCGGGTATAAGGAGTGCGTGGGCGACACGTCGGCGGTGGGCAGCTACCCAGCGGGGGCCAGCCCCTACGGCGTGATGGATATGGCCGGCAATGTGCTTGAATGGGTCAACGACTGGTACGGCAGCGACTACTATTGCGTAGGGCCCGCTGCGCAAACAGCAATCGACTGGATTGATTGCACTGCAGATAGCTCGCCGTATGCCGATCCCTGGAACAACCCGCTCGGCCCGGAGACGGGCGAGTTCCGCGTGCAGCGCGGCAGTTCTTGGTACTACTTCAGCTGGGCCCCACGCGTCGCCGACCGCCACATCTTCAATTATCCAGGCGAATGGAGCCCCACCGACGGTTTCCGCTGCGCCGTATCCGCAGGCGGGGACCAGCCTGTGAAGCAGGAACCGAAGCCCGAACCTGTGATTGACGCCACACAGCCTGCCGCCAACGACAACGCCAACCTCCGCAGCGGCCCGGGCACGGACTACCCCAAGGTGGGCCGCGCCGCAGAAGGGACCGCGCTGGTGATCGTGGGCCGCAACGCCACAGGCGACTGGTGCCGCCTCTCCGACGGCTCCTGGATCGCCGCCTTCCTGGTAGACAACGCGCCCGCAGGTCTTCCCGTCTTCGATCCGCCTGCGCTGCCCAAAGTCGTGGTCGAGGAGCCGCCGCCGCCGGCGCCTGTGGTCGAAGCGCAGCAGCCGGCCTCGCCCACCGGGACAGTCGTCTTCGACGGCGACCCGCGCAGCAGCGGCGGCTTCTGCGACGGCGGTTTTCGCTCCGACTGCAACTTCGCCGGCTGCGGCGGCGGCAGCCGCCTGGTGTGGGGACCTTTCTGCCGGGCGCGCGACCATTCCTACATTCGCGAGCCGGGCCTCTATCGGGTGACCGTGTACGGCGCCGGCAACGTGGTCGCGGGGGCGACCGATTTCGGCCCCACCGAGGAGCGCTTCACCTTTGGCAGCCAGGGGTTGACCCTGCCGGGCAGCTACACCTTCTGCTGGCCGGGTCTGGCGCCCGACGGCTTTGGCTTCGAGACGATCGTCGAAGGGGTCGACGGCCAGGCGCGGGTCGACCGCATCGTCATCGAGTATCTTGGAGAGCGCTGCAACTAGGCGCCGTCCGGCCGGTGACCGGTCACCTGCTGGACCGTCAGGAAACCGGTCGCCACGCGCCGTGTGGAGGGCGCAGCGACGGGCCTTGAGAACAAGCCGAACTTACCCACACCTATGCAACGAGGAGTCCCCCTATGCCTGTCTGTGAAGGATGCGGAGCCGCCTACGACGACCAGTTCCAGTTCTGCCCGCACTGTGGCCGGGCCAAGCCGCAGCCGCCGACCGTGCGCGTGGAGGTGCAGGAGGCGCGCCCCAAGAACGCCTGCCCTATCTGCGACCGCAACGACCAGGTGCGCAAGGTCACCGCCATCTACGCCGCCGACACGGCCCATTCCAAGACGTCGGGGAGCGCCGTCACCACCGGTTCCTCATCCGGTTCCGGCGAATATCGCAATCGTGACGGCCAATACGTCGGGAGCGCCAGTTCGTCCGGCAGTTCGTTTTCCGTCTCAACAATGTCCACCAGCGGCATCGCCCAATCCGACCTTGCCAGAACCGTCGCGCCGCCTGGAAAACCTGCCGAGCCGGTCCTCGAAAGGTTCAGTTTTGCCTGATTCTTTTTTACTTGGGGCGTCTTAATCATACTTGGCGTCTTTCTTTTTGACGCGATTAACCGTTGGTG
>JASGTU010000369.1 GCA_030058085.1 Chloroflexota bacterium
TCCTCGGCTTCGGGGAGATCGGCGTGGAACTGGCGCGCCGCCTACGCGGGTTTGCGCCGGCAGCCGTGCTCTACCACAAGCGCAGCCGCCTGCCCGCGCCGGTCGAGGCCGAGTTGGGCATCACCTACGCCACGGAACAGCAGACGCTGGCGGAAAGCGATATCCTCTGCAACCTGCTGCCCTACAAGCCGGAAACCGCGCAGCGGCTTAATGCTGCGGCGTTGGCCGTCCTGCGCCCTGGCGCGCACTTGGTTAGCTGCGGCAGCGGTGGTATCATCGACGAGGCTGCATTGGCAGCGGCGATCCACAGCGGTCATCTTGCCGGCGCGGCCCTCGACACCTTCGACTGGGAGCCGCTGCCGAGCGACAATCCCCTCGTTGCCCTGGCCCGCGACCCTGCGCGCAACGTGCTGTTGACCCCGCACATCGCCGCGGGCAGCGGCGGCGGCAAGCGCTCCGACGACTATCGCAACATTCGCCGCATCCTCGCCGGGGAAGAGCCGCTCAATCGCGTGGCGTAGCTGCATTTATGTCAAATTTGTCCGGGCCGCCGACGAGTGCCTTTATCAGCTCCGGTCGATAATCGTCCGATCTCGATCATCCCAATTTCCAGTTCACAATAAGGTGTAGCCTAGAACTCCGATCCACATAACAGAGGCGGCTGATGACAATACGCAAACTCTTTCAGCAAGAACAGCCTCGACGCGCCTTCGGCTGGGGTGATGTCGTCGTCCTGCTAGGCATCACCGCTCTGTTGTACATTGGGGTTCGTCTGGCCCTGCAGGCGCCGGAAGCCGTCCAGGGGCCGGACATCTCCCTATCGCTACACGTCCTGCCCTGGTACGCCGCCCTTTCTGTCGGGCGTATGGCTGCGGCTTATATTCTTTCTCTCGTCTTCACGCTGGTGTACGGCTACATCGCCGCCTACAACAGCCGTGCAGAGCAAGTGCTAATGCCGCTGCTGGATGTGCTTCAGAGCGTGCCGATCCTGTCGTTTCTGCCGGTGGTCCTGTTGAGTTTGAGCGCAATTCTGCCGGACATGATCGCCGCAGAACTGGCCGCTATTGTGCTTATCTTCACCAGCCAAGTTTGGAACATGACCTTTGCCTGGTATCAATCGCTGACCACGATCAGTCGCGACCTGCACGAGGCCAGCGCTATCTTCCGCTTTAACCGCTGGTTACGCCTCAAATGGCTGGAACTGCCCTTCGCGGCCGGCAGCCTCATCTGGAACAGCATGATGAGTTGGGCAGGCGGCTGGTTCTTCCTTATGGCCGCCGAGATCTTTACCGTGGGCGAGCGCGACTTCCGCCTGCCGGGACTGGGCGCCTACCTACAGGAAGCGGCAAACCAGGGAGACCTCCACGCGTTAGCCTGGGCCATCGTGACGCTGGTCCTCGTCGTCGTCTTACTCGACCAATTGATGTGGCGCCCCTTGTTGGCATGGGCCGAGCGCTTCAAACTGGAAATGGTCGAAGACGAGGAGCCGGCGACTTCCTGGTTCTATAATCTGCTGGACGACTCACGCCTGATCGAGCGGCTGAAACAGTGGAGCTGGAGGTGGAGTGAGCGCGTGGACGGCTGGCTAGGACAACGGCTGGGACCGGTGGAATTGGATGCCAATATGCCCGCTCACCGTAGCCTCCCCTTCTCTATCCTGGGCGCCTTGGTGATAGCCAGCGTCGTCTATCTAGCATACCAGGCGGTGATCCTGCTCATGGCCGTACCGCCGGCGCAATGGGGGTTGATCGGCAGCGGCCTGCTGGCTACGTTGCTGCGCGTCAGCGTCGCACTCACCGTGGCCTTGCTGTGGACAATCCCGGTAGGCGTCGCCATCGGCGCCAACCGGCGCCTTGCCCGCTGGCTGCAACCGATGGTGCAGATAGCCGCCTCGGTACCCGCTACCGCGCTCTTCCCCGCTTTCCTGCTCGTCTTCCTCGGCTTGCCGGGCGGTCTCAACCTTGCAGCCGTCATCCTCATGTTGGCCGGCACGCAGTGGTATCTGCTCTTCAACGTCATTGCCGGGGCCAGCGCCATTCCCCAGGACCTCAAATATACGAGCGCCCTTCTGCATCTAGGCCGCTGGGAACGGTGGCGGGTTCTCATCTTGCCCGCTCTATTTCCCTACCTCATCACCGGCGCGATCACCGCCGGCGGCGGCGCCTGGAACGCCAGCATCGTGGCCGAACACGTCGAGTTTGGGGGCGACACCTTCTCGATTCGCGGCATCGGTTCCGTAATCGCCGGCGCCACCGCCTCCGGCGATTACCCCCTCCTATTGGCTGCGACCCTGGGCATGATCGTCGCCGTGGTCGCCATAAACCGCCTCGTCTGGCGGCGTCTCTACCTGCTGGCAGAAAAGCGTTATCGCATGGAGTAAGTCCGTATGACACAAGAACAACTAGTCCAACTCGATGGGGTTATCCAAAGTTATCGCAGCGGCGAACGCGTTTTCACCGCGATAGAGGACGTCGATCTGGTCGTACAGACAGGAGAATTCGTAGCGCTGCTTGGCCCTTCCGGCTGCGGCAAGAGCACACTGCTGCGCATCATCACCGGTTTACAGCGCCCTACCGGCGGCGCAGTTCACTATCGGGGCAAGCCGCTCCGGGGCGTAAATCCGCACGCCACCATCGTCTTCCAGACTTTTGCCTTGTTCCCCTGGCTCTCAGTCTTGGACAACGTCGAAATCGCGCTCAAAGCGCGCGGCGTGCCCTCCAGCCTGCGCGCACCACGCGCCATGGACTTGCTCGACCGGGTGGGTCTGGACGGTTTCGAAAGTGCGTATCCTCGCGAACTCTCCGGCGGCATGCGCCAGAAAGTAGGCTTTGCCCGCGCCATGGCCGTGGAACCGGAATTGCTCTGCATGGACGAGCCATTCTCGGCATTGGACGTGCTCAGCGCCGAATCCCTGCGCAGCGACCTGATCGAGCTATGGACCAGCGGCAACATCCCCACCAAGGCAATTCTGATGGTGACGCACAGCATCGAAGAGGCGGTCATCATGGCCGGCCGCATCGTCCTGATGGACAAAGGCCCCGGCCGCGTAGTTGCCGATCTGCCGGTCGATCTCCCCTATCCGCGCGACCGGAAGTCCCCTGCGTTTAACCATATCGTGGATCGCGTCTACGGCATTCTGGCCGGCCAGACGCAGGCGGAACACTTGGAGTTAGGTACGGCTCCGGGCGAACCCGGCTACACGCGTGCATTGCCGCACATCGCCATCAACGACCTGGACGGCTTGCTCGAACACCTCGCAGATATTCCCGGCGCCCATGCCGACATTTATCGCCTGGCAAGCGACCTGCATCTCGACTCGGACCATTTGCTGCGCCTGATTGAGGGTGCAGAACTACTGGGCTTTGCCACCATTGTTCAGGGCGACATTACCCTGACGCCTTTGGGAGAAACCTTTGTAGAGGCCGGCATCTTGGGACGAAAAGAGATCTTTGCCGCGCGCATCCGCCGCCTGCCCATCTTCAAATGGCTCTTTGCCCTGCTGCGCGCGTCCGATCAGCGCAAACTGGAATGGAACGTCGTCCGCACAGCGCTGGAACTGGACTTTCCGCCAGACGAAGCGGAACGCCAACTAGATACAGTTGTGGATTGGGGTCGCTATGCCGAAGCGCTAGCCTACGATGACAGCGCCGCCATATTGGTTCTGGAACCAGGCGCAGAGCCGGTGAGCACGCGCGCAACTTAGCCCGTAGCCACGCGGCTGAGCCTACCGGCCCAGCACCCCCTGTGTCTGCACCAAGAAGCTCTCGAACGCCAGGTCGGCCGCGTCGACGCGCAGCGAATAGGACGTCGTCTCGCCGGGTGCGAGGCCGGTTGAGGCCACGTTCGCTGCGTAGACATCCGCCACATCGCCCGTCTCCGTATAGAAGGTGACGACCGCCATGACATTGGCGATGGCGGCGGGGCCGTCGTTACGCAGTTCGCCGCGCACCTCGAT
>JASGTU010000370.1 GCA_030058085.1 Chloroflexota bacterium
GGACGTGCGCCAGTTCTTTCCCTCCATCGACCACGCCGTGCTGCAAGATACGCTGGCCGCCGTCATCGGCGACGAACGCGTGATGGAGGCGAAGCCATGACCAGCGATTTGCAGCGCCCTCACCGGCAGTCTATCCGTCTGCCTGGTTACGACTACGCCCTGTCCGGGGCGTACTTTGTGACCGTCGTCGTCCAGCAGCGCGCCTGCCTGCTGGGGACGATTGAGAACAACGAAATGCATCTCTCGCCGGCGGGCGAAATGGTGCGGGCCGTATGGGAGTCTCTTCCGGCACGTTTCCCCCATGTGGCGCCGGATGCGTTCGTCGTCATGCCCAACCACGTCCACGGCGTGATATTCATTATGGACGACATTTGGGTGGCCGCGGAACACGGTTCGGAACCGCGTGCACCCGGACCGGATGTAGGGGCGCCCCTTGTGGGCGCCCAGGGCGTCGATGCGGGGGATGCGTCAATCGAACCGCGGGCAACCACGAGGGTTGCCCCTACGGGGCGCGCGGCGTTGGGCGATGTCGTCGGGGCATGGAAATCACTGACGACGGTCGCCTACATTACCGGCGTCAAACAGGCCGGATGGGCGCCCTTCCCTGGCCGGCTGTGGCAGCGCAACTATTACGAGCACATTGTACGCGACGACGAAGACCTGGCTTCGATTCGGCGTTACATCCTCGCCAATCCACGAAACTGGGCGCAAGATGCCGAATATTCGCTCTAGGAACCGATTATGCACCCGTCTGCTGGAGACATCGTCGAGCAGACCGCCCTTGAGCGGTTCCGGGCCGCCGGCTATACCGTTGTCCACCGCCCTCCCCCGTCTGGCCCCCAACGCTGATGGTGTAAGGCAGGTCAGGCAAATATCGAACAGCCCGGTCTCCTGGGCGATGTGCGCTCCACGAGACCGGGCGATCCTTGGCCTGAAGCCCTCTGCAATTGATTAAGTTCGTCTCCACCCCCTAGTCGCCGAGACGATCCGGTCGAAGGTTCTACATCGCCGCTTGCGACGGCCTACTCCTCAGGCGTCGGCAGCCAATCGCCGGTCAGCGGCCCGAACTCCCGGTGCGCCCGCCAGGTGTCGGCCTCGGTGACGGCCACGTAGCGAGACAGCACCTGGGTGCTGCTGTGGCCCATTAGCCGCGCCAACTCCTCGATGCCGATGCCGTTACGATGGGCCAGTGTGGCGAAGGTGCGGCGCAGCGTATGGGCCGAGATCCTGCCGATGCCGGACTGCGGGCCTAGGCGGCGCATCAGTTGCTTGAGCCCGTCATACTGCAGCGCTTGTCCGGCCGTCACGGTCACCCAAACGCGTTCGTCCGGCGCAGGCTCCCCGCGCCACGCGTAGTACCGGCGGAGCGCATCTCGCGTGGCGACGCTGAAAGGCTGTAGACGGTCCTTGCGCGCCTTGGTGTGGCGGATGTGGACCAGCATCCTGTCCAGATCGACGTCGCGCCCCTCCATGCCGAGCAGTTCCGACGCCCGGCAGCCGGTGTCCACCAGGACGAGAACCAGCGCCTGGTCGCGCACGTGGTCGCACGCCTGCAGCAGACGCGTGACGCCGGCGCAGTCCAGCGCCTGCGGGATGCGCTGCTCGCAGCGCGGCTTGGTCACCTTGTCCATGGGTGAGCGGTCGATCAGCTCTTCGGCGGCGCAGAACGAGAAGAAGGCGTGCAGGGCGCGGTAAGCCGAGACCAGGCTGGCGTCGGCCAGCCCTTGCTCGCGTCGCTGCGCGATGTAGCTGCGTACGTGGGCAGGCAGCACGCCCTCGATCCCCTCCGCGCCGGTGTCGCTGCACCAAGCCAGAAACGGCAGAAGCTGCTGCTCGTAGAAGCGGAGGGTAGCAGGCCTGACGTTCCTGGCCCGGCGATCCAACATGAACTGGGCGTAGGCTTCTGCAAGCGAATCGTTGCTACCTTCCGCAACGGCAGACGCCGGCATAGGCGACGCGTTCTGCCTCTTCTCTCTCGCATTCCGCTCATCTAGGACATCATCTGTAGCGGCATCTGGCATAGCGCTGCCGGGGCTGTCGGACGAGCCGGATGAACCCTTGGCGACCTCAGTCGGTCCAGAGAGTAGGCAATCGGCTGCCTGGATCTCCATCCAGAAATCAGCCCTGTTCGGAAACATCGCCAGTTGAATGGGGCCCAGGCTTGCAGCGGCCAAATCCTGGCTCAGCGGCGGCGTCCTGCTGGAAACGTCATGAGGTAAGTCAACGCGGTCCGTGGCGTCCCTCCCGCATCATCCTCACGAGATCCTCACCGGCAGCCTCGACCGACCACACCCCGTCCGCTCTTCGCCAGTTTGTGCAATAACCTGCTGCTCTCATCTCATAGCAGTAAGCGAGGGCGGCATCCAAGTCTACAAACGTGCGCCGCAGTTCCGCCGGCAGCGGAGGCAGCCACCAGATTGTCGGGGCATAGGGATTCGCCAAAACCGCCGCGAAATCGAGGCGTGCGGCTTGTGGTCTGTCCACGGTGTCCACGGCGTGCGATAAGGTATCACTGTCGAGAGATATATTTCGGACGCGTGTAGTTTGCGGCAGAGCCTGCCGTTCGTACTTCTGCCCTCCCGGCAGATTATCGTTTCCACCCGATGATCTATTGTTTACCGTGGACACCATGGACACTGTGGACAAAGTGCTCTTTACCTCTGGTAAGAGAGTCGTGGTGCTGTCCTCAGTACTGTCCACGGTGTCCACGACAGCCGGCTCTTTGTCACTCGGCAGCCGCCATATTCGCATCACATTCCCCCGATCTCCCCCGTTGGCGGCAGCCCGATGTCACGTGGATCGATGTCGCGCTCCTCAGCCACCAGGGAAAGCGCCTGTGCAGCGACCTTGGTGATCCAGTTCCGTTTGCTATCGATCGGATCGCGCTGCCGCACTTTGAGGCGATCCTGGTCCGCGCCCAGTAGCAGGCCAGCATCCTTGAGGTCCCGGCGTAGATCTTCGTCGCTCACTGGCAGGTACCGGCCCTGTTTATTCAAATGGCTCGACGCCTCACCCACCGCGGCATCTAGTAGATGCACCACGCCGTTTTTCATCCAGCCGATTCGAGCCGAGGTCCTGTCGCCGCCGGCGCACTTGTACAGGCTCTGTGTCCCGCCCGAGCGATCTGGCGCCGTTTCATACTCGTCAACCTTCTCCAAGTGCACCGTGCCGGCGCGCATCATGTCGATGATTGTGCCGAGGAAAAGCGTCGCCGGCCGGGCCTCCAGGATCGCCTGTTGTTGGGCTGTACCCAGTTCTATTAGGATCGCCTCCGCCTCCTCGCCCAGGGCCTCCGCCTCCTCGACGCTCAGCGCACCCTGGCGCAGTGCAAAATTGGCGAAGGCTGCGATGCCGGCCTGCAAGGCCGCGATCACATTCGGCAGCCGCGCATGTCCCATCGTGCGCAACTTCGTGCGCATGGCGTTCACATCTTCGTGTGCCTGCTCGATAATGGGATCGAAGTTCTCTGCCAGCCAACGCGTATAGGCCTGCATCGCATACGGCAGCATGTGCCTACGCTCCTGGGCCTGAGTCAGCGCTTCGACGTTGACGGCGCCGCGCTCCATGTGCACTGTGATCATCCGGGCGTTCGTGCTAAAGCCGTAGGGCAGCCTTTCCGCCGTACTCAGGAGCAGACAACGCGGATAGTAGGTCGGCGCCAGCTTGAGACTGCGATTCATGCGGGATCGACCCTGGCGATTGCCCGCAGAGCGCACCAGCCGGCTCGCGGTCTTGAGGAGCGCCTCGCTTTCCACTTTGGCCTCGCCCGGCCGCAGGTCGTCAATCACAAACAGAACATCTTTGGCCTGATAACACAACAATTCGAGCGAATTCGCCGTGCTCTCCCATCCGGCGGCGAAGCGATATTCGTGAAACCCCTCGCCGTAATGGTTCTGAAACAGCGCCGACAGCGTGCTTTTGAATGTACCCGAACTCCCCAGCAACCAAATCGAGAAGGCGGCATCGAGATCATCCACCAGTGGCGCCAGGTAGGTCGCCGCCAGCAGGGGTACCGTGATCCGTCTGTCGGCCACGTCGAGCAACGCCAGGGAGGCGCGTATCGCGTCGGCAGCACTCACCTGTTGATCGGTAGGAAAGGCGAAAAGCCCCAGCGCATCGGACAGCTCAACGTGCGCCTCAGTGGCGCTGCCCGCCGCCATCAAAAACACGCGGCGCCCGTCGATCGCTCGCCAGCCGGTATGCGTGAACACTGTTCGGCGCTCGATGCCGGCCTCGAACGAGAGCACCTGTAGCGCGTGGCGCACGGCCGGCGCCTGTCTGGGCTCAATGATCGCCCGTGCCCCCCATAGCGGCGTGCACCAGCGCATATCTTCAAATTCTTCAGCCGCCACCTCTGCCTCAGGCAGAGGTTCCCCACTGGCCAGCGTCCCGGACAGCAGAAAGGCGCGGGTTGAGCATCCGCTGCCGTCGTCCCTGACAATTTCACATGTGATTCGTGCAGTGAAATTGCAGAGCGGCTGGGTGCGCTCGCTGCCGTCTCTGAGCGTTTGCCGCTCGTGTAGAGCGCCCTGCA
The DNA here is from genome assembly GCA_030058085.1 of Chloroflexota bacterium. Classification (GTDB taxonomy): domain Bacteria; phylum Chloroflexota; class Anaerolineae; order Caldilineales; family Caldilineaceae; genus JASGTU01. The sequence goes on from JASGTU010000370.1 coordinate 4,535, forward strand.
CCACAATATAGCGATCGTCGTTCTCTGCCGCTGTGTCGTCACGCCGGTGAGCCTCAGTCAACATCCTGTCATAATCACGCCGACCGAGGCCGAGCGCCTTGGTCACGGCGCCCTTCTGAACCATCTGTTCAGCGGGGTCATCCAGATCGGCGAGTAGACCAAACATCGCCCGCAGGGCATGCACATACGCGTCGCCATTAGCCTGTTTTGCCTCCGCTACCCGCAGATCGAGTAGCGTTTTTGCCTCTTCACACAGGGACAGGTACGCGTCGAGGCCGTTGTCCCGCAGGAATTCGGCCAAATCGATTTTGTCTGCCAGCCGCGGTTCAGTTGGAGACCCAGCCGCCCTCTCGCTGGGCGGTTCGGTCCCGATTGGCTGCTCCACTGCCGCAGGCAACTCCGGTCTGGGCAGCGTGACGATCCGCAGCCGAACGCCCATTTTCCAAAGGGCCTCAGCGGTCCTCAGAGCGCCTTTTAGCCCGGCCCCCGACTCCTCGTTATCAGGCGTAATGAACACCCGCCGCGCCGACTTTAGCCGCTCGGCCAGCCTAACGAGATCCTCGTGCCTGAATTGCACAGTGCCCGGCGTGATCACATTGAGACCGTGGCCGGCGGCGGCCACGGCATCGGGTATGCCCTCGGCGATATGTACATTCTGGCCCGCAAAACGCCCGTATTGCCAGAGGGGGTGCTCGATTGCCGGGGAGATTTCGGGGTGCTCGTCGCTGTGCAGTTTCAGTTTGAGGTATTTCGGTTGGTCCACCTCCTTACCATCGATTTGCCAGCTCGGCGTTTGATCGGTGCGTCTGGCGGCGAAAAAACGCACACGACCGTCGACGATGTAGGGAAACACGACACGGTGATCAAACACGTCGTAATCGCCATTGTTGACCAGCCCCGTCGCCAACCTTTGCTCAAAGTCAAGACCCTCTCTATGCAGTAAATCGCGCGTCGCCCGTTCTCCAGGCGCATAGCCAAGCTGAAACTGGTCGATGGTCTCCTCGCTGTAGCCGTACTGCGCCGTCAGCTTCGCTCTGCGTTCCGGCGTCAACTGCGAAACGTAGAACGCCGTCACCATTTCGAATATTTCCTCGATCCGGCGCCGCTCTTCTGCCGCCTCATTGTCCTGGGGGCTCAGTTCAACGCCTGCCTCCCTGGCCGCCTCCTCCAGCACCTCCCGGAACATCATGCCGTTGGCCTGCCATGCATCTCCGTACCGTTGGCGGCCCAACCAGTCGAGCACATCGCCATGCCACCCTTTCGACCACCAATCGAAGCGCTGCTGGCCAGCGTCAACCTTGAGGCTGTCGTGTTCCACGCCGCGTCTGCCGTTCGGCGTCAGGGTGGTGCTCCGCGAAATGATGTCGACGATATCCAAACCACGTTTGATTTCGTCGACAATATCACCTCCTGCCCATGTGTTGTGTCGATCAACCGACGTACGGTTTTGTCGGATGGTGCGACTGTCGCTCTCGTTTCCTGCAGCAGCCAGTGGCCTACGGACCGCTGCGCTGTCATCCGCCGTGGGTAAAATCGGAGTTGATTGCATCATTGTCCTCGCGCGTGCATGCCCCATAGTTATCTGTAGGCGCCGCCCGACAGCTCGCCAGGCAGCGATGCTGCAGCGTAGCTAGCAATTGGTGGCGGGGTATCGATGGAACTCGATACCTTCTGTTGTGTACCATGCGAGTTTGGGGTATAACTAGGGGGACAAGCGACTCGTTTGTCACCCCAGACAGGACCCTTGTTCGCGCAAGGGTTCTGTCATTTTTGGCACGTCATTCTCAGACTTCGCCAAGTTCTCCTAAGGTGTCTATCTCCAGTTATGCCTCCTTTCCAGCGCGTGCCGACGCCACACGCTCACCAACATCCGACTAATGCTCTACAAACTCACCTAGCCTACTGTGTGTGCCGATAGGTCAGGATTGCCGCAGTCCTGTTGGCGCCCGGCGCAAACACTGACTGCTTGTGTCGAAACCACCGTTTGGGCGCCTACCGGCTAGTGCTTCATACCAT
>JASGTU010000371.1 GCA_030058085.1 Chloroflexota bacterium
AGCCCATGGTAGACAGCCGCCAGGTCGTCCTGGACGTTTGCGATCTGGCCGCGGAAGAACTCGAAGTTCTCGGCCAGGCGAAGAGAATGATTGTCGGGCAGGTCCTTGTTGTCGACGATCCGCTGTAGACTGAGGCGATCTGTCTGGGTCAGCAGCAGCTTGTAGCGGAGCTCGCCTTCCTCTTCGGGGTTTAGTAGATGGTAGTTGGCCAGCTTGCGTGCGGTCATGCCGTCGATGCCGTCGGTCCCCTCTAGCGCACGGGACAGCGCAGCGATAATGAGTGACACCGTGGTCAGGCGCTGCTGGCCGTCGATGACCAGCAGTTGGGGAATCGACGACACGCTGTAGAGGCCCTTTTCGACGTAGACGATGGAGCCGACGAAGTGGCCGGGGACGGCGCCGTCGCGGCCGGCGCGCAAAATGTCTTGCCACAATTGCTCGCACTGCTTGGCTGTCCAACTGTAGGTGCGTTGGTAGATGGGGATGATGAACTGGCCCGACTTCTGCAGAAATGTCAGGAGTTTCGCCTCTGTCGCCTTCATGACCGGATTGTCTCGTCTCTGTGGTTGGGGGCTAAGCGAGGGCGGATCGAGGGCCGCCCTCCATGCTGATCACAAGCGCTGGTTGCGCACGCGCTCGCGCAGTACGCGGGCGGCGGCGGCTTCTTCGGGGCGGATGGTCGCCAGCCTGGCGGCCAGATAGTCGGCCAGCTCTACCACCAGATCGCGCTGGGTCTGGTCCATGTAATTGGGCGAGTTGAGCGCCAGGTGCGCCAGCACCTCGTCGGCGTCCACTTCCTTGGTCAGTTCCATGACGGCGTAGAGCACACCGCGCAGGACCGTGCCGGCCAGCTCGGAGCCTTCGCCCATCTCGCTGCGGCCCAGCTCGACGGCGCTCTTGAGCCGGGCGGAGTTGGCCTTCTTGCTGCCCATGAGGGCCTGGTAGTCGGCGACCTTGAAGGCCTTGGCGAAGTTTTGGTAGTTGTCCAGCGTCTTCAGCCCGCGAGCCTCCAACTCCAGGAGCTTGAGGTAGAAGCGCTCGGCGGGGGCCAGCTTGGCCCAACTGCCCTTGGCGATGCCGTGGGGCACGAGATGCGCGTTGGCTACGCCCACGGCGAAGTCGATCAGGTCATCGACGAAGGTGGTCTCCCCGCGCTGGCGGGGGCGGACGGCCTCGGCGGCCATCTCCTTGCCGTTGATGACGGCGTAGCGGGTGAGGACGCGCAGCGCGGCGGCGTAGCCGGCCATCTGCAGGTCGGCGTCCTGGAACAAGTTCTCGCCGCGGTAGAGGCCCTTGGCCTGCTGGTTGAGGCCGGTCAGGCTCTCCACCTGCTGCTGGACCTCCTCTTCGATCTCCCAGGCTAGATCGTCCTCGGTGGCGCGCTCGCGGCCCTGGCGCTTGCGCACGACGAGGAGCACCGTGCCCTTGACGTGGCTGCCCTCGCGCAGCGCGCTGTCGGTCTCGGTGACGACGTACCAGGCCGCAGTGACCTGCAGGCCGGATGCCCAGACGATGCCGGCCATGTCGGCCCAGATCGAGCCGGACTGATGGGTGAACATGATGACCTGGATGCCGTTGTCGGGCATGCACTCGGCCATGCGGGTGTAGGCGGCGACCATGCCGCGGCGGAAGTCCTCGTCTTCGCCCTTGATGGCGAGGGCGCGGCGGCTGTCCCACACCCAGGAGGCGAACTCGGGGGGCGGGTTCTTGCGCAGCCAGGCGATGAAGAACTCGAGGATCTCCTCGTACTTGACAGCGTCGCCGTAGGGCGGGTCCGTGATGAAGATGTCGGCTTTGTTGTCGATTTCGGCCGCGCTCTTGCCTTCCACACACGTGCGCCCCGAGATTGGTGACCATGCTATCCGTTTTCGGAACACATCCAACAACTCGGATGTTGATCTACAACCATAGTTGTAGAAGGTATTCAGGGCTTGGTTATAGAACACATGGGCAGGATTGTCACTGGCGCCCCCTGTGCGCCCCCCCGCCCCATTCTTGCCGCCACCAGCAGATGAAGTAGTCCATTGACACAACTTGCTGGCAAAATCTAGAGCACCCCCAAAGGGAACAGCTTCAGTGCTTGCCGTGATATTGGCTCGCATAAGCCCAAGACCCATCAACTGCCGCGCATTGAACAGATGGTGCCAGTAGGTCCACCCGCGTGTGCGGATCGGCTCGTTGGTCTTGTCGCCCGGTTCAATGCGCATGTCGGGAACCCAGCCCTGCCGCTGCCATTCGGCCAGATGCATGGCGACGTATTCCTCGACGATGCGCTCCCGCTCCAGGTCTGCCTCCGTCACGGGACGGAACTCATAGTCGTACTTCTTGCCCTTCTTCTTGGGCCGCATCCACTGCACGGCGTAGAGCCGCTCCTGGAAGATGTCGTCCAGCCGCGGGCGGAAGTCCTGCTTCTCCCACAGGCGCAGACGGTTGGCGCTGCTGCCGTCGGGCAGGGTGTAGTCCCCGCGCAGGGTGGAGATCTTGGTACGGTACTCGACGCCGTCCACTGTATGCACCATACTGGGGTCCTGGCCGCGGCGGTCACTGCGCACAGTCCCCTCTTCGGCGCGCTTGAGGCTCGCCGCGTCGACGCCATGGCGCAGGACAATGTCATAGCGCCGCTTGGCCGGGTCGGGCTGTAGTTCGGCAATGACGCCGCGCCCCTTGCTGATGACCAGCGTGGGCAGCAGGGGGACCATCCAGCCGGTCTGGGGACAGCGGGCCTCGACGCAGTAAAGGTAAGCCTTGGCGCGCCAGCCGTGGCCGTCGCTCTCCACTCCCAGCGCGTCGATTTCGGCCTGTACCGCCGCGATCAGCCGCTGCTGCGCCTCGGCCAGCCGCGCGCGTTCGGCCGCGCTGCCGCCCACGATGTGGAAGGCGCCCCAGGTGAGCATAGCCGCCACTGGGTTGAGGTCCGAGGCGTAGACGTCGCAACCCAGCCGCGCCGCCTCGAAGGGGATCTGGCCGGAACCGCAGAAGGTGTCCGCCACGCGCGGGCGATGGCCAAAGCGCATCACGCCCAACTGCTCGACCAGCTCGGGAAAGCTGTGCGCGTCTGTACCCAGGTGGGCGTTGACGTCGTCCCAGATGTGGGCGTGGACCTCGTCGCCCACCTGCTCGGCGCGTTTGGCCGCGTCCGCCATCACGCGGTAGGGCCGCTTGGGCATGGCCCGGGCCTCCCAGCGCCGGCGCTCCGCCTCAGATACGTCGTCGCGCCAGGCGATCTCAATCTCGGTGGGGTGGGCGGACTCAGCGCCGGGCCGCAGCAGGGCGACACGGCGGCCGCCGCGCGTGGCGACGCGCACCGTGCCGTAGTCGGAGAGGCTGAAGGGCGTGGCGCTGGGCAGCAGCCCGCTGTCCGGCGTGACGGTGAAGTAGAGGCGGAAGTTCTCCATGCGCACGCGGGCCAGGATCATGTCGACGCCGGGACGGCGGCCCAGGCGCACGACCATCGATTCGTCGTCCATGGCCATCAGCGTCTCGAAGATCGCCAGGTCGGCCTGGGGGTCTTCCCCGGCGGGCAGCAGGCAGCCCAACACGCAGGCTTTGGCCAGGATGAGGGGCTTGCGCCCCTTCCAATAGCTGCCCAGTGCTGTCAGGGTCTTGCCGGCACCCGCCATCTGCTCCTTGTAGGACTCGG
>JASGTU010000372.1 GCA_030058085.1 Chloroflexota bacterium
TTGGCGCGCAGTTGAATGCCGAGCAGTTTCTCTCCTGGGTTGACGGAAATGGGCTGCCAGCCGGCAACGTGGATCCGGCATTGCACCGGCAGCGAGGCGTAGCAGGCGCCATGAACCGCCCCGCTGAAGCTGCCTGGAGCGGCGACCACAGGCACAGGCCGGTGCGGCCGCATGCCAGCCCAGAGCAGCGCGAGAAGGACGCCAGCAACTAACGCCGATAGCAGTCGATTGCGCATGAGAGGTCCTCCTACCCAGCCTGTTGAAGCCGCGGACCGCTAGGGGACTTCTGCCGGGCAGGCGATCTCTTGGGCTTGCCCGTAATTCAGCGGGTTGGCGTCGGTCGTGTCCTTGGCAATCAGGTTGACCGTGTAGGTGACGCCGCAGGTCGCCGCGAAATCCAGCGCAACGGGAGAGGGCGAATAATCTGTGGCAGGCGGGTTGGACGCGTCTACGCGGAAATCATAGATCGGCTTGCCGTTGGCATACAGGGTGAAGAACTCCAGCTTGGCCCCCGCCCCGTCGTTGATGTTGATCGTGAAGGGATCGACGTGGATCTTGCAGACATCTTCTGCGGCGATATAGCAGCCGGCGTTGATGGGGCTGGCGAAACCCTCGGGTCCGGCGATAGCTGTCTGTGCGCCGGACCGCAACAGGCTGAAGACGGACAACACGGTGACCAGCAAGGCAACCGCCACGACAGTGATCCAGCGCATGTCATCCTCCAGACAGAACAACCATCGCGCGCCGTGCCCCAGCGAGTTCGACGGAACGGGATGAGCGCTCATTCGCCGAAGTCGATTCGCGGCCACTCCGAAAGAGGGCGCAATTATGGCACAACGCGCGCACGGGCGCAAACGTCTTTTTTTCGCTATCGGCAAGATTGAAGTTAGGGCAATCACGAACTAAGGAAATGGAGGAAGAAAAACGCGCAAGGGATAGTCATCATTCAAACCGGCTATTAGGTATAGTCGTAGCCGGTGTTAAGCCACATCATTGTTCTTGTACTCCAGAATATCGCCTGGCTGACAATCTAAGGCTCTGCAAATCGCCTCCAAAGTTGAAAATCGGATAGCTTTTGCTTTTTCGTTTTTCAAGATGGAAAGATTAGCCATAGTTATGCCAACCTTCTCGGAAAGCTCGGTTACGCTCATTTTTCGCTTGGCCAGCATCACGTCAAGATTGACGATAATCGCCATACCTGCACCTCATACTGTTAAGTCATTCTCCGATTTTATGTCTACGGCACTTTGTAGAAGTCGTTCAAAAATAGCCGTCGCGGTTGCAATGACGATAGAGATAAAAGTAGCAAAAATCCCCAAGGCAGTAGGACCTGCCGGGTCGTCGCCGTTAGCAGATAATCTTATGTATAGTATCCCCAATACAACGAGGCCGCTGATTGTGATTGCGCAGTATTTCGTATTCCTCACTGCTTTGACTGCTGATTGAGAAAAAACTTGATTGGCATCAACATAGCCTAAAAGCCTAAACGCTTGATATAACGCAACAAAGAATGGGATTGAAGCGATATAGCCATAGATAATAAGCGGATCTGCATAAATTCTGATTAGTTCTAGGTGCGCAGCTCTCCCTTCTGTCTGAGGAAACCAGATCATGCCGGCAAGCGTTCCGATTCCGATAAGAAAAACTACTGCCTTCAAAAATGAAGTTGAAGCTCGTTGTAGTTTCATTATTACCTCACTTGGTCAGAGCTTTCGCAGCGAGCATAAACGCGAAAAGGCAACTGCGTCATCTCCACCGTTTCGTCATCGATAGTCATATCATAACGCGGAATTTATCGTTTGTCAATATATTTTTACCGTTAATCGTGACAAAGTGAACCAAGCCACAAGACACCCATTGCAGAGCATTTCTCTAGAGTGCGCGACTACCCTGAGATCGAAGTCCACGCTGTTTGACCGGCGGCTCCAGTTTCTGTATACTATGTCTTTGTGGGCGAAGTCGGCGCGTAGCCGAAAACAGACGTTGTGGGCGGCGAATCACTGCTCCCAGCGGATGACGCCAACCTTTTGGAATTGCGACGGCGCGGAAGTCGCAAAGCCGCTCCGCAAGCGCCAGGCAGTGAGCGTTAAGCCCTGGCCGCGGCTCTAGGAAAGGAAGCAGCTAATGTACGCAGTGATACGAACCGGCGGCAAGCAGTATCGCGTAGCCGCCGGGGATTCCGTCGAGGTCGAGAAGCTTGACGGCGAGGTCGGCGAGACGATCACCCTGAACGACGTGTTGCTCGTCGCCGACGGCGACACCGTCCAGATCGGCCAGCCCACCGTCGCAGGCGCTTCGGTATCCGCCCGCATCACGGGACAGCATCGGGGCAACAAAGTGCGCGTGTTCCGCTACAGGCCGAAGAAACGCATTCGCGTGCGCAGCGGGCATCGCCAATATTTGACCCGCTTGCAAATCGAATCGGTAAACCTGTAGGTTCCGGTGAGCGGTACGGACAGCGAGTAAGAACGGAGAAATAAGCGATGGCACACAAAAAAGGCGGCGGTTCCAGTCGCAACAACCGGGACAGCAATGCGCAACGCTTGGGCGTGAAGCGCTATGGCGGTGAATTCGTCTCTGCCGGCAGCATCATTGTTCGCCAGCGCGGCACGAAATTCCACCCAGGGCTGAATGTCGGCATTGGCAAAGACGACACCTTGTTTGCCAAATCCGACGGCTTTGTCGCCTTCGAATGGGCGCGCGGCGGCAAAAAGCAGGTGAGCGTCTACGATGAAAAGGCGAGCGCGTAAATGAAACCGAATATCCATCCGACCTATTACCCGAACGCGGTCGTGACCTGCTCTTGCGGCGCGACGTGGACTACGGGCAGCACCGTGCCGGAGATCCGCACGGATGTGTGCAGCACATGCCACCCATTCTATACGGGCGAGCAGCGCATCGTCGACACGGCCGGTCAGGTCGAGCGCTTCATGAAGCGTCTTGAACGCCGCCAGACCGACGCGGCCCGCCGCCAGTTACAGCAGCAGGTGCGCAAAGAGGCTGACGAGGCCGCCCGCCGCGCCCGCGCTCGCGGCGACGATCCCGAAGCCGCGGCAGCCGGAGTTCTGGCCAAGTACGAGCAGGAACAGGAATAAGGCGCAGGCCGTATGACGGCCGTTAGGTAGTGCATATAGGGCAGAGGCAATTGCGCCTCTGCCCTTTTGATTTCCGCTGCGCTTGCGGTATTCTTTTAATCACCGCAGTCCTGCCTGCCGGACAGTTATTCACCATCACGCCTCGCCCGAGGAATACACGCCATGCACTACCAATCGAACGAAGGATGGCTGGAGATCATATGCGGCTCGATGTTCAGCGGCAAGACCGAAGAGTTGTTGCGACGCATCCGCCGCGCCGAGATCGCCCGCAAAAAGGTGCTCGTCGTTAAGCCGCAGATCGACCACCGCTACGGGCGCGAACAAGTCGCCTCACACGTCGGCAAGACACGCGCCGAAGCGATCGCTGTTGCCAGTTCGCAAGAGATCCTGGAGCTTGTCGAGCCGGACACGCAGGTGGTTGCCATCGACGAGGTGCAGTTCTTCGATTGGACCATCGCCGATGTGTGCAGCGTGTTGGCTAACGCCGGGCTGCGCGTGATCGCGGCCGGACTGGACCAGGATTTTCGCGGGGAGCCCTTTGGTCCCATGCCGCTGCTGATGGCATTAGCCGAACAGGTAGACAAGCTCCAAGCGATCTGCGTCATCTGCGGGTCGCCCGCCAGCCGCACGCAACGCCTGATCGATGGACGCCCCGCCCGCTACGACGACCCCATCATCCTCGTCGGCGGCAGCGAGAGCTACGAGGCGCGTTGCCGCCGCTGCCACCAGGTGCCGGGCAAGCCCGGGCTAAACGGTTCGCTGGGCCTGCTCCGACCCGATTCCCAGAGTCGTAGCGACTGATTTATGCCGCGTAGAACGCACACAAGCAAGCGGGGCAGCCTTACGGCTGCCCCGTTCCGATCTTGCGCCCTATTCCGGCGCCTCAGCAAGGCGCACTTGCACGCCGTTATTGCACATCCATAGCCAACACGTCGCCCGTCGTCGCATCGACAATTACGGTAGCCGTCTGACGACCTGCGCTCAACTCTACCACCCAGACGTCAAACCCGTCGCGCTCGTCGGGCGTGGCAACCTTCTCGACGATAGCTCCGCGCAACATCCCGGTCTCTTCGACAGCCTCCACCGCGATATCAATGGCTTCTCGGGCGCTGATGCCGCTACCAGCCTCTCGGGTTTGCGCGGTCGCGTCCTGAACCGGGCGCTCGCCGAGCGTCACGTCGACCTCGAGGGTCTCGCCGCCGCGCAACACTGTAAGTGTCACTTCCTGGCCCGGCGAGGCTTTGGTGACGAGATAACTCACCAGGTCCTCGAAGCGCTGCACGGGTTGGCCGTCGATGGCTGTCACGATGTCGCCGCCGCTGCGGTACTGGATGCCGGTCGGCCCCTCGACAGTGCGGTCGCCGCCGCGCAGACCGGCGTCATCTGACGGGCCGCCCGGGATTACTTCCGCCACATACACGCCGAGCTGACCATCGGGCAGTTCCAACGTCTGGGCTAATCCGGCGGAGATAGTCGAGCCGCTCAGACCCAAATATGCGTAGTCGTATGCGCCATCCTCAATCAAGGCGGGGACGACACGGCGCGCCACAGCCGCCGGTACGGCGAAGCCCACGCCCGAATTGCTGCGCACCTCCGAACGGATGGCAAAGTTAACGCCCACCACCTGGCCGTGAAGATTGAGAAGCGGGCCGCCGGAGTTACCGGGGTTGATGGCCGCATCGGTCTGAATCACATCCGGCAGCGTGTAGCGCGTATCCATCGCGTCGCCGACGGGCAGTCCGCGCCCCAGTGCGCTGACAATGCCCGTGGTCATCGTGCCGGCTAGACCGTAGGGGTTGCCGATGGCCACAACCGTGTGACCTACGCGCAGGCTATCGGCTTCGTCAATCTGCAGCGGTCGCCATTCCATGCCTTGCGGCGGGCTCACCTTGATCACCGCCAGATCTGCCTGCGGGTCCGCAGCTACCACCTCCGCATCGGCCCAACGGCCGTCATTGAAGATGACGAGCACGCTGACCGCATCTTCCACGACGTGGTTGTTGGTGACGATGTGGCCTTGGCTATCATAGATGAAGCCCGACCCTTGGCTCTCCAACAGGGGCCCTTCTCCTTCGGGCATGTTGAACCCGGGGAACATGGCAGACTGGGCCCGCGTCGTCACCTGGATATTCACCACAGAGGGCGCTACGCTTTCATACAGATCCGCCAGCGCGTCCTGATCGTTAATCAACGAGCTTTCGTCGACGGACTGCGGCGCGTCGATATAGGCCGCCTCCGCCGCGACAGAGCGCAGTGACTGCGTCTCTTCCCACAGAACCGGTCCATACAGCGCCGCCAAGACGATCACGGCTGCGCCCAAGAGAACCCATAATGCTGTGCGCACCCGCGTGCGCGCTGCGCGCTGAGGCGTTGTCTGTGTCGCCTCAACTAATTCATACCGATTATCTATCATAGGTGTTACTCTCCGATGCAAACCACACTCTCCATAGTTATTGCTTCCCAGACTGCCGCCGGCGAACACGCCCCAATTTGCGGCATCGCAATCAATATACCTATGCCAGCTTAAGTCTCGATTAAGCGCACTAGAGCAGCGCCTTAGAGGAATCGCCTCCCTACGGCTCTTCCTCAGTCGCCGGTTCCGTTACGGCCGGTTGAGGAGCCTGCTCCTCGGGAAGCGCGGGTTGAGCGCCTGCCGCAACGGCTAATTGCTCCAGCGTCAAACGCAGCGCATCGATCTCGCGGCCATAGCCGGTCCAGTCGCCTTCGCCTGCCAACTGCTGGGCGCGAGCGAAGTGCTGGTTCGCGGCGTCGACTAACTCCTCCAGCGACTGGGACAGGCCGATTTCGAGGGCGGGTGTTGCAATCTCGCCGTCAGAGGTCACCAACTGATCAACCCCTACTGCGCCGCCATAGGTAGCCAGTTCCTCCATGCTGGCGTCGGCCAACATCTCGCTGCCATACAGCGCGACAAAGGCTAGCCCCATGTTCTCAGCCATCTTGACGACTTCGCCGTCAGACACGATCACGCGCTTCAACTCCGGGATTCTGCCGTTAGCCGCCTGCAGATACAGAGGCTCCACGTAGACCAAGCTGTTGGCGACCGGGATAACGAGCAGATTGCCGCGGATGACGTCGCTGCCCTGTTGGCTCCACAGGCTGAGCTGCGCGCTGATCGTGGGATCCTGGTCGATGCGCGCTTCGATCTGCTTCGGGCCGAAATGCAGCGAGTCCTTGCCGAACTCGAAGACGAGCATGTCGCCATAGTTTTCCGGGTCGCTCTTGGCGGACAGCCAGGCGATCATGTTCTCGCGGTTGGCCGGCGTAAAGGGCAGAATCTGGTGGTATTCAAGCCTGTCCTCCCCGGGCAACTCCATGAGCACGTAGTACGGCTCCATCAGCAAGGGCTGGCTGCCGAAGATCTCTTCCGGCCACGCCCACATGTCCTCCCGATTGTAGAACTCATTCGGATCGGTCATGTGGTAGGTAAGATATAGCGTCGCCTGAAGCGTGAAGAGATCTGCCGGATAGCGCAGATGCGCCAACAGATCCGCCGGCATCTCACTCATCGGCAAGAACAGATCGGGGAAGATGCGCGTATACGAGGCAATGATCGGGTCATCCTGATCGACAACATAGAAGCGCATCGACCCGTCATAGGCGTTCGTCACGACCTTGACCGAATTGCGAATGTAGTTGATGTTCCGCAATGGCTCGCTGTACGGATAGCGATTGCTGACCGTGTAAGCATCGTGGATCCAGTGCAGATGCCCAGTCGAATCGACGACGATGTAGGGGTCGCCGTCATAGCGCAGGAACGGAGCGACGATCTGCACCCGCTCGACGATGTTGCGCCGCCACAGCAATTGGCTATCCGGCTCAATGTCCGAGTTCAGCAGGATGTTGATGTCGGCGAAGCGTATTGCGAAGAGTAGGCGCGACCACAGGCTCATTGCAATACCCGTATCAGCCTCGAAGCGGGTCATAATATTGCCTTCGCCGCGCGGGTAACTGAATTCCATCTCCTTCGTTCGCCCGATGACGTAGCTGTCAGTCAATTCGCCGAAGTAGATATTAGGCCGCGTGACCAGGATGCTGCCTTGCGGCGGCAAGTCCTTCACGTAGAAATCAGGCAAGCCGTCGCGCGTCACCTGCGCTACCGGCGAAGCTGCTACGCCGTAACCGTGCGTGTAGACGAGCCGCTGGTTCACCCATGTCTGGGCGTCCTGCGACAAGTTGTCGGGAACCAATTCACGCGCGGCCAACATGACCTGCCTGCGTTCGCCGTCGATGACATAGCGGTCGATGTCGATATCGTTGAACTGGTAGTACTGGCGCAACGCTTGCACCTGATTATAAGTCTGCAGCAGCGGGCGGTAATCCCACAGCCGTACGTTGGTCAGCGTGCTGGCCTCCTCAACCAATTGATCAACCGTCACCGAGTCAGCGACTTCGTAATCCTGCACTTCGATATCCGTCAGGTTATACGCCTGGCGCGTCAGACGGATGTTGTTCTCGATATATGGCCGCTCCAAGTTCAGTTCATTCGGACTTACCTGGAAGCGCTGCACAAAACCGGGGAAGACATTGCCGGCCAATACCGCCACCGAAACCCAGACCAACAACAGCACGACCATAGCCCGCCAGGCGCGCCGTTGGAAGACCGTTACCAACAGCGCCACGGCCGCGATTAGGGTCACGACCGCCAAAATGTTGAAAGCGGGCAGTTGCGCCCTCACATCCGTATAGCTGGCCCCATATATTGGGCCTCGCGGGCTGTACACCAACTCGTAGGCGTTAATGCGGTACTGCCACGCGAACAGCGATAGAATGAGCGCGGCCAACACGCCGAGATGCACCAACACCCGCTTTGGCGCCTCCCATCCGCGCCAGCCAATACCGCTGGCAAGCGCTGCGCCGGCTAGCGAGAACACCAGCGCTGCCATGAGCCACGTCCGCCCCGCCTTCCAGATCGGCAGCGTGAAGACGAAGAAGCCGACATCGCGCCCAAATACCGGATCCGCCACGCCGAACTCAGTTTGGTTCAAGTAGAGGAGTATGTCTTCCCACAGAGCGGACGCCGACAGCCCAACCAAGAACGCCACAACGCCGGCCGCGCCTAATAACGTGGGAATGACGCGCAGCCCAAAAGCCGCCGCGATCTGCTCCAGCGGCGTGCCGATCAAGCCGCGCGGGTCTAGCCGGCGAGCCAAATAGATGTTCAGCGCCACGAAGAGCCAGAACAGCCCCCCAGCCACGACAAACAAGCTCAACCGCGCCCCAATCCGCGTGACAAGTACCGATGTCAGCCCCAGGCTTCCGAACCAACTCCAGTCGGCCAACAGGCCGATGATCTGGTTGAAGAACATGAAAACCAGAAACGGAATCAGATACCACAAGGCGCGCCGTGGATTCCCGCGCTGTGGGGGACGCGGCCTCTCTCGGCCTCCCTCACGGTCGATGGGCGGTCCCTCTCCGCCGCTCTGAAGATTCTCTTCGAGCGAGCGGATGAGATCAGAAAACGGATCATTGTTACGCATAGCAAATCCTCTCGGTAGTCTTTGACGCATTATTGTACCAGAGAAACGGGAAACAGACCGTAAGACCTGCCCGTTTCGCGTTATGTTATAATTCCGGTCATGTCAACCGATTGGCCCGACGCCTTACACGCGCCCGACGGCGCACGCATCCAGCAGGCGCTGGAGGAGTTCTGGCTGCTCCTGGCTGAACTGGCGGAGTCACTCGCCGCACAGGAGATCCTGCTTTGCTCAGAGCGCGCCGCAACGCTGCGCAGCGTTGTGCTTGAACTGATGCTGGGGCTGAACGGCATCCGGCGTCCTATCCAGACGCACAGCCTCAACCGCTATCTTGGGCAAAGCCAACGCGAAGCGCTGGAGAAGACGCTGATCACGCCTCGCCCGGACAGCGACGCCTACATCGGCCAAGCGGTCGCCCTGGTCGTGATCTATCGCTGGTACGCGCCGCAGCTGGTCGACAAGTTCGGGCTCGCATACCCCGAGGCAACCGAGCAAGCGGTCTGGCAGCGCATCAGCCGTCTCCTGCCCGACTGGCCCCTCGCCGTCACCACGGACTGAACCCAAGATGCCCGAATCGCTTCGCATCCTCTTCGTGGCCCCCTTTGGCCTCGCGCACAAGACTACCGTATGGGCGCGCACCTTGCCGCTGGCCAAGGAACTGCGCGCGCTTGGTCATCATGCGAACATCTTAGCGCCGCCGTGGGACAGCCCGGAAGATGCCGGCGTCGACATGACGATTGACGGCGTAACCGTGCATAACCTGCCCATTGGCGGCGGCCTGCCGGCGATCACGGTGCGCCTGTTGCG
Source organism: Chloroflexota bacterium (assembly GCA_030058085.1). Taxonomy (GTDB): domain Bacteria; phylum Chloroflexota; class Anaerolineae; order Caldilineales; family Caldilineaceae; genus JASGTU01. The sequence continues at coordinate 9,398 of JASGTU010000372.1, forward strand.
AAGCATCGACCAGGCCAAACCGGACATCGTTCACGTAGTCAAGCCGCGCGCCTACGCCGGCATCGCACAGTGGGCGTTGTGGCAACGTCGCCGCTTTCGCCCCGCGCCCGCCATCTTCCTCGACATCGACGACTGGGAGCAGCCGTGGGCGGCGATCAACGGCTATCCGTGGCACGTAGCGCGCTTCCTGGCCTGGCAGGAAGAATGGGGCATCCGCCACGCCGACGGCATCACCGCGGCAAGCCGCTGGCTGACGGAATGCGCGACCGGCGTCTCGCCGAGCATACCGGTCGAATACCTGCCCAATGGCGTCGACACCGGCGACGCGGCGCAGCGACGTCCAACGCATAGCACGGGCGACACGCCTGCCGTCTTGTGGTTCACGCGCTTCGTCGAGACGTCGCCGCAGTGGATGGCCGCTTTCTGGCACGCCCTGCGGAATCAGCTGCCGGCGGCAAAGCTACTGGTTGCCGGGCAAGCTCTACAGGAGGGGAAAGAGGACGCCTTTCGCGCCGCGCTGGCGGATCCTCAGGTCGAGTGGATTGGCTACGTTGAGAGGGAACGGCTGCCCGACCTCTTCGCCTCTGCTACCTGCGCCGTCTTCCCATCCGAAGAGACGCCGCTGCTCCAGGCCAAATGCAGCGTGCGTATGGCGACGGCGCTGCAATACGGCGTCCCCGTGGTCGCCGGCGCCGTGGGCGAACAAGCGGCCTATGGCGCAGAGGGGGCTGCGCTGCTCATCCCGCCGGATGCA
>JASGTU010000373.1 GCA_030058085.1 Chloroflexota bacterium
GTGGCGCCTTCTTCGACCGCGACCTCGAAATCGTTGGTCATGCCCATCGACAGATGCCGCCAGTCCATCTTGGGGTGGCGCTGCGCCAGTTCGTCGCGCAGTTCCCGCAGCCCGCGAAACACGGGTCGGGCCAGTTCGGCGTCGTCGACCAGCGGCGCCATCGTCATCAGCCCCGTCACACGGAGGCCGGGCAGCGCGCCCAAGGTCGCTGCGGCGGCGCGTAGTTCATCCGGCGAGAAGCCGTGCTTGCTCGCCTCGCCGCTGATGTTCACCTCCAGCAATACGTCCAATACCTGGCCGTCCGCTATAGCGTCTCGGCTCAGCCGGCGGGCGATCTTTACGCGGTCCAACGCATGGATCAACGCGAACGGGCCCACGGCCTGGCTGGTCTTGCGGCTCTGAATGGGGCCGATCAGGTGCCAGCGGATCTCGTCTAAGCCTCTGTTGCGCGCCGCCTCGACCTTGGACCACAACTCCTCCAGCCGGTTTTCTCCGAAATCCCGCTGGCCTGCAGCATACGCAGCCTCCACCAGAGCGAACGGCTGCGTCTTGCTCACCGCCACGAGCGTCACCGAGCCGCGCGCCCGGCCCACCCGCGCGCAGGCTGCCTCGATGCGCGTCTGCACATCCTGCAGCGCGCCGGCGAGGCGTTCTATCTTGTGCGTTTCACTTACCGTCATGGAATTTCGTACCGTACTAGTCGGTTAGGGCGCACCGGCGTCGAGGGGCCGCACGCAATGCGCTGCATTGTACCAGCCGCCACCGCTCTGCGCCAAGCCGGGCAGCGCCTTTGGGCGCACGTCCCCGGACGGTTTCCCTGCTGGCGCGCTGCCTCCCCATCCGGCACAAAACAGGCGAGGACTCAACATTGTATGTGCAAAAAGATCTGCGGAATGAATAGCTGCTCATCGCCCGGCGACGGTGTTGGCTCTGGTGCACCCTGCACAAACTGCACGCGCACCGGCTCGCTCCACACGCCCGGATAGCGTTGGTTCGGCCAGGCGCCGACCGAATCCTCCGGCTGCTCGGCGCGCGCCCGGATGCGGAATTCGTATGCGATCCCTGTACACGGTGCGAGGAAGGAATAGACGCTCTCGTCCTGCAAGCCCGTCGCCATCTCTCGCCACTCGCCGCCTTCCGGGCGCACCTCAATGTCGACCAAAAGCTCGAAGGTCCCGCCCTCAACCGCGGCTGCGTCCGGCGACTGCCTTGCCTGCCATACGAGGTCCAGTTGCCGCCCGCTAGACGTTTGCGGCGGCAGCGGCTCAAACCAGGCGACGGGCGCGCGCACCAAACTCAGCGCGTCGACGAAAGCGTGATTGCCGTGCCAACGAAAAGGGCTGTCGACGCGTGCAAAGACCGTCACGCTTTCTCCCTGCGCCTGCGCCGCCAGCCGTACATTCGACCAGCCCACCCGCTTCTGTTCCGGCGTCTCGAAGTTATCGCGGTTCTCCGCCCAGACGATCGCGTCGGACGCGGGGTCGATCCCGCCGGTCGGGTCCAACCCCAGCGCCTTCGTCATGTAGACGCCCTCCGGGCAGTCGGAAGGACTGGCGCTGCCGCCGCACAGGCTCAGCAGCCACCCGCTCAGGCTGTAATCAACCCCGGGCGCAACCGCGACCTGCTGGTAGATCACCGCGTCGAACGGCTTGCCGGGCTCCGGCGGCGTTTCCAGGTCTTTCGCCTCGACGAAAAAGCTGTCTCGCCCCTCTATCTTCTCCACATGCGCAAAGTCGGTATCACACCCGCCGTTAGGGTCCGCCCGCTGCTCAAAGTGGATGCGTGCGCTGTGCGCAAACGGCGCGCCCTCAGCCCGCGCCAACTCCCACGAGCTCGGAACGTACACCGTCTCGCCCGCCGAGTTGAGCGCGGGGACGTATCCCTCACTGCACTCGAAGCCGGCGTTAGCAAGTCCCGGCGCAATGTCGGCCGCGAGCGCCGGGTAACCGTCCGCCGCCCCACCCTGCCCTGCTGCCTCGAATGCGAACACCGCGGCCAGACATGCGCACGCCAAGAGCAACGAGCTGCGCAACTGCCGCACTCGCCCCCACGCCGCGCGACGTCCGCTCACGCCGAATGCAGCCATGCCGCCATCCCAAACAGACCGCACCGGCCCTGCTCGGCACGGTGGCTGAAGAAATCGTGCGTGTTCGTCGCCGTGTCGATGCCGCTGACCTCGATGTTGCGGGCAGGCACGCCGCTTTCGATCAACTGCCCGGCATTGGCCGCCCACAGGTCAAAATACGGCTTGCGCCGTGCGCCGCTGCCAAAATCCAGATATCGCCATGCCTGGTAGGGACTTTGCCGCGCCACCGCGACCACCTCGTCGCCCACCTCGTAGCTATCCGGTCCGATGCTCGGCCCGATCCCGACGATGACATCTGCAGGCGTCGTGCCGTACGTCGCCATCATCGCCGCCAGCGCAGATGCAGCAGCTCCCTTCACTGTCCCGCGCCAGCCGGCGTGAATAACCGCCAATGCGTGCTGCACGGGATCGTAGAGGACGACCGGCACGCAGTCGGCGAAGACCAGCGACAGCGGCAGATCGGCTGTATTCGTCACCAGCGCGTCGGCGTCATCCTGCATCTGTCCCGCGTCCGCCTCGCCGACTGTCGCCGCCAGCGCGCCGTGCACCTGGCGACAGGTCGCTATGCGCGCACCGTCGATCCCCAGCGCCTCGGCAAAGCGCGCCCGGTTGACGGCTACGTGTTCCGGCTCGTCCCCGCGCCGCACACTGAAGTTAAGCGTGTTCCAGGGGGCCGGGCTGACGCCCCCGTGCCGCGTGCTGACGTGCACGCTCACCGGCAAGCCGCGAAACGCGTCGAATGTGTAGGTGATGACGCCGTTTGGGTGTGTCACTCTTTGCATATGGGCAGTCTACTTCGTGCTCGCTTGCCCGACAAATCCGCACGCCCAACTACCCGCTTTCGGCCGCGTGCATCTCCCGCTTCAGCCGCGACCACGGCTGCCAGTCCTGGGCGCGCCACGGGCCGCCCTTCGCCGAGGGTACAGGCCGGTTCTCATTACCGCCATAGCGGAACGCCCACGCTGCATCGCACGCCCCACAACTTAAACAGCCCGCGCTGTCCGGCGGGCAGCTTAAGCCGGTCTCGTTGCGCGCAGCCAGCCGCAACTCATACTCGAAATAACGCTCGCTCACCCCGCTCTGCACCACATCCCACGGCAACGGGCCGCCTTTCCGCCAGGCGCCGCAGTAGTGCTCCTTGTCCAGCCCGTACGCCGCCATCGCCTCAAAGAAACTGCGCACCGTCACCTGTCCCGGCGGCAACGCCAGCAGCACAGACGCCAGCCGTTGATCCCCGCGGCTCAACACTGCCTGCACTTCGGCCCAGTCCGGCGAATCCGCGCGCACGTCCACGCCATGCCGCGCCAACGCCCGCTGAACCGTCCGTTGGCGAGTGCGCAACACCGCGGGCGGCGTCATGCCCTCCCACTGGAACGGCGTATGCGCCTTGGGCACAAACGGCGTGGCGTTGATGGCGATGCGGCGGCGGAAGCGGCTTCGCGCCACCAGCGTGAAGTCGATCAGCGCTTGGATATCGTCGTCGGTCTCCGTGGGATGACCGACCATGAAGTAGAGCTTTAGCTGCGGGAAGTCGAGCTCTTGCGCCAGCGCGACGGCCTCCATCATCTGCTCTTCCGTCTGCGTCTTATTGATCACATTGCGCAGACGCTGGCTGCCGGCCTCCGGCGCCACGGTGAGCGTCTGTGCGCCGCTCGCCGCCATCGCCCGGATCAACGGCACGCTGATCGGGTCCATGCGCATCGAACTGGCGCTGATGGCGACGCCCATCGCCTGAAGTTGCGTCGCCAGCTCGTCGATCTGGGTATGGTCGCTTACGGCTGCGCTCACCAGGCCGACGCGACGATATCCCTGTGCGACAGCTCGCTCCGCCGAAGCCAGCAGCCGCTCCAACGGCTGCTCCCGTGCCGGCCTGTAGACATACCCGGCCAAACAGAAGCGGCAGCCGCGTCCGCACCCGCGCGCGATCTCCATCAGGTGCATGTCTGCGAATTCCGTATCGGGCGTATACAGCGTGCTGGTCGCGTCATACTCCGCCAGTTCCCGCACCCACAGCCGCTCCACGCGCCGGAAGTGCGGGTGATCGCGATGCGATGGCCGCTTGGCCGGCACATACCACCCGGGCAGCTCGTCCAGTGCCGCCAGCAGCGCGTCCCGATCCTCGTACAGCCCCTCGCGGCACAAGTCGATGAATCGCGGAATCGCCTGCTCGCCTTCCCCGATCAGGATCGCGTCGAAAAACGGCGCCATTGGTTCCGGGTTCATGGTGACGCCCGGCCCGCCTGCGATCAGCAGCGGCCAATAGCTGCCGTCCCAGCGCCGCGTATCTCGCCGCTCCTCCGCCAGCGGCGGTATGCCCGCCTGGCGCAGCAGGTCGACGACGTTGAAGTAGTCCATCTCCCAAGAGATGGTATACGCCCACACGTCGAACTCATCCGCCCGCCGTCCGCTCTCCAGTGCGCGTAGCGGCAGACCGGCAGCCGCCGCGCCTTTCTCCCAGAAGATGCGTTCGCAGACGACATCGTCCTCGCGGTTGAACGCCGCATACATCAGCTGTAGCGCCAAACTGCTCATACCGACATAGTATGTGTTGGGCATGGTCAGCGCCACGGGGATGCGCCCGCCCCAATCCTTAACGACAGCGCCCTGCTCTCGCGGGGCGCTGTTCTTGTCGTATTGCGATTTTCGTTGGGGACTTGCCCGGCGGCTACGCGTCACGCAGGCTTCCCCCTAGCCGCGTAGGGCGGCATCTACCGGCTGCGATCACTCGCTCTCCTTCTTCTGCGTCAACAGTTTGGCGCGCATGGACTCATTCAGCGCATCGCTGATCTTTCGTTCCACCTCGGCCGTATCCTCGCCGGTCGCCAATGCCATCTCCTGCACCAACATGCTGTTCGCCTGCGAAAACAGTTCCGAATCGGCCTTGTTCAACGGCTTTAGCTCTCTGCGCCAACTCAACTCGCGCAATGCCTCCGCCACCTTAACAGGCCGGCCCGAATGGATCAGCTTCTCGACGATGCGACGACGCTCCTTGAAATTGTTAGGCAGGGTTTGGGGCAAACTACGCAACACCCGTATCACCTCTTCACACTTCGTGCTGCCCATCACGCTGCGCAGCCCAATTTCATCCACCTTGCGTGACGGCACACGCACGGTAAGCCGCTTGTCGGCAAAACGGATGACGTAGTAACGCTGAAAACCGGTGACCAATTCTTGGTTCTGCACCCCAACAACTGTGCCTGCGCCGTGAGCCGGATGGACTATATGCTCGCCGACTGAGAATTCCATATGCGCCTCCTGAAAGCTCCTCTCATCGCGTACCTATACGAAATCATACCACATTTTCAGGAGGTTGTCACATCGCCCACAAGCGCCAGACCCTTCTACGTCTACATCCACCCCCGCGCACGGTAGACTGCCATACCCAAATACTCCTTCAATACGCGCGTCGAAATCTCCAAATACTGCACATCCGGCAGCAGCCTGAAGAACGCTCCGCCAAGACCTATGCCAGGCGCATCTTCATCCGAACGCGTGGCGAGAAAATCGGTCGGCGCCGGTATTACACTGAAGCCCTGTCGCTCAAAAATGCCCACCGAGCGCGGCATATGCAGGGCCGAAGTCACCAACAAGACGCGCTCGACACCCAATTCGTCGGCGATAGCGCGCACGTGCAGCGCATTCTCGTACGTATTCTGCGCAACCGCGTCGGCGACGATGGCGTCAGCCGGTACGCCCATAAACTCCAGCAGTTCGCGCATCCCCTCCGCCTCCGGCACGACCGACCCCATCCACTGGATCGCCCCGCCCGTCACGATCACGCGCGGAGCCTTGCCGGCGCGATAGAGTCTCACCGTTTGAAAGAGCCGGTCTCCCGCCTCGTTCACCTCGGTCATCGTGCGCGGGTAAGCCACCGCGCGCGTGCCCCCGCCGAGCAGCACGATCGCATCCACAGCCGGCGGATCATCTTGCGGCAAGTATCGCCATTCCAACGACTTCGACAGCTTTCCTGCAACCCAGCCGTTGCTAAAGATGAGCAGGAGCAACGCCGACGCGACCGCCAGCGCCGTCGACCACGAGTCCCAGCGCCGAAACGCCGCTGCCAAGAGTGCAAGGATGCACGCCAGTCCCAGCGGGTAGAGCAAAAGGGGCGCGATTTTCGAGAGGTAGAGAAACATGCTCAGTTCGCCAGTTCACGCGCCACAAAGCGCCCGGCGTCCATCACGACCAGCCGTTCATCCTCGACCACAACACGCCCGCGCAGCAGGACTGTCCGCGGCCACCCCGTCACTTCCATACCGGCGTAGGGCGTCCAGCCCGCGGCCTCGTGCAGTGTGTCCGTGTCGATGCGTACGTGCCGCGCCGGGTCGAAAAGAACGAGATCCGCGTCATAGCCGGGAGCCGCTCGCCCCTTCGCAGCCAAGCCCATCAGACGCGCCGGCGCAGAGCAGCAGACCTCCACCCACCTCTCCAGGCTGAGCCTGCCCGCCCCAACGCCGCAATAGTAAACCAGCGCCAGCCGCGCCTCGATGCTCGGCAAGCCGCCGGGGATCAGCGTGAAGTCCGCCTGTCGCTTCTCCGCGCGGAGCCACGGGCAGTGATCCGTGCTGACCACATCCACATCCCCGCGCGCCAGCGCCACCCACAGCGCATCCTGGTCCGCCTCATTGCGCAGCGGAGGCGCACAGACAAACAACTCGCCGTCCGGCCCGCCCAGATGCCTGCCTGCGCTCAACAGCAGGTATTGCGGGCATGTCTCGGCGTGGATGGCGACGCCGCGCTGTCTTGCGCGCCGCACCTGCTCGACGGACTCCTTTGCGCCCACGTGAAAAACGTAGAGCGGGCAGCCCGCCACATCCGCTATCTCTGCGGCGCGATGGATGGCGCTCGCCTCCAGCCGCGCCGGCCGAGTGGCTGCATGCCAGATCGGCTCCGTGTGTCCCGCCTCAAGCGCGCGCCTACGCAGTTCCTCCAGCAGCGGCCCCGTCTCGCTGTGCAGCACTACGCGCCCGCCCGCCCCAGCCACAGCGGTCATAGCCCGGTAGAGCGCGGCGTCGTCCAGCGCCATCCCTGCATAGGCCTGGTACATCTTGAACGTCGGGCAGCCCGCCGCGACTGTGGCAGATACCTCGCCCAGGCGCGGCGTATCCGCCGCATGCCATGTAGGCACAGTCATATGCAGGCCGTAATCCGCAGCGACGACGCCGTCCGCCTCCTGCCTGCGCTGCGCAAGCGCATCCAGCATCGACTGCTCCGGCTCCGGCGTCACGAAATCGATCACGGTCGTCGTGCCGCCGCACAGCGCAGCCTGCGTCCCGCTCGCAAACGTATCCGTGCTCACGCGGCCCGCCAGCGGCATCTGCAAATGCACATGCGGATCCACCGCGCCGGGGATCACCAGCAGCCCGTGCGCGTCTATCACACGCTCGCCCGCCAGGTCATTGCCGATTGCCGCGATCCGTTCACCCCGAATACCAACGTCCGCGCGCAAGGTCCCGCCCGGATCCACGACCGTCCCCCCGCGGATGACCAGATCGTACATGGCGGTTCAGTCTTCATCCTCCGTAGCGGGCGTGAACACGCGCAGCGCGGTCAGCGGCGCAATGGCCTTGACCGTATATGCACCCAGTTCAGCCGGCAGCAACACCCACGCCACCGCATCCAGTTGGATAGTACCCCACTCACCCTCTAGCGAGGCGTTCCCCTCCAGCACGCCCCAGATCTCGAAGGTAACGCCGTCGCACTCGCCGGCATAGGACGCGCCTGGCGCAAGTTCAAACCGCTCCGTACGGAAATAGGCGCACTCGCCGATCAACTCGCGGCGCTGCCCGTCTCCGTCCAACTGCGTGGGCTCGTATGCCCCCGGCTCGACCTGATCGAAGTTCAGCACGTCGAGCGCTTTGTCGATGTGCAGCGGACGCGGCCTGCCCCAGTCATAGATGCGGTACGTCGTGTCGCTGTTCTGCTGAATCTCAGCCACAATCACACCCGGCCCCAGCGCATGGACCGTCCCCGCCGGCACAAAGATGACATCGCCCTTCTTCACAGGCAGCCGGTGCAAAAAGTCCGCCGTCCGCTCCTCGGCAATCGCCGCAGCAAAGGCGTCACGGGTTACACCCGGCCTGAACCCGTAGATCAACTCCGCGCCCGGCTCGGCGTGCAGCACGATCCACATCTCGGTCTTGCCGTACTCGCCCTCATTCGCCAGCCCGTAGGCGTCGTCCGGATGGACCTGCACTGACAGCCAGGCGTTGGCATCCAACAGCTTGACCAGCAGCGGAAACTTGCCGGCCTGCAGCGAGCGCGCATTGCGCTTTCCCACCAGCGCCTCGCCCCACACCTCTAGCGCCTGGGGCAGCGTTCGCCCGGCAAGAGCGCCGTTGCGCACCGTGCTCGATCCGTTCGGGTGCGCCGCGATTTCCCAGCTTTCAGCCACGATGCCGTCCGGCAGCGCGCGGCCAAATCGTTCTGCCAGGTTGCGCCCGCCCCACGGATAGTCTTTGAAAACCGGGTCGAACAGCAGCGGGTAGAGCGTTGGCGTTGGATCATTCCCAGCCAATACGTCCGTCATTTCTGTCACCTTCGCTTGGTGTCGAGTTTGTCGCATTCCGACCGCACGCCGGCCTTCTACCCATCGGCGCACGCGCCCCCACATGCCCGCGGTAGACGCGCCGCCCTCCGGCTCATCCTCCGAAGCGTCCGGCGGAAACGGCGGCAAATCGAGAATCTTGCGCCAGATATAGACGCCAAGCAGCTTGATCGTGGCGAGGACCGGCGCAGCCAGCACCGCGCCCAAAAGCCCTGCCAATGACGCGCCCATCATCACGCCCACGATCACCGCGATGGGATGCAGATCCAGCGCGTCGCCCACGATGCGCGGCACCAACACGCTGTTCTCAATCTGCTGGATGGCGGTCATCACGCCGAGGATCAGCAGTCCATATACCCAGGGCGACAGCCCCAAATAGTTGCCGGGCTGCAGAATCGCGACCGCCGTCGCCGCGACTGCGCCGATGATCGGCCCCAACGTCGGCAAGAACTCCAGCAAGCCGGAGAGCAGACCGAGCGCCAGCGCGTTGTTCACGCCCAAGACGCCTAACGAAGCGCTGACAACCGCGCCGATCGTCAAAGCCAACACCACCTGTCCGCGCAGGTACGCATTCCAGATCGCCAACGTGTCGTTCATCAAGCGATCCGCATCCTCGCGATAGCCCGGCTGCTGCGCCAGATCGCCGATGGCACGGCCAAGCAACGGCGCATCCTTCGAAATGTAGAGAGAGACGAAGAAGATCAACAGCCCGTTGGCGAAGGTGTTGACCGTCCCCTTCGCCAGGTCTGCGATCAGAGAACCGCTGCGCCCGGCAAGTTGTTGCAAGCCGGTGCGAAGCTGGCTCGTGATCAGGCTGACGTCGACATCTGCCCACAGACTGCCCACGTGAAACTCGTACGGGCCGAAAGCGATCACCGCCTCGCTCCAACTCCGCACCGTTTCCTCTACGAAGCTCACCACGTTGGGGATCAGATCAGGCGTCATCGCGGCCAGCCTCGACGCCTGGCTAGCCGCCGCAAAGCCCAGGGCTGTGACAGCGCCGCCGCCGATCACGAGCAGCCCGACGTATACGACAAGCACGGCATAGATGCGCCTCAAGGGCGCCGTGCGCTCCAGCCACGAGACCAGCGGATTCAGCAGGTAGGCCAGGACAGCGGCGATCACCAGCGGCGTGATGATGAATTGGAAACGCCAGACCACCAACCCGGCCAAGACAAGGGCAGCGCTGACAATGATCGTCTTGGTCGAAGCGCTCCACGGCGGCGAGTCGACCGGCCCATCAGCGCCACCGCTCATAGCTTCTTCAATCCCGCCAGCGAGGCCGCCAGGCGTTTGATGCCGATGCCCGGAAACGCCACCGTCACCTCTTCCTCGCCGCCCGCCATCTTGCTCTCGATCACCGTGCCCACCCCGAACTTGGGGTGTTGAACGCTATCCCGTCGCTTGAACTGCAAAGCCGCTTCCGCCTCCTCCTTCGATTTGGAGGCTTGGCCGCCCGCCCTTCGTCTAGGACGCGCCTCCTCGCCCGGTGACCAGTAAATGGCGCCCGATGCTTGTTCCTGCTTCGCCCTCCGTCCGCTTGCCTCACTGCGCGTTCGTCCCGCGCCGCGCCGCGCGGAAGGCCCTGGGTTCCAGCCGCCCGCGTCATCCCACGAAGTCGCGCGGCGATACGCGCTCTCACGCCTGCCCTGCCGGTTCACCGTTCCGCTCAACAGATTGGCCGGCACCTCTTCCAGAAACCGGCTGGGGACCTGCGGCTCCGCCCTGCCCCACAGACTGCGCATTGAAGCGTGCAGCAAATAAAGCCGTTTCTTGGCGCGCGTGATGCCCACATAGCACAGCCGCCGCTCCTCATCCATCTCTTCTTCGTCGCCGCTCTCGATGCTGCGGTTGTGCGGCAGGATTCCGTCCTCCATGCCGACAATAAAGACGACCGGGAACTCCAACCCCTTGGCCGTATGCAGCGTCAACAGCGTCACCGCGCCGCTCTCCGCGTCGAAGTCGTCCACGTCGCTGACCAAGCTCACCTCTTCCAAGAAGAGGGCAAGCGGCGTCTGCTCCTCCGGCATGCCCGCCATGCCCGGCATATATTGTGCAGCCACACCGCGCAACTCCTGCAAGTTGGCGAAACGCTCCTCGCCTTCGTCCGTGCCGTCGCGCAGCGCGTCCACATAACCGGAATCGGCCAGAACCGTGTCCAGCAACTCGGCCACCGAACCGTAGCGGTTGTTGCGGTCGTGGCGAACCCATTTCTCCGCCATCTCAGCAAAGTTGAGCAGGCTGTTCTCGGCACGCCCGCCAAAGGGCGTCGGCTCGTAGGCTGCCGGCGGCAGAAAGACATCCGGGTACAGCTTCACGAACCGTTCCGCCCCGTGGTGCAGAATCTGAAGCGCCTGGAACGCGCTCACCCCCAACGACCCCGCCCACTCGCGCAGCGCGCCATACGTCTTCGGGCCTATACCGCGCGGCGGCTCGTTGATGATCCGGTCCATCGCCACCGTGTCACTGGGGTTATGCACCAACTTCAAAAAGGCCAGCGCGTCCTTGATCTCCTTGCGCTCATAAAATCGCGTCGCGCCTACCAGCTTATGCCTGATTTGGCGGTAGACCATCGCCTCTTCCAGCGCGCGGCTTTGTGCATTGGTGCGATACATCACCGCGAAGTCGCCGAAGCCGAACGCCCGCGTCGCCACGAGACGCTCGATCTCATCGCAGACGTAGCCCGCCTCTTCGCTCTCGTTGTACGCTTCGTACACCGTCACGTCGAGGCCGCGGCCGTTGTCGGTGTGCAGCCGCTTGGGCGTGCGGTTGCGGTTATGCGCGATCAGCGCGTTGGCCGCGTCCAGGATCGTCTGCGTGCTGCGATAGTTCTGCTCCAGGAGCGTCACCGTCGCCTCGGGGTAATCCTCGCGGAAACGCGTCACATTGCGGTAATCCGCCCCGCGGAAACGGTAGATCGACTGGTCCTCGTCGCCCACGACGAACAGATTGCGCTTGCCATCCGGCTCATTCACAAGCACGCGCAGCAGTTCGTACTGCACCATGTTCGTGTCTTGGAATTCGTCCACCAGCACATAGGGCCACTTCTGCTGGTACTTGGCGCGTATCGCCACGTTATCGCGCAGCAGCGTCGCCGTCTTGACGAGCAGGTCGTCGAAGTCCATGGCGTTGTTGCCCTGCAGCGCTTCCTGATAGCGCCCGTACGTCCTGTTGACGATCTCCTCGAAATAGGACCCCGGCTGGTAATCCTGCGGCGACACCATCTCATTCTTCAGCTTGCTGATGTGCGCCCGGATCGCCTGCGGGCTGTAGCGCTTCTCGTCCAGGTTTAGCTCGCGCAGCAGCGTCCGCAACAGCGCAAGCTGATCCGCCGAGTCGTAGATTACCCAGTTGCGCGCATAGCCGATGGCCTCGGTTTCCACGCGCAGCACGCGCGCGCAGATGCTGTGGAACGTGCCGATCGCCAGCCCGCCCAGCCGCGGCGGCTGCCCAGGCAGCGACGGGCCGAACTTCTGTTCAAAGATCATCTCCACGCGGCCGCGCATCTCTCGCGCCGCCTTGTTGGTAAAGGTGACCGCCAAGATGTTCCACGGCGCGATGCCGGCCTCGTCGATCAGGTAGGCGATGCGCCGTGTCAGCACCCGCGTCTTGCCCGACCCCGGCCCCGCCAGCACCAAAACCGGCCCATGCACCGTCTGCACGGCTTGTCGCTGTTGCGCGTTCAGGTTCGCCAGCAGATCATCCATAGCTGGGCCATCCCCTACTCTTCGCCGTGTAGCAGCCGTACGTAACTCTCATAACGCTCTCCGTCTATCTTTCCCTCGTCCACAGCCGCGCGCACGGCGCATCCCGGCTCGTGGTCATGCGTGCAATTCGGGAAGCGGCACTCGTGGATATACGGCGCAAACTCCCGGAAGTAAAAGCCCAAATTCTGCGGGTCGATCTCGTACAGCCCAAGTTCACGAATGCCCGGCGTATCAGCCACATAGGTTCGCGTCCCGAACGGCAGCCGGAAAAGACGCGCTGCCCGCGTCGTGTGCCGGCCCTTGTCCAGCACCTCGCGCAGGTCACCCACCTGGATGTTCAGCGCCGGGTGGATGGCGTTGAGCAAACTGCTCTTGCCCACCCCGCTTGGCCCAGCCAGCACTGTGATTGTATCCGTCAACTGCGCTTTCAGTTCGGCGATGCCCGCGCCCGTCTCCGCGCTGGCGTAGATCACCCGATAGCCGATCTCGGCATAGCGTCCAAAGATCGACGCGGCATGGTCCTCGCCTGTTAGGTCGATCTTATTGGCGCAGATTATGGCGGGCAGTTCGTTGGCCTCGGCGATGACGAGGAAGCGGTCCAACATGCGCAGATGCGGCTCCGGCTGCGTGACTGAAAAGACCAACAGCGCCTGATCCGGGTTGGCGAGGATGACGTCCTCGGCAGGTACGGAGACGCCCGGATGCTGGCGGCTGAGTACGCTGTGACGTTCATCCACTCGCTCGATCAGGCCGCGTCGCGCCCCGTCAGGCTTGACCCACACGCGGTCGCCGACTGCTACCAGCGTGTCGCGGCCGCGTTCCTGCAGCAGCCGCCCGCGCACCTCGCACACGCGTACATCGCCCGATGCCCCATGACGCCCGTTTTCCGTACCCTCGATCTGCACATCAAAATGGTGACCGCGCGCCCGCACCACCACGCCGGGCAGCAAATCGTCCGAGGTGCGCTTGGGCTTGGGCTTGCGCGTGCGCGGCGCTTCGAAGTACTCCTGTAAGTCTTCGAATTCCTCGTATTCGCTTCCCGGAATGTTTTGTCGCTCAGCCAATCGTGTGCTTCTTTCTCGCCGGCCTAATCCGAACACCAGTTCGAGTGTAGCAGCAGCCCTACGCGCTGTCAATCAACCGGCGTTGCGCTGGCAGCACTGGAAATGCGTGCGATCCTCGCACACATCCGCCACCGGTACAGCCGGCAGAACCCCGTACGCCGCCAGCAGCCGGCACATATCCCCCAGCGGCAGCCCCATCACCCCGGCCAGACAACCGTCGATCGATTCGGCCGGTGCGAAGGTTGGATGCTGGATCGCATACGCGCCCGCCTTGTCCAGCGGATCGCCGGTCGCCACATAGTCGCGGATCTCGGCATCAGAATAATCGCGCATCCACACCGTCGTCGAATTCACCAGCGTCGACATCTTTCCCTCCGGCAACGCCATCACGCACACCGCGCTGTGCACCTGGTGCGCGCGGTTGCGCAGCCGCGCCAGCATC
>JASGTU010000374.1 GCA_030058085.1 Chloroflexota bacterium
ACATTTCCTCTGGTATGGACTCTCGCTTCTACCTCCAGAAATGTCAACACGGCCTAACCAACGATCTGCGCTTACTGTGTGAACATGGCGTTGGACTCGGCCTCGATGGCCTCCAGCGCCTGCTCCACCGTCTCGCTTTCCTGCAGCACGCCCATGACGTGCGGATAGACGATCTCGACCCAGAACTTGTCGCGGTCGGGCAGCGGTCCAACGTAGCGGCCGTAGTCAAGCACCTGGAGGCTGGCCTCGAACCACGGGGCCTGGTCCAGGATGGCGGGGTCTTCGGCGGCTGACTTCAGGGCGGGGATGGTGCCGGAAGCGATGTTCCAGTCCACGGCGTTTTCCTGTATCGACGTGGCGAACTTGATGAACTCCCAGGCCATCTCCTGGTTGGCGCTGTTGGGCGAGACCACCTTGCCCCAGCCTGCGTCCGCCGCGAAGAGATGTTCGTCGCCGGCGTAGTTGGGCAGCGGCACGTAGTCGAACTCAATTTCCTCGTATTGGCGGCGACCTTCGGGCACGATCCACGGGCCGATAAAGCCGATGGCGGACTGATTGACGAAGAAGGAATCGCCGACCCAGTTGCTCTCGCCGTTGAAGAGGAAGGGATCCGTCACGCCCCACTCGGTGATCCAGGATTTCATGTCCTGTAGGGTGGCCTGCGCTTCGGGCGAGGTGAAGACAAGCCCGCTGCCGTCCGGCTTCCAGTATTCGCCGCCGCGCTGCAAGATGCCCGCCAGCAGTTGGAAGGTCAGGCCGTCGACGGTGACGAAGTTGAAGCCGGAAACGGACATCATGTCGCCGTCGGTCTTGGTCAAGACCTGGGCGTCCTCAAGCAGATCCTCGAAAGTTTCCCACTGCGGCGGGTAGGTCAGCCCGGCTTCCTCGAAGAGAGCCTTGTTGACCATGACGGCGCCGTTCTCGATGTTGAACTCGTTGGGCAGGCCGTAGAGCTTGCCGCCACAGTAATAGCCGTCCAGCGGCGCCTTGTAGAAGAGCTCCTCGGCCTCGCTGTAGGTCATCACGTAGTCGGGCATCTCGGCCAGCCGGTCGGAATAGCGGCAGACCCACGAGCCGAACAACTCCATGATGTCGGCTTCGGTGCCTGCGGGCATGGCGGTCTGCAGGGTCTGGATGAATACATCGTAGGGGAAGGACTCGATGGTAATGGTGACGTTGGGGTGCAGTTCTTCGAAGCGATCGATGATGGCCTCGTTGGCGGCGATGAACGACGGATTCTGGTGCGTCCACATCGTCAACTCGATCTTCTCTTCGCCGCCGGCCGCGGGGGCCGCTTCTTCACCGGCGGGCGCCTGCGCCGAAGGAGCGCATTGCACCAGCAGCAACGACAACACCACCAGTATGAGCCAATAGCGATACTTCCTCATCTTTTGCTCCTTTGCGGGTTAAGTGTTTGGGACGCAATTCTTGGCGGACGATCTCGATTAATGTCACATGACAACCCCAGAGAGCAGAGGGACTGTAAGGGGGGACAAAGTCGTGTTGGCGCATGCGCCGGCGGCTAGATGCGACTCGTTGCAAACGTCTTGCCTGGGTTGGGTCCGGTAGAGAGAACGCACGCGTGAGCGTGATCGGAGCGTCACCTCCCAACTCTTTGGGAAACGATCACCGTCGGAGGAAACGAAAGCCCGTTTCTGCTTGTGGAACCGAGGAATATGAAGGCGGCTGGAAGTCGATTATGAGATAATGTGTAGTGTAACCGTTTTCGATAATAATTCCGAATACCTCGGATGTCAAACAAATGCCCCTGGCGGATCCTTTGACAGCCGGCGACCGTTCCAGCATAATGACCCCAAAGGGCGCGCGCCCCTTCGATCCCGCGCACAGGCCCTGCACCCAATTGCCGCTGTGCTGCGCCGGCTCATTTTGTTCCCACGCCATGCCGACAGGAGAAGAACACCGTGGATTTCCTGGCTAGAATCAATGCCGTCTTACATCGCCAAGAGCCGGACCAGGTTCCCTTTGCTCCTTACGACAACCTGATGCCGCGCGGCGAGTTCGAGCGGCACCTGCGCAACCGCGGCATGGGCCTTTGTCTGCGCCGCTCCACCGTGTGGGAGGAGACGCCCAACGTGTCGGTGGAGACGCGCCACGAAGGCGAGTCCGTCGTCACCACCTATCACACGCCGGAAGGTGATGTGTGGACCCGCTCGCAGGGCCATGCCGGACGCATCAGCGACAGTATGAGCATCGAGGTCGAGGGCTTGATCAAGGGCAAGGAAGACTACGACCCGGTCATCTTTATGCTGGAGGACGCCGTCTTCCATTCCGCCCCCGACGCCTATTACGACGCCGTGCGCGATGTGGGTCGCGACGGCATCGTGCGCGACTGGGGCTTGGACATGGAGGCTACGCCCTACGGCGCCACGCGGCGCTATTTCGGCGAGGTCTATGGGCTGGACCGCTGGGTCTACGCGCAGATGGACCACCCCGACCACTTCCGCGCCCTGGTTGAGGCGCAGTGGCGGCGCGATGAACGCCGGCTGGAGTTGATCGCGGAGTCGCCGGCGGAGTTCATCGCCTTTGGCTGGCTGGAGGGCCTGTGGAGTCCGGAGCTTTTCCGACAGCATGAGTTGCCCTTCTACCGCAAGTGGGTCTCCTATCTCCAGTCAAAAGGCAAAATTTTGGCGATGCACTGCGACGCCACCAAGAGCCTGCGCCGCTATGCCGGTCTGATCGCGGAAACCGGCATCGACGTGGTCGAGGCGTATACGCCGCCGCCGGTGGGCGAGCTGTCGCTGCCGGAGGTGCGGGCCGCCTGGGGCGACAAGACCATTATCTGGGTCAACATCCCGGAGACGATCTTCTGGTTCGGCGCAGAGGAGGCCAAGCGCTACACGATTGATTTGCTCAAGAGCGGCGCGCCCGGCAACGCCCTGGTCCTCAGCTTCACCGAGATGGGCATGTGGGGCGCGACCGACGAGGAGACGGTCACGGCCTTTAAGGAAGGGACGTTGGCTGTGATGGAGGCCATCGAGGAAGTCGGCAACTATCCCATCCGAGCCTAGGCGGCGAAAACGCCGCATGTCTGTCATTCTGAAGCGAGCGGCAGCGAGCTGAAGAATCTCGTTGTACCGGGGGTAGAGATGTTTCGCTTGGGAGCCCCTGGGCACAACATGACATCGTGCGTATCTGGCGGACGAACCACTAAAACGAGGGCGGCGAGCCATGAAAATCACCGGCACTTTTCTGGACGAGATTACGCACGACATCCCCTCCAACAACTGGGGCCGCGCCGAGTGGGCGCAGGACTTCCGGCTGATGAAGGCGATCGGCATCGACACGGTGATCCTGATCCGCGCCGGCTGCGGGCGCATCGCCGTGTATCCGTCGCAGGTGTTGCAGCGCGAGGTCGGCATCTACCCCGTCTACGAAGACCTGGCGGACCTATTTCTGGACTTGGCCGAAGAGAACGGCATGGACTTCTATTTCGGCACGTATGATTCGGTCTCCTACGCGCCGCGGGAGCGCTCCATCCAAGAGCATTTGGACCTGGGCCGCGCCTTCATCGACGAGGCGTGGGCGCGCTACGGGCGGCGGGCGGCGTTCAAGGGCTGGTATCTCACCTTCGAGATTTCGCGTAAGGAGCCGACGCGCCTGGCCTGTCTGCGCCAACTGGGCGAGCACTGCAAGGCGCTCTCCCCGCAGTTGCCCACGCTGATCTCGCCCTACATCGCCGGCGGCAAGCTGGTGCGCGACCCCGTGACGCTGGAAGATCATTACCGCGACTGGGACGGCATCCTCGGCGAGTTGGCGCACGTGATCGACATCGTGGCCTTTCAGGACGGGCACGTGGACTACGACGTGCTGCCCGACTTCTTGCAGGCCAACAGCGAGCTGATCCGCAAGCACGGCATGCAAGCCTGGTCCAATGTCGAATCGTTCGACCGGGACATGCCCATCGACTTCCCGCCCATCGACTGGCGCAAGCTGTGGTGGAAGATGGAAGCGGCGCAGACGGCGGGCGTAGAGAAGCTGATCACGTTCGAGTTCTCGCACTTTATGAGCCCGCAGTCGAGTTGGCCGGCGGCGCGCGGCCTCTTCCGTCGCTATTGCGAGCACTTCGGGATCGCGAGCGTTATGTAGGCCTGGCGGGGGCTGCTTGTGCGCTCCAAATCTGTGATAATCCTGGAGTGTGTTGCTATTGACGAGGCGCTTCGGCGCGTGCTATCATGCAGTTGTGCTCCCTAAGCAGCAACACGATACATACCAGTTCAGTTCTCCTGATCCCCCCCAGGACCAATTAGTCTTTTGTAATCCTTCCCGAAGGAGGAATCCTATGAGACGAGTTTACGCGATTATGGCTTTCGCTCTAGTTTTGACGCTTGTGTTTGCCGCCTGCGCTCCAGCCCCTACGCAACCGGCCGTGGAAGGTGAAGCCGAAGTTGCTGTGCCGGAGGCCGCCGCGCCGGAAGCCGAGCCGACTGCCATCGTCGCTCAGGCCGGTACGGGCGCGCTGGAGCTGATCTACTGGAACGGCTTGACCGGCAGCGACGGCGCAACCATGGTTGAGATGGTTGAAGCCTTCACCGCAGAGAATCCCGAAGTCTCGGTGCGCGTCGAGATGATGCCGTGGAACATCTACTTCGACAAGCTCCTGACTTCGCTTGTCTCCGGCAATCCGCCCGATTTGTTCCTACTCCATGAGTTTGAGATTCCCCAATTCGCCAGCCAGGGCGTACTGCGCGAGACCGGCGACTTCTTCCAGGAGATGGGCGGACCCATCCCTGAGACCGACATTGTCGACTATTCGCTTGAAGCGCTCTCCTACGAGGGCAATCGCTATGGCGTGCCGCTGGATATCCACGGTTGGGGTCTGTGGTACAACAAGGATCTCTTCGAGGCTGCCGGGCTGGACCCGAATGTCTGCCCTGCCACCGGCGAAGAATATATCGAGATGGCTCGCCAGCTCACGCTGGATGCCAACGGCAACAACGCGGCCAGCGCCGACTTTGATCCCGAGAATGTGGTGCAGTGGGGCACCGCCGTCAGTTGGTTTAAGGTTACGTTCCTGAGCACCATCTACCAGTTCGGCGGTGACTGGACCGATCGTCAGGGTACAGCCACCCTCGACAGCGAGGCTGCAGCCCAGGCGGCGGGCTGGTGGCGCGACCTGATCTATGAGCACCATGTGGCGCCGCAGCCGGCCGGCTTCGATTCCTGGCAGAGTTTCGCCGGCGGCTCCTTGGCCATGATCACCGAAGGCAGTTGGATGCTTAACTTCAACGACGACGCCGGGCTGAACTGGGGCGTCTGCCCTTACCCGCAGATCGGCGATCAGCCGGCCGTCTGGACCAGCTCGCATGTGATCTATACCCCGACTTCGCTCGAAGGCGAGAAACTGGAAGCCGCCAAGAAGTTGATCTCCTATATTTCGGACCAGGGGTTGGTCTGGGCGACTTCCGGCCAGCCGTCGGCCCGGGTTTCCATCCAAGAAGCCACGACAATGGAGGAACTCCCGTCGGCCAAGATTCTCGGCCAGAGTTTCCAGGAGTTCGGTCGCTATGATGTGGCCCATGAGTGTATCCAAGAAGTGATCTTGGCCTATGAGCCCGAGTTGGACGCGATCTACAACGACGTTAAGACGCTGGAACAGGGGCTGGAGGACGCCAACAGCCGCGTCCAAGATATTCTGGACCGCTGCCAGTAAGCGAGTTCGGCCGCATCGAATGTAGTACAGGTGGACAAAGTCGTCAGGTGAACAGGGGCGGCCGGTGCTGTGAGTAGGCGCCGGTCGCCCCTGCGCTGCCGCCATGTAAAGGAGTTGCTGTGGCTACTACCGCATCTCGACAACCGGTTTCTTCCCCACAGGCCAAAGGGTGGAAAACTTGGCGCTGGATGCTGGGGAACTACCTCTTTGTCCTGCCGTTTATGGTCTTTTTCTTGACCTTCACGGTGTTTCCGGTGCTCTACGCCATCTATATGTCCTTTCACGACTGGGCGATCTTGGCAAAAGAGCACCCCTTTGTCGGGTTGCAGAACTATGCCTTCCTACTCCGAGATGACTTCTGGTGGCTCACGCTGCGCAATACGCTCTATTTCGCCTTTCTGACTGCGTTCCTCAACACCGTCTTTGCACTGATCGTCGCCATCGCCGTCCACCAGCCGATCCGGTTCCGCGACTTCTATCGCTTCATTTTCTACGCGCCGGTCGTACTCTCGGTGGCCGTGATGGGCGTCGTCGCTGCTTGGATGTTCAACACCCAATTTGGCATCGTGAACTACTACCTGACATGGCTTGGGCTGCCAGCCGTCAAGTGGCTGGCGAATCCCAACATTGTCATCCCAACCCTAAGCTTGGCCACCGTCTGGTGGGGCTTTGGCTTCCCTATGTTAATTTACATTGCCGGTCTGCAGGGCATTCCCGGCCATCTCTATGAAGCGGCGCGCATCGACGGCGCCAGCGGCCTGCGACTTACCTGGAGCATCACGATCCCCCTGATGATGCCCTCCATCTTCTTTGTGGCTGTGACCCAACTCATCGCGCATTTCAAGGTCTTTGGCCAGCCCTACATCATGACCGGCGGAGGCCCAGGCCGGGCGTCGTTCACGGTGATCATGTATCTGTATCAGACGGCTTGGCGCTTCTTTCGCATGGGCTATGGCACAACCATCGCCATTGGCTTGGCCTTGGTCATCCTGTTCTTTACCCTTGTCCAGTTTCGGATCTTTGGGCGGAGGAGCACGATCGAGTACTGAGTTGCAGATGTCACACGCGTACGTTTCGTGACAGGACTAGGTTTGGAGGAAATCAGGAGAATATGGCCGCCACGAAAACCTTCAGTACCAGCTATCGACAACGTAACCTGCTCTCACGCCTGGGGCTGCATACCTTTCTGATGATCCTGGCGGTCCTCGTCGGCTTTCCTATCTATTGGTCGTTCATCGTCTCGGTCACGCCCAATGAGCAGGTCTTTCGCTGGCCGCTCCAACTCTTTCCCGATGCGCCAACCCTGGAGCATTATCGGGAAGTGCTGACCCGCCAGGACCTGCAACTGCCGCGCTGGTTTCTCAACAGCGTGGTCGTCAGCACGATCATTACCGTCCTCAGCCTTTTCGTCAGCAGCATCACAGCCTATGCTTTTTCACGGCTGGAATTTCCCGGCCGCGACTTTCTCTTTGTGAGCATCTTGTTCGCGCTTATGGTGCCCGGCGAAGTGACGTTGATCCCAGTCTTTCTGCTGGTGCGCAATTTGAATTGGTTGGACACCTACCATGCCCTTATCTGGCCGGCGATGGCTAGCGTCTTTGGCGTCTTTCTGCTCCGCCAATTTTTCCTAAGCATTCCTAAAGAAATGGAAGAGGCTGCCGTGATCGACGGGGCCGGCCGCTTTCGAATCTATTGGCAGATTATTCTGCCCTTGAGCCGGTCGGCGCTGGTTGCACTGACCATCTTCACCTTCTTGGGCGCGTGGAACGACCTTTTCTGGCCGCTGATTGTGCTCAACCGGTTGGAGATGCGCACGCTGCCGGTCGGACTAACGGTATTGAACGGCACCTATACCCAGGAACGCGCCCTTATCATGGCCGGCGCAGTCATTGCCAGTGCGCCCGTCCTCCTCTTTTATGCGATCTTCCAGCGGCGCATCATCGAAGGCGTGATGCTCACCGGCATGGGAGGACGCTGACAGGACGCAGAGAACCCCACCAAATCATACAAACCCACGAAGAAGGGCATCATGGCTTTCGAGAACGACTACCGGCACATGCTGGACGTGCTGCAGAACAAACGACCGCGCCGCCTGCCCGTGTACGAGCACATCATCAGCCCGGAGATCATGGAGAAGATCCTCGGCGTGCAGTTCGCCGCTTCGTACGACGGCGGTCCGGCGGACCTGCTCGAATTCTTCACCCACTATTGCCGCTTCTTCCAGGAGATGACCTACGACACGGTCTCCTTCGAGATGACCATCGTCGACATCTTGCCCGATCACGGCGCCATCTTCGGCGGGCGGCCCGGCCCCATCCAGACCGACGATGATTTCGCGAAATATCCCTGGGACGAACTGCCGGAGATCTATTGGCAATCGGCCGCGCCGCGCTTCGACGCGCTCATTCGCACCATGCCGCCGGGGATGAAGGCGCTGGGCGGCGTCGGCAACGGCGTGCTGGAGATCAGCGAGGACTTGGTTGGCTTCCAGTACCTGGCCTATATGCAGGTGGACAACCCCGAGCTGTACGCCGCGCTCTACCGCAAGATCGGCGATCTCATGGCTACGCTGTGGGCCGAGTTCCTGGAGCGCTACGGTGAGCACTTCGCCATCTGCCGCTTCGGCGACGACCTGGGCTTCAAGACCAGCACGCTCATCTCGCCCAAGACCATTCGCGAGCACATCATCCCGCAGTACGCCCGGGTCATCAGTCTGATCAAGGGCGCGGGCAAGCCGTTCCTGTGGCATTCGTGCGGCAAGATCTTCGCCATCATGGACGACGTGATCGCCCTGGGCATCAACGCCAAGCACTCCAACGAAGACGCCATCGCGCCCTTCGACGAGTGGATCGCCCGCTATAGTGACCGCATCGGGCTGCTGGGCGGCATCGACGTCGACATCCTGTGCCAGAAAAGCCCGGACGAGATCGTGGAGGATGTCGTCGCCAAGGGGACGCGCTTCCGCCGCAACGCCCAGGGCTATGCGCTCGGTTCCGGCAACTCCATCCCCGAATACGTGCCGGCGGAGGGCTACCTGGCGATGATCGAGGCGGCGCAGAAGATCCGCGCCGCGGAGCAGGCGGCATAACGAATCGCGCCCACTTGCCCGCCTGACGCCCAACGCATAACGACCGCCACAAGAAAGCGAGACCATCCATGCAGTCCAAGAACATCGTGTTCACCGGCAAACAGCAGGTCGAACTGCGCAGCGAGGAGGCCCCTGCGCTGCCGGCGGACGGGCTGCTGGCCCGCACGCAGGTCAGCCTGATCAGCACCGGCACCGAAAGCATCTGCTACCGCGGCGAGATGGACGAGGGAACGCACTGGGCCAACTGGGTCAAGTACCCCTTCTACCCCGGCTACAGCAATGTGGCGGTGGTGGAAGAGGTCGGCGCGGCGGTGCAAGGCTTTGCGCCCGGCGACCGCATCTTCTCGACCGCCAACCACCGCCAGATCATCGCGGTCAAGCCGCCCGTGGTCAAGATACCGGCGAGCATCAGCGATGAAGAGGCGGCCTGGTCCAAGTTGGCGACCATCGCCCAGACCGCGGTGCGCCGCGCCGAACTGCGCATGGGCGCGAGGGTGGTCGTGATCGGCCTGGGGCCGCTGGGCCAGTTGTTGGTCCAGTATGCGCGCGTGGTCGGGGCGGAGGAAATTTTAGCCGTCGACCTGGCGCCGGGCCGGCTGGAGACTGCCGGCGCGCACGGCGCTACGCAGACCTTCGCCGGCAGCGCGGCGGACGCCCTTCCTTTCGTGCAGGAGCATACGGACGGGCGTCTGGCAGACGTGGTCTTCGACGCCACCGGGCACTATGCCGTCTTCCCCCTGGCGCTCAAGCTGGTGCGCAACTTCGGGACGATGATGCTGACCGGCGATTCGCCCCACCCCAGCAAGCAGACGCTGCGGGCCGACGTGATCACGCGCCAGGTCTCCATCCGCGGCACGCACAACGAAAACTTGCCGCCGGACCAGGCGGAGTGGACCCCGGCGCGGCAGGCGCAGCTCTTCCACGCCTACGTGGCGCGCGGCCAGATGCGCGTCGACGACCTCATCACTTCGCGCTTCTCGCCCGCCGAGGCGTCCGCTGTATACGCCATGCTGCTGGAGAACCGCACCGAGACGCTCGGCGTGCTCTTCGACTGGCGTCAGTTGTAGGGCGACGTCTTTTCCATTTCGTGGTGTCGTTTAAGTGGTTTGCGGTGCAGAAATCCGGCGGCAGGGATGCCGCCGCTACGGTAAAAGGGGCAGACGCTGCCTGCCCCTTTTATATTCGTGCAATTCGTGCAATTCGCGCAATTCGTGGCGAGTACTCCCTCGCAGCATCCGCGCCGCGTGCTGCGAGGGCCGGATTTTTGCGTAACCTTTACCCGCGCACGGCGTCATCAGAGATTGAAATGGATCGCCATTCACAAGTGCAGCCTTTTTTAGGTACACGATCTGAAGGCGATCTGATGGCGTGTCAATCGGAGCGAGTACGGCAAGGGGAAAGGGCGTGGCATGAGGTCTGGAATTTCACAATTCGGCAGCGGCATGGTTCGGCGCATAGGGCGGGCCTCGCATTGGCGTCGCCTGCTTTCGGCGGTCGTTGCCGGCGCGTTCATCGTCGCCGCGTTAGCCGCAGGGACGGGCGAGGCGCAGGCGTCGGATCGCGTGCACATCGTGGCGCCGGGTGAGAACCTCGCCAAGATCGCGGCGCGCTACAACACCACGCTGGCCGAACTGGCCCAGTACAACAACATCGCCAACCCGGACATCGTGCGCATCGGCCAGCAGCTTGCCATCCCCTACGATACACGAGCTTCGCTCAACGCGCCCGCCGCCAACCCGCAGGCCTTGCCGGGCGACGCCGGCTATTACCACGTGCAGCGCGGCGATTCGCTGTCGATGATTGCCCAGGCTCACGGCTTGGCGATGGCCGATCTGCTACGGCTTAACGGGCTGGAGAACCCGAACCACATCTACGTCGGGCAAACGCTGCGCCTCAGCGCGCGCGTGGACCCGCCCAGCACGCGCATCCAGGTCGAGCCGGCTTTGGCCGACGCCATTCACGTGGTGAAAGAGGGCGATTCGCTGGCGCAGATTGCCAAGCAGTACGGCATGACGATGGAAGAGGCCATGCGGCTCAACGGGCTGCCCAACCCCAACTTCGTGTGGACAGGCCAGCGGTTGCGCGTCAACCAGGCGCCGACGCCTACCGAGCAGTTCAGCGTGGCGGTGGCGGGCGCGCCCGCCTACGGACAGCGCCTGATCGAGATCGACCTGAGCGCACAGATGTTGACCGCGTGGCGGGGCGATGTGCCTGTGCTGCGCACCGTGATCAGCAGCGGCAAGGCGAGCACGCCCACCGTGACCGGTCGCTTTGCCGTCTATCACAAGCTGGACAGCCAGCGCATGACCGGCCCCGGCTATGACCTGCCCGGCGTGCCGTGGGTCATGTATTTCTACAAGGACTATGCGATCCACGGGGCGTATTGGCACAACAGCTTCGGCGTCCCCACCAGCCACGGCTGTGTCAACCTGACTGTGGAAGATGCGCAGGTGTTGTACAACTGGGCGTCCGAAGGCACCGAGGTGTGGGTGCACTGAGCGGACCTGCCGCGGGGGAGTGAGTGAGGGATCTTTCTGGGCGTTGAGAGGCGAAGACGTCACGAGCCATCCGTCACGAGTCATGCAAAGCGCGACTCGTGACGGATGATGTTTTTCTAAGGCGACTTGGCTTATTGCCGCTATCCCTAACCGGCGTCGCCGAGCGCGTCGAAGGTCGGCTTAAGCGCCGGGTAGAGCGCGCGGTACTGCGCGTAGTAAGTCTCGTATTGCGCCACGGCCTCTGGGTTAGGCTGCGTGCTGCCGGTGACGGAGATAGCCGTGTTGCAGGCCGTGTCGACGTCCGGCCATACGCCCGCGCCCACGCCTGCCAGCAGCGCCGCGCCGTAGGCGGCCCCTTCGGTGGTGTTGACCGTCGCCAGCTCCGAGTTGAGCACGTCCGCCAGGATCTGCCGCCAGATCGGGCTGCGTGCGCCGCCGCCGGAGACGCGCACCTGGCGGATGTCGGAGAGGCCGACGCCCTTCATCAGTTCAAAGCCGTCGCGCAGGCCGAAGGCCACGCCTTCGAGCACGGCACGCGTCATGTGGGCCTTGGTGTGGCGCACCGTCAGGCCGACGAACGCGCCGCGGGCGAGCGGGTCGGGGTGCGGCGTGCGCTCGCCGGTGAGGTAGGGCAGGAAGAGCAGGCCCTCGCTGCCGGGCGGCACGTCCGCCGCCGGCGCCAGCAGATCGTCGTAGGACATGCCTGGGGCCAGCGTGTCGCGATACCAGCGCAGGCTGCCCGCTGCCGAGAGCATCACGCCCATCAGATGCCAACGGCCGGGTACGGAATGGGAGAAGGCGTGCAGCCGGCCTTCCGGCTCGTAGAACGGCTCGTTGACCGTGGCGAAGACGACGCCGGAGGTGCCGAGCACCAGGCTGACGATGCCCTCAGTCACGGCGCCGACGCCAACCGCGCCCGCCGCCTGATCACCGCCGCCGGCTACCACCGGCGTACCTGCCTTGAGGCCCGTGTCGACGGCGACGGACGCCGTCACCCGGCCCGTGATCTCTGGGCCTTCGTGGGTAGGCGGCAGATATTCGCGCGGGATGTCCAGCGCCTGCAGCACCTCGGTTGACCAGTCACGCGTGCGCAGGTCGAGCAGCAGGGTGCCGGCGGCGCCGGCCTTGTCTGTCCCCATCTCGCCCGTCAGCCGGTAGCGCAGATAGTCTTTAGGCAGCAGGATGTGGCGCACGCGCTCGTATACCTCCGGCTCGTTCTCGCGCACCCACAGAATCTTGGGCGCGGTGAAGCCGGTGAGCGCGTTGTTGCCCGTGTAGCGGATGAGGTCCTTGAAGCCGACGCGCTCGCGGATTTCGTCGCACTGGGCGCCGGTGCGCTGGTCGTTCCACAGGATCGACGGGCGCAGCACGGAGCCGTCGCCGTTGAGCAAGACGAGGCCGTGCATCTGCCCGGTCAGGCCGATGGCCGCAATCTCTTCGCCTTTGATGCCGGACGTTTCCAGCGCTTGGCGGATGCTCTGGACAGCGCCATACCACCAGACGGGCGGGTCCTGCTCGCTCCACAGCGGCTGCGGCGTGTCATATGAATATTCGGTGGCCCCAACTGCGACGACTGCCCCTTGTTCGTCGATCAGCAGCGCCTTGGTGGCCGTGGTAGATACATCGATGCCGAGTAGGTAAGCCACGAGGACATCCTCCCTGATGATAGTGGCGGTGGATCAGTTCTTATCGCGATTGCTGGAGAAGCCGGACTCGCCGCAAAGCGGGCTGAGCACACGGAAGATATTGGCTTCAGTATATACGGCCTGCTTTTATCGTCAAGGATTGCCCTTGGACGAATCACGGCCCGCTGCAGAGGCGAGGCACAGGCATTCGCCGGCGCGCGTCGTATATCATACCATCGGCGGGCAATTATCCGGCTGACAAATGCCTGTCAATCCCGCGCGTCGCGCCGGCAGCGTGTTTTCATGTTGCGGATTGGGGAGAATTAGCACAGAAGGATGCCGTCGTAGGGAGTAGAAAAGCAGAATCCACAGTCGTAGGCTCTACTTGAGACCAATCAAGAAAGGAGTCTACCGCCATGGGCAATTGTAATGATACCACAAATGCAGCCACGTTGGTTTCCTATCTAGCGAGAATTTCTGACCCACGCAGCAAGCGCGGACGGCGCTACGAATGGACATTTCTGCTGGCGCTGATTGTTTTTGCCATGATGAGCGGCGAGAGTACGCTAGTCGCTAGTCGGGGTCAGCCAGTGGCTGCGCGCCCACCAAGACGAGTTGCTGAGCTATCTGCCCAGCAAACGGGGTACGTTGCCGAGCTTGGCGACGTGCGCTGTGCTACGGCACATCAAACTGGGAGCGGCACGATCACCCATCTGGTGGCGGTGGTGGGCCATGAACATGGTAATCTCCGGAAAATGTTCATGCTTTTGTCAAGACA
>JASGTU010000375.1 GCA_030058085.1 Chloroflexota bacterium
ATCCTCAATGCCGCCATGACCGCGCGCGGGTTGCGCCGCGCCTTTACGCAGTCCGTCGGCGAGCGGTTCGACGTCGTCTACGGCGTATACAATCTGCAGAACCATATGGTGGGCCTGCCCGGCGTGGCGGAGATCGCGGATGTCTGGGCGGCAGGGTTGGCGTCGCCGCCCGCGGATGATGCCGCTGTAGATGCGCTGGCCAAACAGATGGCGCGCTCGCGCTACATCGAGGGGCTGCTAGAGGAAACGGCATAGACAGCGCAAGCCCGCGAAAAAAACTTGCAGGGAGCGGATCGCTCCCTGCAAGCCAATTACGTGGTTATCCCGGATGAAACCGGCGCCGTCTACGCGGCGTGGCGCAGTTCCTGATCCATGGGGATCGGCTGTCCCTGCCGTGTGTAGAGCTTGGGCGCTTCGTCTTGCGTGAAGACCTCTTTGGTCACCACGCAGCGCACCACGTCGCTGCGGCTGGGGATCTCGTACATGACGTCGAGCAGGGCTCCTTCGACGATGCTGCGCAGGCCGCGCGCGCCGGTCTTACGCAGGAACGCTTCCGTAGCGACCGCATCCAGCGCGCCCTGCTCGAACTCCAACTCTACGTTGTCCATAGCGAAGAGACGCTTGAATTGGCGCGCCACGCTGTTCTTGGGCTCAGTCAGGATGCGCACAAGCGTCTGACGGTCGAGCCCCTCAAGGCCGGCGATCACGGGCAGGCGTCCGATGAACTCCGGGATGAGGCCGTACTTGAGCAGATCGTCGGGCATGACCATGCGCAGATAGCGGCCTTCCTCGAGGCTCTCCTTTTCCAGCCGGCGAATGTGTTGCTCGCGCTGTCGCTCAGCCGGATCGTCCGGCAAGGGGGCGTCACTATCGGCCTCGTCGGGGGCGATGTACTGGCGGTAAACCAGATCGTCTTCGGTCGGGACGAAGCCCAGGCTGCCGCGACGCTGCACGCGGTTGCGCACGATATCTTCCAGATGCGAGAAAGCCCCGCCGCAAATGAAGAGGATGTTGCGCGTGTCGAGTTGGATGAATTCCTGCTGAGGGTGCTTGCGGCCCGCCGCAGGCGGCACATTGGCGACCGTGCCCTCGATGATCTTGAGCAGCGCCTGTTGCACGCCTTCGCCGCTGACGTCACGAGTGATGCTGGCGTTGTCGCCGCTCTTGCGCGTGATCTTGTCGATCTCGTCGATGTAGACGATGCCATGCGCGGCGCGCTTCGTGTCCCAGTCCGCGTTCTGCAGTAAACCGACCAGGATCGTCTCGACGTCCTCGCCGACGTAGCCCGCCTCTGTGAGCGCGGTGGCGTCCGCCAGGGTGAAGGGCACCTGTAAGAGCCGGGCCAACGTTTCGGCCAGCAGGGTCTTGCCGCTGCCCGTCGGGCCGATCAGGAGCACGTTGCTCTTGGTCAGTTCCACGTCGCGGTCATCGGGCAAGGCGGCGCCATCATTAGCCGGCGCAGCGCGTCCGCCGAACACGCGCTTGTAGTGGTTGTAGACGGCAACCGAGAGCACCTTTTTGGCGCGTTCCTGTCCGATGACGTACTGGTCGAGATGTTCGACGATCTCCCTGGGGCTGGGAATGGTGCGCGCTTCGCTTGGCGCAGCCGCAGCCGGCGCAGCGGGACTGTCTACGCCCCGCTCTGCCAGTATCTCCGCGCCCAAAAGGATGCACTCGTCGCAGATATGGACGTTGGGCGCGCCTTCGATCAGATGTTTTACCTGGCTGCGCGGCTTATTGCAAAACGAACAGCGCGGCTCCTCAGTCTGTGATTGATCCGTCATGTCGTTCCTAGCGTTAAAACGCCGCTACTTGGCGCCGTTCTTCTTCTCTTTGACCGCGTCGCCGATTTCCGGCACCACAATTTCACCGTTTCTGACCTGTACGATGTCTTCGGAGCCGCCGAGGATATCGTCGACCAGACCGTATTCCTTGGCTTCCAGCGCGTTCATGTAGCGATCGCGCTCGAAGTCATGCTCGATGTCCTTCCACGAGTGACCGGTGTGCTTGCCCACCAGGTGGAAGAGTTGGGTCTGGACGCGTTCCTGCTCGCGGAAGGCGATGCGCACGTCCTCGGTGTAGCCCTGGGCGCCGCTGCTGGCCGGGTGCAGGTGGATGGTGGCGTGCGGCAGGGCATAGCGCCGGCCCTTCGCCCCTGCAGCCAACAACACAGTGCCCATGCTCGCCGTCACGCCTACAGCATAGGTGCTGACCGGCGCGGGGATCATCTGCATGGTGTCGTAGATGGCGAGACCGGCGTAAATGCTGCCGCCGGGGCTGTTGATGTACATGTTGATCGGCTGATTGGGATCGTCGCCGTTGAGGTAGAGCAGTTGCGCTACAATCAGATTGGCGATCTGGTCTGAGATCGGCGTGCCCAGGAAGATGATGCGCTCTTTCAGCAGCAGGCTATAAATATCGTACGCTCGCTCGCCGCGGCCACTGTTGTCAATGACCATCGGGATCAAGTTCGTCGGGTTGTTCATCGTCATTTCTCCATCACTGAATGGTTGAACATGCTTGGGAATGCCTAACTCCAGGGTACTGCCTGTACGCCGCACCCCACCGTAAGCCGGCTTCTACTGTCTGTATGCATTCCGTTAGCGTTCAACCGCCTGGTCACGCCTCGTCGGCGGCCTCGGGCTCCTCGCTCGACGCTTCGCTTGCCTCGCTTGCTGCCGTCTCGTCATCTGCGTCCGCACTCTGCGCCGCTTCGGCGGGGGTGTCGCCCTCTGCGGCGGCTTCAGGCTTGCGCACGGGCTCGGGCACTTCCTCGCCGCGTGCGATGGCAAGCAGACGTTCCAGAGCCTTTTGTTGCAAGATCTGGCTGCCGAGGATAGAACGGCCCGCATCAGAGCGCATCATATTGCGATACGCTTCGGCGGCTTCGGCATGTTCTTCGTCGACATCGCCGAACATGGACTGGATGCGTTCTTCCACGTCCTCGTCGGTGGCTTCGAGTCCTTCCAACTGGTACAGTTCGGAGATGATCAGGTTGCGCCGCGCTGCGATCTCGGCTTGCTCGCGCAGGCTCTCGCGGTACTCCTCCATGCTCTGGCCGATCTGCGAGAGGTAGTTGCTCACGCCGTCAATGCCGTACTGGCGCAGTTGCCGGTCGAACTCGTTGACCATGGCGTCGATCTGGTCTTCGACCACGACTGGCGGGTAGACCATCGTGCTCTGTTCGACGAGGGCGTCGAGCGTCTTTTCCATGTAGCTCTCGTCAGCCTCGGCCTTTTTCGCCTCGATCATCTCCGCTCGGATGCTGTTCCTGAGGTCTTCCAGCGTGTTGAAGTCGGGGCCGATCAGTTGGGCCAATTCGTCGTTCATCTCGGGCTTTTCGAGCGACTGGATCTTGTGCACCTTGATCTGGAAAAGCGCCTGCTTGCCGGCGTAGATGCTCTGGCTTTCAGCCGGCCAACTGAGCGTGACTTCCTTTTCGTCGCCGGGCGAGAGGCCAAGCAGCGCGTCGTCGAGGCCGGGCGGGTCCATCGGGTTGTCGGGATCCAGCGTCACATCCCAATCGGTCTCGTCGAGAACGACCGTCTGTTCGCCGTCCGGCGCGTCATCCGTTCCGCCGTCGTCTTCGCCATCAGCGGGGACGATCACGCTCTTGATGTCGATGGTCAAAGTGTCGCCATATTGGCTGGGGCGATCTACATCAGCCCAGGCGGAGTACTGCTCGCGGGCGGCTTCCAACTGCTCGTCGATCTCGGCCTCGTCGATGACCGGCTCTTCTTCCTCGACGCGCAGGCTGCGATAGTCGCCCAGGTCAATTTCGGGTTCGAGCGGGACGACGAAGGAATAGGTGAGCGGCTCGAGTGTTTCGATGTCCAGCGCAGCCATGGCGTAGGGTTCGATCTTCTCCTGCTCAATGGCCGTGCGGTAGACTTCCTGGCCGAGTTCCTCGATGAATTCGTCGAAGAGAGCGGGCAGGCCGACATATTGGGTGACGATGTGGTAGGGGGCTTTACCCTTGCGGAAACCCGGTATGCGATACTGTCCGGCCAACTTGCGTGCAGCCTTGCGCAGTTCCTGCTCCACACGCTCTTGAGCGACTTCGACCTTCAACGCCAACTGGCGATCTTCCATGGGTTCGGTGCGAATAGTAAGCGACATTTTCTCCTCAATTTTTCTTGGCCGGGCCAATTCATCGCGCGACTACGCCGGTTGCTATGCCCGCATACCGGAGCGCCGGCTCGTTTGTGTGAGACGCGACACAATGCAACCGGAAAACCCGCTGCAGGCGTCGGTCACAATTGGGTGAGTATAGCATAGGCCGCCCGCCGAACCAAAGCGAGGGCTGCCGATTATGTAATCGGAAATGCGCGCCAAATGGCAGGATCGCGAAACACGCAACTTGTCATGCTGAGCGGAGCGAAGCGTCTCGATCTCAGGTACAACGAGATTCTTCAGCTCGCTAACGCTCACTTCAGAATGACAGATGCTTGGCGAACACACCACTAAATGCGGCCGAAGGCTTTTTCCAGTTCGCCGGCGGAGAGCTGGATCATGGTGGGCCGGCCGTGGGGGCAGGTGCGCGGCGAATCGCAGGCTTCGAGCTGCCGCACCAACTCCTGCATTTCGATGGCGCTGAGCAGTTGTCCGGCTTTGATGGCGGCGCGCTTGCACACCATCTTGACGAGACGCGCCTCCATCTCCTCGCCCACCAGATTGCGCCGCTCCGCCAGCGAAGAGGCGATCTCCTGCAGGACGCGCGCCGGGTCTTGGCCGGAAAGCACGCTGGGGATGCTGCGCAGCAGGAAGCTGTCGCCGCCGAACGGCTCGATCGCGAAGCCGATGCGGTTCAGTTCGGCCAGGTGTTGGGCGACCAGGCCGGTGATCTCGCGGCCTACGTGCAGCGTGACCGGTTCCAGCAGATGCTGCGCGGCGATGCCGCCGCGCTGCGCCATGAACTTCTCGTAGAGGATGCGTTCGTGCGCCGCGTGCTGGTCGATGAGGAAGACGCCTTCCGGCCCTTCGGCCACGATGTACATCGCCCCGACCTGACCGACGACACGTAGAGGCGGCAGCCTGCGCGTCTGCTCGGAGAGGACGGCATGCGACGAGTCGTCGGGCGCGACGTCCTGCTCTGCACTCTGCGTCGCGGCCTGATTCGCCACGGCCTCATGGTCGTCGCTCGCCTGCGAGGCCCAGCCCGCGCCGCCCCCTAGGGCCGGATCAGGGGCCAGCGTTCCTTCTGCGGAAGGCTCGCCCGCATCCAGCGTGAAGCTGCGCTGGCTGTCGCCCGCCTCGATGATGCTACGCCGGCGCGCGGACCAGGCGTCAACGGCGTCGCGGCCGGAAGGCGGCAGGTCCATGTCGGGGATGGGCGCGTGTTGGACGACGGCGCGTCGCACCGCTTTTTGCACCGCGCTGAACGCGCTCCTTTCGTGGACGAAGCGCACCTGCGTCTTCTGCGGATGCACGTTCACGTCGACCTGCCCGGGGTCGAGTTCGATAAAGACCACAGCCAGAGGATAGCGGCCCACAGGCAGCAGCGTATGGTAGGCCTGCACCACGGCGAAGGTCAGACCGCGGTCTTCCACATAGCGCCGGTTCACAAAGAGGTCGATGCCGGTGCGGTTGGCGCGCGTCAACGTGGGCAAGCTGGCATAACCGAAGGCGCGGATCGGGGCCTCCGCGGCCTCCGTCGCAGGACGTTCCGGCATAAACGCCACTTCTTCCGCCAGGCCTGGGGCGGGGACGTGCGGCTGCGCCGTCGCGGCGGGCGGGCCGAAAGGGATCATCTGCCGCGCCGTGTCCAGGCTGTACACCTGGACGAGGACGTCGAAGAGGTCGCCGCTGCCGGTGGTGCGGAAGGTCTCGCGGCCTTCGTTGATAAAGACAAAGCGGCAGGCCGGGTAAGCCAGGGCGTAGCGCTGGACGATAGCCGCAATGCGTCCCGCTTCGGTGGCTGCGGTGCGCAGGAACTTGCGGCGGGCAGGCACGTTGTGAAAGAGATGCTCGACCGTGACGACGGTCCCGACCGGTGCGCCCGCCTTGCCTTGCTCGACGAGTTCGCCTCCCTCCAGACGCAGTTGCACGGCGATCTCCGCCTCTGCGTGGCGCGAGGTGAGGGTGACGTTGGAGACGGCGGCGATGCTATAGAGCGCTTCGCCGCGGAAGCCGAGCGTTTCAATGCGGTCCAGGTCTTCTGCCGCGTTCAGCTTACTGGTGGCGTGGCGCTGGAAGGCGAGCGGCGCTTCGGCGGCGGGGATGCCGTAGCCGTTGTCGCTCACGCGCAGCAGGCGCTGCCCGCCCTCGCGCACCTCGACGCGGATTTCGCTTGCGCCGGCGTCGAGGCTGTTCTCGATCAACTCCTTGGCGATATTGGCAGGCCGTTCGACGACCTCGCCGGCGGCGATTTTGGCCGCGACATCGGGCGGAAGGACATGGATTGTCATGCCGGCTAGTATAGCACCGCGCCCAGGCGCAACCAACTGCCGCCGAAAAGCGGCGGGATATGGGCAATCGCTCGCCTTGCTAGATCGACGGGGGGCGAACACGACCTACGCCACGCTCGCACGCTTCACGACGCAACGGCCTGGCATCTATCCAGCCTGCGCGGTGGCAGCATTCCAGATAGGGCACGGTTTCGGGGTTATCGCATGAAGCAGTGAGTTCGGCATCCTTGCCGGATCTCACCTTGTATTACACAATCCTATAGAGTAGGCATAGAGGCATCGTGTCACCAAGATTCGTCCTATACAGAGGATCACCATGTTCCATCATCCGTATTTCGATCTCCAGATCCACGACGACGCCGAACTGGCGGCGATAGTGGGCAGCAAACTGGTGGAACGCATCACCTTGCACGAATGGCCTCTCTCCTGCGTCCAACGCATCCGCACAGAAGACGGCCGCACCCGCATCTACAAGGTGCAAGCACCGCCCACGGTCGAACCCCTCTTCTATGCGCGGGCCCGCTCACCGCTGCTGGTGCAGGCGCAAGTGGTAGAGCAAGCCGGAGCGCCGCCAGCCTTGCTCCTCGAGGCGTTGACCAGCCCGCGGCTGGCCGACCTCAAGCCCAGCTCGGTTGAAGCCCTGGCCATGGCGCATGCCGTGACGGAGCAGATTGCCCGTATCGAAGGGGAGCTCCCGGCCATAGCCGATATCCGCACGGAGGCGAAGTGGTCTAGCTTCGTCGCCGCTCTCCGAGACGATCTGACGGCACTGGTTGCCGGCGGCGCATTTCAGCACGTCGACGTCACACTGATCAACCGTCTGCTGCACTGCGCCACAGCGCCGGCTATCTTCGCTGCTCTTCGCTCCCCGTCGGGTTATGTGCATCTCGATCTGAAAAGCGACAACGTGTTCGTGCTGCCCGACGGCTACCGGGTGATTGACTGGCAACGCCCCATCTGGGGACCGGTCGCGCTCGACTTGGCATCACTGATCGAGTCGTTGGGGCTGGACCCGCGCCCCCATGTGATGGAGGGCGTGACGCCGATGCTTGCTCTGCTGCGCATCGCATGGATGGCGCAGTGCGCCCGCCATTGGTTCCCGCCGGGAGTCGCCATCTACGATGCGTCGATTGCGCGCCTGGCGGCACAGATTGAGGCATAGAGAAGACAACGCCGCGCCCAGGCGCAACCAACTGCCGCCGAAAAGCGGCGGGCTGTGTGAATCGCTTGTCTAGATCGATGGGGGCGTTAGGCGGATTCGCGCACGATGAGTTCGGTCGGCAAAACGATCAACTGCGGCGGGGCTTCGCCGTCGTCTTTGAGGCGCGACAGCAGCAACTGCACTGTGCGTTGGCCGACTTCGTAGGCCGGCTGCGCCACCGCTGAGATCGCCGGCGAGGTGAGCGCGAAGACGGCCAAGTCGTCGAACACGACCAGCGCCACGTCGTCGGGGATGTTCAGACCGGCCTGGCGGATGGCCTGCATCGCCACGATGCCGAACTGGTTGTTGATCGTGAAGATGGCAGTTGGGCGAGGACGCCTAGCCAGAAGCGTCTCTACCATCGCGGGCATGGTCTCCGGCGCGAAGGCGGGCGACGTACTCATCAGATGCGGATCACAGGGGATGCCGGCGTCTTCCAGGGCGCGGCAGTAGCCGGCGATGCGCTGGTCTTCCGAGGTAATGCCGATCTGCCAGCCCACCAAGCCGATGCGCCGGTGTCCGCGCTGCGTGAGCAACTTGACGGCCTGGTACGCGCCGCCCTCGTTATCCACCACCACGGCGTCGGACTGCAAGTCGGGCAGGTAGCGGTCCACCTGGATCATGGGAATGCGGGCGGCGAGGCTGCGAATGAACTCGGTGTTGTGGCCGGTGGGGCCAAAGATGATGCCGTCCACCTGTTTGTCGTGCAGCATCTGCAACTGGTGCAGCTCGGTTTCCGGATTCTCATTGCTGACACAGAGGATCAGGCTGTAGCCGCACGCCTTCGCCTCGCTTTCCGCCCCTTTCACCACCATGCTGTAGAAGGGGTTGGTGATGTCGTTGATCACGACACCAATCGTAAACGTCTTGCTCATTTTTAGCCCGCGGGCGATGAGGCTGGGGCGATAGCCCAGTTGAGCAATGGCGCGTTCGACCGCGGCGCGCTTGGCGTCACTGACGGGGGCATTGCCTGTCAGTACGCGTGACACCGTGCTGACGGAGGTGCCCGCGGCTCGGGCAATATCTTGGATTGTGGCTTTTTTCTTGGCCATGCTTGTCGTCTACATGGGTGAATGGGTGAGCAGTAAACGTTCGCCTTGTTCAGCGCTTTGTTCAACTCGATCTGACTACCCCTTACTGTATCGCAACAGGCCCAAGATAGATAAATCGGCTTTAGCCGAAAGGTTGCGGCGCCAGTATCATGGCGTGAATCTCGTGGCGTGAATCTGCAGTGAATTTTCGACGAATTTTTGGCGCGCCTATTGACAGCCCTGGGAAAATGTGTCATTTTGAAATCGATTTCACCGGTTAGGCATACCCCCGACTACATGCGCTCGACGCCATCGATCAACTGCCTCCTTCGATGCTTTGAGCCGAATAATCGTTTGTCGAAAAATCTCATCTGAATTGGAAAGGAGCGTGCCGAGAACCTTTTTCCCCGTGCGGTCAGTCGCATTTCGTTACTCCACTCCCTGTTTTGTTGATCCCACAAAGGAGATTAATCGTGAGAACCACAGCCGTTTCTCGACGCACATTTTTGAAGTATAGCGCCGGCGCGCTCGGCGTTACCGCTCTGGCTGCGTGCGCTCCGGTAGGCGCCCCGGCGGCTGCGCCGGCGGGCGGCGAAGCCGCGCCTGCCGCTGCCGAGCAGTTGACGCTTTCCTTCTGGTCGGAAGGGGCCGCCGAGTGGGCGGAGCAGATGAATGCGCAGTACATGGAGGCGAACCCGAATATCAACATCGAGTTTGTCACCTTCCAGTGGGGCGAGATGACGCCCAAGCTGATGACGGCTAGCGCGGGCGGTACGGCGCCGAACATCACGCGCCAGGACCGCTTCCGCATGGCCGGCTGGGCGGGCCGCGGCGGCGCTGAGCCCCTGGACAGCTTCGTCGACCAGTATGGCATCAATGCCGAGGACTACTGGCCTGCAACCTGGGCGGAAGGCGTCTGGCAAGGAACCGTTTACTCCATCCCCTTCTACACGGATGGCCGTTTCGTCTTCTGGAACAAGGACATCTTCGCCGAAGAGGGTCTGGACCCGGATGCGCCGCCGCCTACGCAGGACTGGGAAGCGATGGTCGACTTGGCTGCGCGGCTGACCAAGACGGCGGACGACGGCGCCGTCGACATCATGGGCTTCGTGCCCAGCCAGATGCTCGGCTACGGCAACGGCGGCGACTATGTGTATGCGTGGGCCAATGACGGCGAGTTCATGAAGGACGACCGCACTGCATGGATGGACAACCCCAAGCTGGTCGAGACTTTGCAGTGGCAGGCGGACGTGATCGAGGCCGTGGGCGGCATGGATAAGGCGGCGGAGTACAGCGCCGGCTGGCCGACCATCGCCGGCTTCTCGCCCTTCGGGGCCGGCAATTTGGCGATGATGGTGAGCGGCGACTGGGTCCTCATGGACATCTCCAAGTACTACGAAGGCATGAACTTTGGCATGGCGCCGTGGCACATGCGCGGCAGCGATACGGACGTGACCGGCTTCGCAGGCGGCTTCTGCCTGGCCGTGCCTGCCGGCGCGCCCAACTTGGATGAGACCTTCGCCTTCCTGGACGTCCTGGCAAGCCGCGATTCGCAGGTGCTCCAGGCCGTGTTGGGCCAGTCGATCCCGTGCCTGAAGGAAGCGGCGTTGAGCGACGAGGTCGTCAACAGCTCGCCCTATCCGGAGCTGCGGCGCATGGCGAACGAGTCGATGGAATATGCGAACTTCCGCCCGATTACGCCGGTCGGCCAGTTGATCCAGGACCTGTGGACCTTCCCGGGCACCGGGCGCGACTGGGTGCTGTACGGGCAGAAGTCGCCTGAGCAGGCGTGTGCGGACATGCAGGCGCAGGTTCAGCAGCAGTTGGACGAATTCTGGGCCTCCGTCTAGGTCCAGTCTTTGGGGGGCGGGGCGCTCCGCGCGAACCGGACAGCAGCTAGAGTCCTGCAAGACGCGGTGTGTTCTACCCCGTTCGAGAAAGTCGGCGCAGGCCGGCAAGCTTGCCGGCCTGCGCCGAAATAAATGGGGGCATTGAACGAACCGATGGTCAAACCAAGTTTCTTCAAAGGAATGCGGGGGCGAGATACGCTGTGGTTCTACATCTTCATCTCGCCGTGGCTGGCGGGCTTTTTGCTGCTGTATTTCGGCCCCATGATTGCTTCGTTGATCCTCAGTCTGACCAATTACTCGGTTCTGCTTCCAACGAAGTTCGTGGGGCTGTATAACTTTGAGCAGATGATCAAAGATCAATTGCTGACGATATCGATCTGGAACACCGTCTACTACGCAGGGTTATCCGTGCCGCTGGGCACGGTGATTGCGCTGCTGCTGGCAGTGTTCTTGAATCGTGAGGATATCTGGGGCCGTTCCTTTTTCCGCTCGGCTTACTATATCCCGTCCATCATGCCGATCGTGGCGGTGTCGATCCTCTGGATCTGGCTGCTGCAGCCGAGATACGGCCTGATCAATTCGTTCCTCAACCTGCTATCCATTCGCGGCCCGAATTGGCTGGGCGATCCGGCTTGGGCGAAGACCGGCTTGGTGCTCATGAGCCTGACGGGCATCGGCACCAGCTTCGTGATTTTCCTGGCCGCGCTGCAAGGGGTGCCGCGGCATCTGTACGAGGCGGCGGAACTGGACGGGGCCAATGCGGTGCAGAAGTTCTTCAACGTGACGGTCCCGATGATCTCCCCGTCCATCTTCTTCGTGCTCGTGATCGGCTTCATTAACAGCTTCCAGGTCTTTACGCAAGCCTACATCATGACGGAAGGCGGGCCGGCGGACTCGACGCTCTTCTATGTGCTCTATCTCTATCGCCAGGCCTTTAACTACTTCAAGATGGGCTATGCATCGGCCATGGCGTGGTTCCTCTTTATCGTGATCGTGATCCTTACGGTTATCCAGTTCCGGTTGAGTTCGAGGTGGGTGCATTATGGAAGCTAATCGCACGGCGGACGTCCAATCGAATGTGGCCGGGCAGGAACAGCGTTCGCAGTTCAGCGCCTACCGCGCGCTGCGTCTGCTGGAAACAAGCCTGGTACATGTCATCCTGGTGATCGGCGCGCTTGCCTTTATCTTCCCGTTCTACTGGCTGATCATCACGTCGATCAAATCCAATGCAGAGCTGTTCATCTGGCCGCCCACGCTGATCCCGCGCACGGTCGAGTTGTTCCACTATGGCGACGCGCTTCAGGAAGTGCCGATCTTGCGCTACATGGGCAATTCGACATACCTGACGGTCCTCAACTTGATCGGCGTGCTGATTTCGTCCTCATTGGTTGCCTTCGGCTTCACGCGCTATCACGTGCCAGGCAGCCGCATCCTTTTTGCGGCTCTGTTGGCGACGATGATGCTGCCCCACCATGTGACCATGATCCCGCTCTTTCTCGTCTTCCGCGCGCTCGGTTGGGTCGACACCTTCCGCCCGCTGTGGGTTCCGGCGTTTTTGGGCAATGCGTTCTTCATCTTTTTGCTGCGCCAGTTTTTCGCCAGCATCCCCAGCGAATTGTTCGACGCGGCGCGCATCGACGGCAGCTCGGAGTTCGGCCAGTATTGGCGCATCATGTTGCCGCTTTCCAAGCCGGCGCTGACGACCGTCGCCATTTTCCAGTTCCAATGGACGTGGAACG
This sequence comes from Chloroflexota bacterium, assembly GCA_030058085.1. Lineage (GTDB taxonomy): Bacteria > Chloroflexota > Anaerolineae > Caldilineales > Caldilineaceae > JASGTU01. The sequence continues at coordinate 12,229 of JASGTU010000375.1, forward strand.
ACTTCCTCAACCCCCTGATCTACATCAATTCACAGTCAAAGAAGACGATTGCTCTGGGCCTACAGGACTTCTATAAGTCGCAGACCACGGTCGAATGGCAGCAGTTGATGGCCGCCTCCGTGCTGATGGTCGCGCCCGTTGTGCTCGTCTTTTTCTTCCTTCAACGCTATTTCATTGAAGGAATCGCACTCACCGGCTTGAAAGGATAGCGTACACAACATGACAAAGCCTGTCGTACACATGATCGGGCAGGGCCACATCGATCCCGTCTGGCTCTGGCCGTGGACGGAAGGCCGCGCCGAGACGATGGCTACCAGTAAGTCCGCGGTGGATCGGCTCAACGAATATCCCGACTTCCAGTTCTCACGCGGCGAGTCGCAGATCTACCAGTGGATCCAGGAGGAGGACCCGGCGCTCTTTGCGCAGATCCAGGAGTTCATCCGCCAGGGGCGCTGGCATGTAGTCAACGGCATGGTGATCCAGCCGGATATGAACCTGCCGCATGGGGAATCCTTTGTCCGGCAGGTGTTGCTGGGCAAGGCGTATATGCAAGAACACCTGGGCGTGGAACCGCGCGTCGCCTATTGCGTGGACAGCTTCGGCCACGCCGGCACGCTGCCCCAGATCTTCAGCAAATGCGGGCTGGACTATTACGTCTTTATGCGCCCCGGCCCGCACGAAAAGGAACTGCCCACGCAAGCCTTCTGGTGGGAGGCGCCGGACGGCAGCCGCGTGCTCACCTTCCGCATCACCGGCTCGTATGCCAGCCGGGCGACGGTGCACGAGCCGCAGATCGAGACGGCGCTGTCCGCCAAGCCGGAGTCGGTTGAGCACACGATGTGCTTCTTCGGCGTCGGCAACCACGGCGGCGGCCCCACCAAGGTGCAGATCGAGGATATCCAGTCCATCGCCGCTGGGCGCGAAGACCTCGACGTGCGCTTCAGCACGCCGCAAGCCTATTTCGACGCGATTGAGCCGCACGGCGCTACGCTGCCGACCGTCGCTGACGAACTCCAGTACCATGCTGTGGGCTGCTATTCGGTCATCAGCGCGCTGAAGCGCAATCTGCGCAAGGCGGAAAGCAACGTCCTATTGGCGGAGCGCATGGCCTCGTTGGCGCAGATCTGGGCGGGCCAGGCGGCCCCGCGCGAGCGCCTGACGTCGCTGTGGCATCGGCTCTGCTTCAACCAGTTCCACGACACCCTCGGCGGCTCGTCTATCAAAGAGGCGGAGGATGAGGCAATCACCGTGCTCGGCAATGTGGCGGTGGAGGCCTACGAGATTGCGGATACCGCCGGCCGCGCCATCGTATCGCGCCTCGACACCTCCGGTTCGGGCGGCGTCGTAGGCATCTTCAACCCCTTCGGCCAACCCTTTGAAGATTATGTCGAGTACGAACCGTGGACGGACGGGGAAAGTTGGGAGGACGGCAAGTGGGGCTTGAGCGACGAGAACGGCGAAGCGGTCCCGTACCAGATCATCGAGTCGCACGAGGCGTTGAGCCGCGTGGGGCGCGGCCCGCGGCGCCTGGTCTTCCCGGTGAAGATACCGGCAATGGGCTATCGCCTGTACCGCTTCCAGCCCAACCTGCCGCAAGAGCCCAGCACAGGCGAGGCGCGCGCCGCCGCGCTGCAGTTGGAGAACGATCTGTTCACGCTGCGCGTCGACGCGCAGACGGGCGCCATCGTCTCGTGCATCGACAAGGCGACAAAGGTCGAGTTCGTCGGGCCGGAGGGCTGGAACCTGGGCCAGGTGTTGGAGGACAAGAGCGATACGTGGTCGCACCGCATCCAGTCTTTCGACGACGTGATCGGCCAGTTCGGCGACGCGCAGGTAAGCGTCTATGAGCGCGGTCCGCTGCAGGCGTCGCTGCTGGCGGAGCGCAGCTACGAAGGCAGCACATGGCTGCAGCAGATCACCGTGCGGCATGGCTCCCCGGATATTCTGATCCGCAACTGGCTGGTGTGGCAGGGGCAGTGGCGCATGATTAAGCTGGCCTTCGACGTGGCTGCGGATTCGCCGCAAGCCGCGCATGATGTGCCCTTCGGCTGGCTGCACCGCCCCACAAACGGCCACGAGGCGGCGACGCATATGTGGATGGATGTGACCGGCTTGTCTCGCTCGCACCCGGAGCAGACAATCGGCGCGGCGTTGCTGAACGACGGCAAGTATGGCTGCGATGTGCGCGACAGCATGATGCGCCTGACTGTGCTGCGCTGCCCGCCCTATGCCTACCACGAACCGCACCCGATCGGCTTCAAGCAGCGCTACGACTGGATCGACCAGGGCTACCAGGAATTCACCGTGGCGGTGCGCCCGCACATCGGCGACTGGCGCGACAGCGGTGCTGTCCAGGCCGCGCGCCAACTCAACGTGCCGCTTCCGCTCATTACCATGCACTGCAAGCCGGGCGAGAAGCGTCCGCAGGCATCGCTGCTGCGCCTCTCTTCGCCGGAGATGGAAGTCACGGCGCTGAAGCCGGCGGAAGACGGCAACGGCTATATCGTGCGCGTGGCGGAGCGCCACGGCCGCGGCGGGTCAGGCGACCTGTCCTGGCTGGACGGCGCGACGTTCGCCATCTCCCTGGCGCCGTTCGAGGTCTCCACCTATCGCCTGGCGAATGATGCGGGCGGTTGGCGGATGACGGCGTGCGATATGCTCGAACGACCGCTCTAACTAGATCGGAAGACAATCATGATGCGCAGGGATGTGGTCTTCAGCGCCATTAACCGGACGGATCCGCCTTACGTGCCCATCTACTTCTTCAACCAGGACTTCGACCAGTCGGATATCGTCGCGTTCGATGTGCAACACCACTTCCAAGGCCCAAATAGGGATCAGTCCGAATGGGGCTTTACGTGGGAACGCCTCGACGAGACGATGGGGCAACCGCGCTCCTATCTGCTGGAGACCTGGGAAGACCTGCCGTCCCTGCGCATCCCCGACCCGCATGCGGCGCAGCGTTTCGACGGGGTGCAGGAATTCGCGCAGCAGTACGCCGACCGCTATCGCCTGGCGAGCCTCGGCCTGAGCGGATTCACGACCATGTGGTGTCTGCGCGGCTTCGAGCAGTTAATGACCGATATCGCGCTTGCGCCGGAGCGCGTAGAGGCGTTGGCGGACGTCGTCTTCGGCTTCGAAGAGGCGGTAATGACCGAGCTGCCCCAGCGCGGCTTCGACGGCGTGGCTTTCTTCGACGACTGGGGCACGCAGAAGCGGCTGCTCGTGTCGCCGCAGATCTGGCGCGAACGCTTCAAGCCGCGCTACGCACACCAGTTCGATCTGGCGCATCGCCTGGGGCTGCATGTATACTTCCACAGTTGCGGGCAGATCCTGGAGATCGTGCCGGATCTGATCGAGGCCGGGGTGGATATTCTCAACATCTCGCAGCCGAACCTGTACGATATCCCCGCATTGGCGCAACGCTTCCGCGATCAGGTCTGCTTCATCCTGCCGGTGAGCTATCAGACAACCTCTCTGTCGGGCACGCGCGCCGAGATCTTCGCCGACGTGCAGCAGTTGATGGAGAGCTTCGACCCGCGCAGCGGCGGGCTGATCGGCTATGTGGAAGAATACCATTCGATGGGCATGTCCCAGGCCAACTACCGGGCCTGCATCGAGGCGTTCCAGACGCTGGGCGGCTATGAGCAATGGCGCCGTGAGCAAGCCTCTGCCGGCGGTTAGCCTACGGGCTTAGGCCGCTTGATCATCCTTCCTGCAAGAAGATAGGTTTTGTCGATGCATCGTTCATTGCAAACTCTACGGGAGAGGTATCCCGAACTGGCGCAGTGCGTGCCGTCGATTGAGGAGGCTTACGCGCTGCTCCACGCCGCCTATGCGGCGGGCAACAAGGTGTTGATCTGCGGCAACGGCGGCAGCGCGGCCGACTGCGAGCACATCGTCGGCGAGTTAATGAAAGGCTACCTGGCCAAACGACCGCTCCCGGACGGCGACCGGCGCCGCCTAACCGACGCATTCGGGCAGGCCGGGCATGAACTGGCAGACCGTCTGCAAGGGGCGCTGCCCACCATCTCGCTGCCCAGCCAGGTCTCGCTCATCACCGCGTACGCAAATGACGTCGCGCCGGAAATGATCTTCGCCCAGCAGGTCTATGGGTACGGCAAAGAAGGCGACGTTCTGATCGGCATCAGCACGTCCGGCAATTCCGCCAACGTCGTGCATGCAGCAGAGGTAGCGCGCGCCTTTGGCCTGTCCGCCATCGGTTTCACCGGTGCAGACGGCGGCAAGCTCGCCGCGGTCTGCGATGTGACGATTGGCGTGCCCTATCGGCATACGGCCGAAATCCAAGAGCGGCATCTCCCCATCTATCATGTGTTATGTGAAATGCTCGAGGAAGCCTTTTTCGTATGACGAGACTCCTGGGCGGTATAGATATCGGCGGGACCAAATGCGCCGTGGCCCTGGGCGAACTCCACGGCGCAGAGATTCGCATCGTCGGCAAGCGCGCGTTTGCAACAGGCGCGCCCGACGAGACGATCGCCAACTGTGTTGGGCACTTGGACGCGCTGGCGGCGGAGCAGGGAAACGGCGCGCCGGCTGCTATCGGGATTAGCTGCGGCGGGCCGCTCGACAGCGGCCTGGGGCTGATCCTGTCGCCGCCGAATCTGCCGGGCTGGGAGCGCTTCGACGTGGTGACGCCTGTTCAGGAGCGCTTTCAAGCGCCTGTGGCGTTGCAGAACGATGCCAACGCCGGCGCGCTGGCTGAGTGGAAGTGGGGCGCGGGCAGAGGATGCACAGACTTCATCTTCCTCACCTTCGGCACCGGCATGGGCGCGGGCCTGATCCTGAACGGCCGGCTCTATTCCGGCGCCAACGGCATGGCCGGCGAGGTCGGGCATGTACGCCTAGAGCATGACGGGCCAATCGGCTACGGCAAGGCGGGGTCGTTCGAGGGATTCTGCAGCGGCGGCGGCATCGCCCTGATGGCGCGCGCAGTTGTGGAACAGCGCTTGGCCGAGGGCAAGCCGGGGCCGTCCTTCTGCCCAACATCGGCCGATCTGCCCAAAGTGACGGCTGAGACGGTGGGAATCGCGGCGCAACAGGGCGATCCGGTCGCGCTGGACATCTATACGAAGGTCGGACGCCAGTTAGGCCGCGGGCTGGCAATTCTGGTGGATATCCTCAATCCGCAGAAGATCGTCATGGGCAGCATCTACGTGCGCCAGCAAGCCGTCCTGCGCGACGCCATGCTGGAGACGCTGCAACAGGAAGCGCTGCCCAAATCGCTGGCCGCGTGCGAGATTGTGCCGGCGGAGTTGGCGGAGAACGTCGGCGACTACGCCAGCCTCTCGGTCGCCTATGGGCTGCTCGCAGGCTAGGGTGTAATCACCATTTGGCGAACAATTGAATAGGGCTTGCGTCCCTCAAAGAACAGGAGCGCGGCACAACACATACATGGAGCGGCCTAGGTACGCGACGACCTAGCCGCCGCCGAGCGCGGGCACAAAGTGGATCTCGCTGGGCGCGG
>JASGTU010000376.1 GCA_030058085.1 Chloroflexota bacterium
CGCCGCCGAGCGTGTCGAAGCCCGCCGACGGGTAGGCAGGCTTGGCGCCGCCTGCATAGGTCAGCTTGCTCCACTTCAGCGCGGGCATGTCCGGATTCGTGCCGCGTGCGGCGACGGTACAGGTCACACTCCACTTTGGACTGCGGACGGCTTGGGCGGCTAGTGCGCCAGCGGTTAGGGTGCGCATGAATGCTCCATAATCGTACAAGTCACGAATCACGAGTCCTGCGTCATCCGTCAGACTTGACTCGTGACTCCTGACTCGTGACGGATGACGCCCGAACTTCGCTCGGGTATGACGCCCGAACCTCGCTCGGGTATGACGCCCGAACTTCGCTCGGGTATGACGCCCGAACTTCGCTCAGATGTGACACACTACAAGCCGATTTGGCTCCAAACGGGGTTGTAGGCGATGCGCGCCGTGCGTAGGAGGACTGCAGCCTGGGTGCGATAATGAGCAGCGGCGTCGGCCAGCGCGGCGAGGGCGTGCTCCGGGATCGCCGGGTTCTCGCTCAGTTGACGGCAGCGTAAAGTACAGGCGAAGGCAGCCGCCAACGTCGCCAGCAGCTGATGATGGCCGCCCGGTACGCTCGTCGCAGTGGCCGCGTCCAAGTCTTCAATCGCGTGCCGTTTGGTATAGCGCACGCGCATCACCTGCCCCGCCTGGGGTGTAACCGTCTCCACATAGATCGTTTGGTCGGCGGCGTAGCGCCAGCGCTGTTGGCAGGCAGCAAAATCCGCCTCGTCGCTCCAGGGGTAAGCCACGGCAAGGATGTCCTTCAGGGCGTCCATGCTAGACAGGTCTTGATTCGCTCCGCCACTCGTTATGGTGACGCTCGTTTCATACACGAAGTGATCATCGTACTCCGCCAACGCCTGGCGCAACGCTTGGTCCTTGATGGCATCGGTCCACGTCGACGCATCGACGGCGGTCGCCAACAGCGCGTCAACCGTCGTGCGATAGGCTGCGAGATCAGCCGTCATCGCTTGTCTCCATTCTCTTGTGACGCGCGGATCGCCCGGCGGCGCCTGCGCCCAGCCAACACGCGCAAATTCGCAACCGCACGCGTATGCCGTGCGCGTGCAGCGGACAAACTAATACCCAGGCAACGGGCGACTTCCCGATGACGAAGGGGATGCTTATCAGCATAACGCACCGCCAGCGCCTGTCTCTGGTTCGCCGGCAAGCCATGCACCAGTTCCGCCAAAGCGTCATATGGTTCACCCCGGCAGGCGATTTCGAGGGGATCCTGCTGCAGGGGGTCTGCGATCCCCCACCCGGCAAGTTCCAAGTTGACAAGGATCGGCTGGCGCGCGTCGAGGCGATAACAGTCAATTACCAAGTTGCGCGCCGCGCGCCAAAGCCAACGTTCCGGTGTCCGAATCGACGCCCCCTCGCACAGGGCCTGCAAGTAGCTGACGAAGAGTTCCTGCACCAGGTCATCAGCGTCCTGTGACCGGCAGACATTGGCGAAATAGGCTGCCAGCGGATCGTGCATTTTGCGATATAGCTCATCCGTCGTCATCGTGCCTTGTCCATCTATTTCGCCGCCATGCCAAATGCGACGGCGTCTTCGATGGGTCTGCGCCGGAGGGTGAACGCAGCCCGCCTCTCCGGCGCAGACCGTTATGCTGCTTAAGCCCGAGCGGAACCGCTATCCTTCGAGAAAGGTGAACAGAATATCCACATTCTGGGCGGCAGTCCCCGACGAGCCGTCGTAGTCCAGCAGCCAGGCGACGACCGTATCATCGGCCAAGTGCAGTGGGTTGACGCCGTCCGCCAGGTCGCCGTCGAAGTCCTCGGCGGCGAAGACCGCGGGCACGCTGCTGTCGCCGATGGCGGCCGCGGCCATGATGCCGTCGACGTCGGTCGTCGTACCCAGTTGCAGCGTAGCGCTGTTGCTGTTGCTGCCGCAGGCCGACACCTCGATCAGCGTGGCTGCGCACGGCAGTTGGATCACGCCCTGCTGATTCGCCGCCAACGTGCCGCCCAGATGAACCGCTACCGTAAAGCGTGCGCCTTGCATGGATTGCTCCTTACGTTTTTGTTTAGGTAGGCTGTTACTCAGTTCGTCACTCATCATTCGTCACTCGTCACGAGTCAGGAGTCACGAATCATTGATAACGCATGACGTGTGACTCGCGCCCCCTCATGTCACGTTGGCCTTGCCGATGCCCACATACGTGCTCACGCCATAGGTCCACCAGTCGCGCACCTTCACGGGCAGCGTATCGTTGGTGAACATCAGGCCGGCTGTCTCGCTCGCCACCTCGAAGATCTCCGGCAGCGGATGGCTGCCGCCCGCCGGGTTGGACGCATACGCCATGTGGATCACCGGATGCAGCCGCGGGTCGACCAGATAGGCCCAGTCGTCGGCGTCCGTCCATTCCGGCACCGCCACCGGAATCGGCCGCGGGTCGCCCGGGCGGCTCAGGGCATAGGGGTTGATCTCCTGCGCCGTCCCCGCCGTGCTGGGCTTGCCCACATCGCCGGAGCCGTAACCGAAGAGGACGAGAGCGCTGTCATAGAGCTCGATGGGCACGAGGCAGAAGGTGGGCCACAACGCCAGCGGCTTGCCCGTACCCGGGATAGTCTGCTCCCAGATCTTGGTGCGCGCCGCCGCCCAAGCCGTATCGCTTAACGCTGTCGTGCTCAGGTTGCCGTGGTCAGAGTGGAACAGCGCCTTGCTGTCATCCTCCAGCACCGGCCCCGTGCCCGCGTTAGCCGTAAACAGGCCGCTGATGGCGGCGGAGCGGGTGCGCAGCGCGGCCTTCACCAGCTCGCGGGGGATAGCCTGAATGCGTTGAATGTCACTCTTGCGGATCGTCTCCAGCGTGATGCCCACGTAATGCCCGTATTTGGTGAAGCTCATGCTCTCTTTCGAGTCGCCCACCGAGGCTTCGGTATAGGCCGCCCCCTCCGCCACCACCGGCAGATTCGCGACCCCGTCCACCATGACCAGGTTCAGATCGTGCGTCGTGCCCGCGTGCGGCGTCACCGCCACCAGGGGCTCATACCAGCGGTAGGTCGTCATGTTGTCGTAGTGCATGCGCACCACCCGGTTGAGCGCATCCACCACCATCCCCGCCAGCGTA
>JASGTU010000377.1 GCA_030058085.1 Chloroflexota bacterium
CGCTGGGAGAGATATTCGCCGCCCCACTTAAACAGATACCGTTGTAGACGAAAGAAGGCGGTCAGCTTCTCCAGATCGTTCATGTGCGACCAGTCGCCTGTGCGCCTGAACGTGTCCATGCCGTCGTCGTCGGGGTAGGGGTGTGCGTCCGTGTACTTATAGCCGTCGAAGCGCAGCGCCCAGCCCGTGAGCACGGACGCCTCGTCGAGTTGGAAATCATTCCGCGCGTTTTCGCATGGCATTCGCTTGATCTCCTCTTGTGGGCGTGTCCAAATCCAGTTGAACAAGGCGTCGACGCCGGCACGGCGCCAGCCATCCATCGCCTCCCTGGGATCGCCGGCAGATCTGCTGGCCTTCTCGCCTGCGCCTTTACCGCCAGGGATGGCGGCGTTCCCGGCGGCCCTTATTCCTCCTCAAACTCGTAGCTATCGAACTTGAGCGCGCCGCTGTTCTCCCGCACGATACTGACCGTCCTGTCCGGGAAGCCCTCCGGATGCGCAGTCGAGATCTCCAGCGTGATCGCCATGCACGCCTCGGCCAGCATCTCCGTCTTGCCACAGAAGGGGTCGAACTGCCTGGTAAAGGCTAGGTTGATTGGCGATGCCTTTGCCCTGTCGTTTGGTCATCTTAGCGCCTTTCTACCGGTTTGCTGCGTCATCGTTTCCCGTGCTGATATCCGGCATCGCGACGAACCGGACATCGCCGCTGATGCGGGCTTTGCCTGTCCAGTTGGCCGTATCGCGCCGTGCATCAGGCTTGCCGACCACAACCATAGGAATGTGAAGCGTGTCACGTTCCAAAAATAGGTCCCAATCGTCCCACGCCGCGTTCAAACCGGCATCCTCAGCCTCTACCAGAATGGGCGTCTGGACCTTGACGCGCGTCCCCAGGACATTTAGTTCAAGCTCGACCATGACCAGAACGTCTGGGCGGCCATATTCACTGCCGAAACCGCGGCGCATGGTATAGATGCGGCCCACCGGACGTTGCTCGCTGTCGAGAAAGAGCGTGCCCGACAACTCGTCGTCAAGCCGCCGTACGATATGGCGTACCTTGTCCGGCTCCTTCATGGCGAATGCTTTCCCCTTGTTTACAAGACCACTTCCAGATGGATGAATCGTTTTTCGTTCAACCCCAGGAGCGCGGCCAGCAGTTCTGACGGCTCCATCAGTGCGGACAAGGCCAGCATATCCGCTCGCGCTTCACCGCGCGCCCGGCGCTCATTCAGCGCCTCCCAGAGTTGGCGCTCTTGCGTGGAGAGCGACTGCTCAACGGACTCGCGTACACGCCGATTTCTCTCGGCCACTTTCCCGTCAGCCTCCGCCAAGTCCTTCAGTGTTGCGATGTCATCAAGTAAATCGTTCCCCAACTCGATCTGAACGCGCAGTTCTTCCGGCAGCGGCGCCCGATCCCAGCGCTGAGCGTCTCGCTGCACGCGCTCTGCGACTTCGCCGAATCGCTGCTCCCAGACGTTGACATCCACCTCCAGCTTTGCAAAGGCGTCGATCAACTGTGTCAAGGACGGTATGACAGCCGCGTCCGGTTCTGCCGGACGCGAGCCAACCAGTTCGGCGACATCTTCAGACGCTGGTTCATAGAATTCGTCTACAGCGTGGGTTTTGGCGAAATCCTTTAGCCGCAGCGTAATGCGGGCAACGTCAGACAAGGAGCGCACCAGGGCGCGCACGGACTCCGGCGCCATCGCGTCCCACCCCGCAATCGCCCGCTCAATCAGCGCCAGTTCCGATTGCGAACGATCTTGGAGAGCGGGTTCGAGCGCATGTAGCGCCGATTGAAAGTCGCCCCAGTCCGCCTCGTCACGTGCCTTCAGCTCGTCCAACCCCAGAGCATCGACCTTTACGTCTCGCTGGCGCAGCGCAGCGCGCCGCTCATTCAGCCAGCGTTCACGCATCATGCGCAGCAGCGGCTGCTCCGTCTCCTGAATGGCGACAACGACCTGGTCTGCGATGAACTCATGGGCATACTGCTGCGCATGGTAGAGGCCGTAATTCACATGTAGAATCCATTCGGCCAAGATTTTCGCGCTTCTTTCCTGGGTCTTCAGCCGGCCAAGCCAATACGCCAGCCAATCGTGCGCTATCTCCTGCACGACGGAGTCAGCCAGTTCCGCTGTGTCAACCTCCCCCAGGATATCGTCGATCTCGTCCAGACTATCGTCATCCGCATCGCGCAGGTATTCCAGCCACGCAATGCGACCGGGCTTCCAAGACGCCAGCCACTCGTCTAGCCGCTGGGCCGTCAGGCTGCGACGAGGCTGCAGCACGATGTTCTGGAGGCGTGTGAGGAACTTGTCGAATCGCTGCGCCCGCTGCTGAAGCTCTGTGCCAGTAGAAAATGAACCGGCGCCGGATAGGAGTTCGTCCCATTCGACTCCAAGTTGGCCGACGAATGACTGGCGCATCAAGCCCAGATCGTCATCTGATGCTTTGTTTAGGTTCGCTTCAATTTGGCGAAACCGGTCCTCACTGGATGCTAGCGCTTGCAGTGTTGCGGATAGGTCATGCCGCATCGTGCTGCTCCTCTTTGCTGAAACGGTCGATCAAAGCTTGGGTCTGTATCGCAAGGGTCTCCAGGCGCCGCGCCACTTGATCAACCAGCGTCGCCTCATCAGCCAGTTTGTTGAGGCGTTCACGGACGGCGTCTGCGGCTTTGTCATAGTCGGCAACCGGCAGGCGGCGCACCCCCAACCGCAGATCGCTTTCCTGATCGACAGATTCTAGTACGGCTTGGGCGGCGTTCTGGATCTGCTGGCAAAGCTGGTTCTCGAGCGCCTTGCGCGGCCCCAGAATCTCGTTCTTGAGCGCCCCATGCTGTGCGAAAAGCTCGGCGAGCTCCTCGCCGATTCCCTCTACTTTGCGCTGCCAACCGGCCAGCGAAGCCAACTGGCTGCGCCATCCCTCCAGACCGTGCTCACTAGCCCAGCGCTGCTGCAGCTCCTCGACCTTCGCCGCCGCCGATTCGGTGAAGCGATAGAGGACGTAGAGCGTCGCCGGCGGCAAGTCCGGCG
>JASGTU010000378.1 GCA_030058085.1 Chloroflexota bacterium
TGGGTCGGTCGCGTTTCTAGGGCGTGACGTGCGCTTCATGCAGACCAGACGCCTAAGCCCTGGCTGGTGCTGCGCAGGGCCCAGCATATTCGAGTCCGCTGCTATGCACGTCGTCGAAACCGGCGGCATGACGCGCACGGTCGAGGTGAACGCCCTTGCCGCACTCGAATTTGATGCGGAGTACGGTTACCAGGGCATTGGTCTCCCGGAAAATCTATCGGCACGCCTGATCTCGCGCCAGGGCGGCGCGCTCGACGTCCAACTCGATCCGGCCGAACCGCCGGGGCACCACGCATTTTATTGGGTCCGCTCGCGCGAGGGCTTGATCGTCGACGTGGGCGGGGGGATGCAAGTCATCATCCCGTTCCGCCAGGCCAAGCGTATCGAACTGGGCTGGTTGGAGTAGATAGCTTGTGGGGCGGGATCGCAGCCCTGTTTGCTTGACCGCGCGCCGGTGCGACCGCTATAATGTTGGTGACAAGTGAAGAGTCAGTTGCTTCAACCTTCGGGGCAGGGTGAGGGAGCGAGTCCCAATTCCCGACCGGCGGTGATCCGGCAGGCATAACCTGCCGGTAAGCCCGCGAGTCGCCAGGCGTCAGCGCCGGCGGCACGAGTTCGGTGAGCGATGTATGCGCAATACCGACGCCGACGGTACAGTCCGGATGAAAGAGGGTGCAGACGGCAGCGAGAGAGGCGCGGCGCGCAGGCGTTGCAGCCTTGCCTGTGTTGTGCACAGCCCCGGGGTCAGATGACGGCTTCGGGGTTTTTGCTTGCCTGAAGTCGCAGCGGAGGAGAAGTTGGCAACACGTACGCAAGAGCAGTGGCCTACTGCGGGCTTGGCGCCTAGAGCGGGCGTGATGGGCGCAGCGGTGAAATACATTGAACATCTGCTGGTTCCGGTCGTGGTGTTGATCGGCGTCATGCTGTGGTCGGCGCTGGTGCGCTGGCAGGAGTACCCGGCATTCATCTTACCGGGGCCGGAGTTGGTGTGGGCGAAGCTTGTCGCCGTGCTGCGCGACGGATCGCTGGCGCGCCACACCGCCGTGACGCTGTCTGAGGTCGGGCTTGGTTTGGTCTTGGGGCTGGGGACGGCGCTGACAGCCGGGTACTTTCTGGGCAAGAACCGGCTGGCCGAACGCCTGCTCGCGCCCTATATCGTCGCCAGCCAGAGCGTCCCGATTGTGGCGGTGGCCCCGCTGCTGGTGATCTGGTTCGGCAGCGGTCTGATCAGCAAGGTATTGGTCTGCGCGCTGATCACCTTCTTCCCTACGCTGGTAAGCACGATGGTGGGGATTCGCAGCGTGGACGCCGACCTGCGCGACCTGATGCGCAGCCTGCGCGCCGGTCGCTGGCAGATGTTCCGGCTGCTGGAGCTGCCGTCGGCGCTGCCCATCATTTTCGGCGGGCTGAAGCTGAGCGTCATCCTGGCGGTGGTCGGCGCGGTGGTGGGCGAGTTCGTCGGCGCGGACGTCGGCCTCGGCTTTCTGATCAACCTGGCGCGCGGGGTGCTCGACACGCCGCTGATGTTCGTGGCTGTTCTGAGTCTCATCGTCATCGCCCAGGCGTTGTATCTGACGGTTGCCATCGCCGAGCATGTTTGCCTGCGCTGGCAGCGCTAAGAACGGTGTCACGAATTCCTGGGGCTACTGTCACCCTGAACGAAGTGAAGGGTCTCGACGTCAATCTCTAGGGACCAGTGTAATTGTACTTAGCGGCGTTTTCGCCCAGCGTCTGTCATTCTGAAGCGAGCGCTAGCGAGCCGAAGAATCTCTTTGTCCCAGACCTAGAGATGTTTCGCTCCGCTCAACATGACATCGTTGGAATGTGGCGAAGCCGTTTAGCGACTAATTCGCCCTGTGTCTATTCTTTACGCTCTATTCATTTGGTTTTCGCCCGCACGGCGCGGGCTGCTAGAAAGCGGGTATCTGCAAATGGCGCGTCTAGATCGACATATCATCAAAGTCACATTGGCGCTGGCGGCGCTGCTGCTTATCGTCGGGACCGCGTGTGCGCCGGTGACGCCGGCGGCTCAATCGCCAGACGCCGCCTCGCCGGCCGCGTTGACGCCGGTCAGCTTGGGCGTCGGTTATGTGCCGACCGTGCAGTTCGCCCCACTCTATGCCGGCATCGACAAGGGCTTCTACGCCGAGGAAGGGCTGGATGTCAGCCTGGCCTATGGCTACGAGAACGACTACATCAAGCTGGTCGGCGTGAACCAATCGCAGTTCATGATCGGGAGCGGCGACCAGGTTGTCATCGGTCGCAGCCAGGGCTTGCCGGTCCGCTCGGTGCTGACGTGGTGGACTCGCTACCCGGTGGTGGCGCTGGCTAAGGCCGATGCCGGGATCGCGACGCCACAGGACCTGGCGGGCAAGACCATCGGCATCCCCGGCCCGTATGGGGCGAACTATGTAGCCTACCGCGGCATCTTGGAGGCGGCGGGCCTCACCGAGCGCGACGTCAGGACAGAAAGTATCGGCTTTGCGCAGGCGGCGGCGCTGATGGCGGGCACGATCGACGTAGCCGTGGACTATGCGGTCAACGGGCCGGTAGTGCTGGCTGCCGAGGGCATCGACACGGTGCAGTTCGACCTCGACGACTACCTGCACATCCCCTCCAACGGGCTGGTGACCAACGACCGCACCATCGAGCAGCAGCCGGAACTGGTGCGGGCAATGGTGCGCGCTACGGCGCGCGCGATCCAGTATACGCTGGACCACCCGGACGAGGTTTTCGAGATCGCGTTGGCGAATGTGCCCGAGGCGAGCGGCGAGAAACGCGCCATCAACCGCGCCGTGTTTGACGCGGCGCTTGCCTACTGGGCGCCGGAGGCGGGATATGCGCTGGGTGAATCGAAAGCGGAGGATTGGGCCGCGGCCGTCCAGCTTTTGCAGCGCATCGATCTGATCGAAGCGCCGGTCGAGGCCGACCCGCTCTTCACCAATGAGTTCCTGCCGTGAACGGACCGGACGCGGCGCGCCCGCTGTTGGCTGTGGCGCGCGTAAGCAAGGCGTTCGTGGAGGGGCCCCGGCCGATCCGCGCGCTGCACGACGTGAGCTTCCAGGTGGCGGACGGCGAATTCGTCTGCCTGCTGGGGCCGAGCGGCAGCGGCAAGAGCACGCTGTTGCGCATCGCCGGCGGGCTGATCGCGCCCGACCAGGGGACCGTTATCTTCGACGGCCGTCCTCTGACGGAACCGCAGCCCGACATCGGCTTTGTCTTCCAGTCTACCAACCTGATGCCGTGGCGCACGGTGTTGCAAAATGTGCTGCTGCCGCTGGAGATTCAGCGCGGCGCGCTCGACGACGCCCACACGCAGCGCGCGCTCGAATTGCTGCGCGTGGTCGGGCTGGAGGGCTTTGAGCGCGCCTACCCCAAGCATCTGTCCGGCGGGATGGCGCAGCGCGTGGTGCTGGCGCGCACGTTGATCCAACAGCCGAAGCTGCTGTTGATGGACGAGCCGTTCGGCGCGTTGGATGCGCTGACGCGTGAGCGCATGAACCTAGAGTTGTTGCGCGTCCACAGCATGCAGGCGGCGACGGTGTTGATGGTGACGCACAGCATTACCGAGGCGGTGTTCTTGGCCGACCGTGTGATCATCCTGAGCGAGCGGCCTGGGCGCATCGTCGCCGAGACGGCGATCGATCTGGCGCGTCCGCGCGAGATAGGGATGACCGCCGGCGCGCGCTACGGCGAGTTGGCGATGGAAGTGCGCCGCTACGTAGGCAACGCTGTGGCGCAGGCCGGGGCTTGAGGCTTTCGTCGCCGCATTTCGCGCGCCGGCGACAGGCTCGGCGCGGGGCGATTATACGGGGCGGTTTTGCTTAGTTGACTGCCTCTGCCGCCTGTGATAGCGTACACCTATAACGACTAACGACAACGCGCAGAGACTCAGGCGCCATGCGCCTAACAAGAACGAGGATATGAGCATCATGAGTGATGGACTGAAGCCGGCGCGCGTGCGTTTTGCGCCAAGCCCCACCGGCTATCTGCATCTGGGCGGCCTGCGGACAGCCCTGTTCGATTGGCTGTATGCGCGTCATACCGGGGGCCAGTTCATTCTGCGCGTCGAAGATACGGACCAGAAGCGTTTCAATCCGGAGAGCCTGGAAGACTTGATGACCGGCCTGCGCTGGCTGGGGCTGGATTGGGACGAAGGACCGGACATCGGCGGACCGTACGGTCCCTATGTGCAGAGCGAGCGCCGCGCTATCTACCAGGAGTACGCCGAGCAGCTCATCACCGGCGGCCATGCTTACCGCTGCTATTGCTCGGCGGAGGACCTGGAGGCGATGCGCGAGGAGCAGCGCACCAAGGGCCAACAGCCGGGGTACGACCGGCGTTGCCGCCATTTGAGCGATGAGCAGCGCGCCGCGTTCGAGGCGGAAGGGCGCAAGCCGGTGGTGCGCTTTGCCGCGCCGCTCTCCGGCACGACTGTTGTGCATGACCTGATCCGCGGTGACATCGAGGTGGAAAGCCGCAGCGTGCAGGACCCTGTGATCCTGAAAAGCGACGGTATGCCGACCTATCATCTGGCCGTGGTGATTGACGACCACCTGATGCAGATCACGCATGTGCTGCGCGGCGAGGAGTGGATTTCGTCGGCGCCGTTGCACAAGCAGTTGTACGACGCCTTTGGCTGGCCCATGCCGCACCTGGTGCATCTGCCGGTGATTCTGGA